>NZ_FNGR01000006.1:0-325717 GCF_900103045.1 Ensifer sp. YR511
ATGGCTGTTTTCGCGGTACCGCTCGAGAAACCCGCCGAGCGACTGGCGATCGTTCTTCACCCGGCCGGAGCGCAGCGTCTTGCCGCTGCTGTCCTGCACCACCAGATGGCTATAGGATTTGTGGTAATCAACGCCGATATGGTAATCATAGGACGCAGTCATGCTTCCAACTCCCGTGTTGAGATCTCCAAAACCCCAACAGGATAAGCCGAAAGGCTGGAAGCGTGGCTGTCCCTCAATCATCACCTGCATCTCAGTGATCCGTTCTCTCAGCGGACGCGGTCTCTTTCATGCCACCTCCTTTGTTGCGACGGTGGGGCGCGCTTTCGCACGCCTCTTCCTGTCAGCTCGGTTGACGCAGTGACTTGAATGAAGCCCTCAACTCGTCGACTAGGGCTTGCGGCTGTTCCCAGGCTGCAAAGTGCCCGCCCTTGGCGAGACGATTATAATGGATGAGCTTGGGGAATGCCTTCTCCGCCCAGGATTTTGGTGCCTGATAAAGCTCGTCCGGGAAGGCGCTGACGGCCACCGGGATCTGCACGCCCTTCGGCTGGAAGAAGGCAAGCTTGTTTTCCCAATAGAGCCGTGCCGACGACACGGCGGTATTGGTCAGCCAGTAGAGCGTGACATTGTCGAGCACGTCATCGCGCGTCAGCCCTTCCGGCTTGCCATCGAAGACGCGGGCGATCAACTCGTAGCTGCGGGCATCGTGGTCGAGCATCCAGCTCGCAAGCCCGATCGGCGAATCCTCAATCGCATAAAGCGTTTGCGGACGTTTGCTCATCTCCTGCGCATAGGACAGCCCGTTCCGGTAGAAGAAGTCGAGCTGCTCATAGGCGCGGCGCTCGTCGGCCGAAAGGTTCGCTGGTGCCGGCTGGCCGGCATCGAGGCTCTTCTGGATCTCGTCAGGCACGGTCGCCGGCATGTTGGTGTGGATCCCGAGCAAGCCCGCCGGCTGCTGCAGCGCCATCTGCTCGGTAACAGCGTCGCCCCAGTCGCCACCCTGCGCGACGTAATGGGAATAGCCGAGACGCTGCATCAGCACTGCCCAGGCGCGCGCGATCCGGACAGGGTCCCAGCCGCGCTCCGTCGGTTTGCCGGAGAAGCCGTAGCCGGGAAGCGAGGGGATGACCACGTCGAAAGCATCGGCTTCCGTGCCTCCATGCGCGTTCGGATTGGTCAGGGGATCGATGATCTTCAACTGCTCGATGATCGAGCCCGGCCAGCCGTGGGTGACGATGAGTGGCATCGCGTTCTTATGCTTGGAGCGCACGTGAATGAAGTGGATGTCAACGCCGTCGATGTTGGTCACGAACTGCGGCAGGTCGTTGAGTGTCTTCTCCACGCGGCGCCAATCGTAGTTTGTTGCCCAATAGTCGGCGAGCTTCTGCATGGTGGCAAGCCGCACGCCCTGGGTGCCGTCCGCCACCAGTTCGCGATCCGGCCACTTGGTCGCCGCGATGCGCTGCTTGAGGTCGGCAAGTGCGGCATCACTGGCGTGGAATTGGAAAGGGCGGATGGATTCGTCCGTGGCCGGTTTGGCAGCCGACGTGATTTGGACGTCGCCGCCGGCGGAGACGCCCGCCGCTTGAGCGGCGAGCGGAGGAAGCAGGATCGCGATCGCGCCCGACAATGCCAAGGCGGCCAGTCGGCGGTTTTGGACAATGGGCATGGAACGTCTGAACATCATCATTCTCCTGGTTCGATTGGCGAGGCGAGGAACCGCCTCGAAAGTCCGGGTTGGGAGGTTGCCGGAAGGTGAGCGGGCGCTAGCTCCCGATACGGTAGCGAGCGGCCGGCGTTTTCCTGGAAAGGTTCGGCATCAGCTTCTGCCGTGCGGCCTCATAGGCTGCCCAGTCAGCGGCATCCGGCAGCGCTGGGATAGTGATCACTTCGCCCTGGTCGAGGCCGGCAAGTGCCGCGTCCACCATGTCCTCGGCGCGCATGACGATCTCGCTCGGCACGTGTTCGATGGGGGTGCCGGCAATGCCCCAGAAATCGGTGGCGGTCGCACCCGGCAACACGGCCTGGATGCGGATATTCTTCTCGGCAAGTTCCTTTTGCAACGACAGGGTGAAGGCCAGGACGAAGGCCTTGGTGCCGCCATAGACGCCGTTCAGAACTTCCGGCGCCACGCCGACGATCGAGGCGATGTTGATGATCGTGCCAGTGCTGCGCGCCGCAAATCCGGGTGCCACCGCATAGGTCAGCCGCGTCAGCGCGCTGACGTTGAGCGTGATCATCTCGTCCATCTTGTCGACATCGGAGGCGAGCAGCGGCGCCGTCGCGCCGACCCCGGCATTGTTGACCAGCATCGTGATGCTCGCATCGCTTTCGAGGATCTTCTCGACCCGCCTGACATCATCCCTGTTGCCGAGGTCCGCGGCCACGACTTCGATGGCGCGGCCGGTTTCGTCCGCCAGCCGGCGGGCTAGATCGTCGAGGCGTACGCGGTTGCGCGCGACGAGAATGAGGTCATATCCGCGATGTGCCAGGCGGTCAGCATAGATCGCGCCGATACCGGACGAAGCACCGGTGATCAGTGCAGTGCCTTTTGATTTGCTCATTTCAAGCTCCTTTGCTTGGGTTGGAGCCTCGATGGTACGGCCGAAAGATCGCGTCTCAAATGTCGTAATTCCGTCTTTTCAGGACATAGCCCGCCTGGGCGGACGCGAACCAAATTTCGCCGTGACCATGCGTGTGCTGTGTATCCGCGATGTGTTCGGAAGCGGCGTCTGTGTATCGCAATGTTTGAACGGCCGCGGACGGCGGCAAACCGATACGAAATGCCCTGGGACTTCTGCCGCTGCGCCTTAGCGTCAGAAAGCGAAACGGGGCCGACATGACGTCGGCCCCGCTATCGTCTGCAAGCAACTCCTTGAAAATACAGGTCCTTGAAAATACAGGAGGCTCAGAGATTGTAGAGACTGCGCGCGAACGCGCCGATGCCCTTTGCGTCGAGCAGGTTGAGCGGGGCACGAAACGTTACCCGCGCCACGCCCGGATGGCGGCCGATCTCGATTGCACCTGCGATCGTTGCCCGGTTCATCACTTCGGGAACGCTGAGACCGAGCAGGTCCGCCGCCCGCTCCAGCCCGTTCGTGGTCGCATCGTTGAGGTTCGCGCCCGTGCCGATGAAGGTGACCGGGGCGTCAGCTTCGACCTCTCGGACACCGTGCTTGCGGGCAAGTGCCGCCACCCGCGTTCGTTCCGCCTCGTCAAGCGGACGTGCAAGGAACGGTACATCTTCCAGCACCGGCAGAAGGATCGGCCCGTCGATATTGAGCCCCTTGATGACATGGACCTCCAGCGTCACCGTGCCGGCGACGTCGCAGGTATGGCCGGCAATTTCGCCGTCGCCCTGCAGGGCATGCATGTCCCCCATATAGATGCCACCACCCGGTACCTTGACCGGGCAGATCAGGATCGCGCCTTCCCGCACGGTATTCACGTCCATGTGGCCGTCAGTCTTATGCTGGACGAGTTCGTCCGCGGTCAGGGAATAAGCATGTGGTGCGTCGGTCAGAAACTGGCCGAAATCGCCGGCATTGTGCGAGTCCGGCATCGCCTTCGACGGCGTCGTGCCCAATTGGCCGAGGAATGGCCGAAGCCTTGTGGCAACACCGATGAGGTCCGCTGGCGCGAAGGTCAGGATCGGATGCTGGATCGAGCCGTCCGGCAGGGCCAGCAGCCGTTCCGCATCCGTGGCAAAGGTCTCGGCAGTCGCTTTGCCGACGGTCAGCCCCACCTGGCGCTCATCGTCGAAGGCGATCGTGTAGCCGTTGGTGAAGATAAAGGGCGTCGCGTCCGCGCCGCACTTCTCGCAGCGGATCGCAGTCTGGCCGGTGCCCTCCACGCGCGTGCGCGGCCATTCCGTGCCGCAGCCCGGGCAAACGGCCGCGCAGAAGGGATCACCGTTGAAGCGACCAGCCACCACCTCGTCGTTGCCCGAGGCCGTCGCCGCGGACGTGACGATCAGCGATCGGATCCGAATGGCAACGGCGTCGCCGACTTCAGCGCCCGCGACCGCCACAGGGCGCGTCACCTCATGTCCGCCGCGGATCTCCGGCGTGATCATCGGCCCCCAACATCCGGGCGCCGTGTTCGCGATGATGACACCGCCATCGGCGACAGGCCCCAGCATCGGCTCGGCGGGGTCGAGTATCCCGTTGGTCAACTCGTTGACAAATACTGTCCGAGCCCCGGTCGTCTGGCGCTCTCTCGTTTTCTCCAGCATGTCACTTTCCTCCAGGTTGATTGGCATCAAAGGTTCGGGCCGCCCGTCTCGGCGGTACTATCGTCAGTCGAAGAACGGATCGGCAAGCTCCTCGTGCGGCGCCCCTTGCAGCAATCCTGCTCCCTTCTCAGCAACCGTTGCGGATCCGGATCCGGAGACGAGTGCGGCAAGAAGCGAGGGTTCTCTCGGGTCGCTATCCCAGGCGCATGGTGCCGCCGCGAGCGCGGCGATGGCGAAAACTGTCGCGAAGATACGCATGATGGCTCCTTCCGTTATTGATGTCAGCAGCGGCGTTTCGTCGCCGAAGGCTCGAAACGTGCTCGCGGCCAGAGTGTCTCTTGGACGTATCGCGGGTGCGTGCAGCAGGCCGCGAAACTGTATCCTTGTGTAAAGGCCCGAACCGGCGCGCCCCTTCGGGAGGCCTCACGGCACCTCGTCAGCTAAGAAGCGCTGTCTGACACAAGCACCGGCTTCTGCCGATAGAGGCCCGGAAACAGACGATGCAGCGCGCCGATCTTCGGTTTCTCGTAGATGACCACATAGGGCTGGCCGGGATTGTTGTAGACGTAATCCTGGTGATACGCCTCGGCCGGGTAAAAGGTCTTGCCGTCCTCGATGGTCGTCGCAATCGGGCGGCTGAAAACGCCGCTCGCATCCAGTTGCGCGATATAGTCGGTGGCAACCTTCGCCTGCTTTTCATCGCGCGGAAAAATCGCCGATCGATATTGCGGTCCGCTATCGGGTCCCTGCCCACCAAGCTGCGTCGGATCATGAGCGACGGAGAAGTAGATCTCGAGCAGCTTGCCGTAGCTCACCTGCTTCGGGTCGAACGTGATCTCCACCGCTTCGGCATGCCCTGTGGCGCCGGTCTCCGTCTTTTCGTAGGTCGCCGTCGCGGCGCTGCCGCCCGCGTATCCTGACGTGACACTCGCGACGCCGGCCACGTGCTGGAACACCGCCTGCACGCCCCAGAAGCAACCGCCGGCAAAGACCGCCGTCTGGCGGCCGTCCGTCGGCGCGATATCGTGGAGCGCCATCGGCACAGGCCTGGTCTCCTGTGCCGCCGACGGCGGCCCGTTGAGAACGAAGATCAATCCGCCACCGACCATGGTTGCGGCGACGAGAAGGCGTCGCGTGAAGGCGGACCAGGTGCGCCCGCGCCGTTTTTCATTGTCGCTCATGGCAAACTCTCATCCAAAGGTGAAAACGAAGGCTTCTGCGCCGGGTGCGAGAAAGCGGATCTCGAAGGTCCGCTCCCGGGCTGCTCCGGACTGGCGGACGAGTTGATAAAGGCGGGTCGCCGTAACGGTACCTTTGCCGGCCGCATCGATATCCGCGCCATGGTCCGCGCCCGGCGCCACCCCATCGATGGTTATCTGAAACGGGACCGGCCTGCCGCCGGCGCCAGGGCCGAGCACCAGGTGCAGGTCCCGCGCGCGGAACCGGTAGGTGATGCCGCCGCCGGCCTCGTTGAGGCGTGCCTCTTCGGCGCCGACCGTCCAGTTGCCGGTCAGCCCCCATTCATTGAGCCCCGGGTTGCCGACCGTGTACCGCGCGGACGTATTGGCCGAGACGCCCTCGGGCGAGACGAAGTTTGCGGCACGCGCATAACCGACATAGGTCTCGCCGGATCCGAGGCGTGCCAGGTCCGGCGAGGCCTCGGCACCCCCAGCATTCGGCTTCACCAGATCGTCTTCGGCCTTCTTCTTGCCGGCGGCTTCCGCCAGCAGATCCTGGATCACCCGCTCGGACCCTTCATAGTCGCCCTCGCCGAAATGGGTGTAGCGGATCTGCCCCTCTGCATCGATGAAGTAGTGGGCCGGCCAGTAGCTGTTGGAGAAGGCGCGCCAGATGGCGAAGTTGTTGTCGATCGCCACCGGATAGGTGATCTTGAAATCGCGCACCGCCTTCTCGACGTTGCCGATCTGCTTTTCGAAGGCGAATTCGGGGGCGTGCACGCCAATGACGACCAAACCTTGGTCCCGGTACTTCTCCGCCCAGGCCCGAACGTAAGGGATGGTGCGGATGCAGTTGATGCAGGAATAGGTCCAGAAATCGACGAGAATGACCTTGCCGCGAAGCTCGGCCGGCGTCAGCGGCTTCGAATTCAGCCACTGAACCGCGCCGTCGAGCGACGGAAATTGCCCTTCCACCGGAAGGTCGCTGCGATAGGCCGCCTGTCGCGTATCCTTTGCGGCAAGGGTCATGCGGGTGCTTGCGACGTCCACGGGCGAAGCACCGCTGCGCAGGCGATCGAGGATCGACTGTTCGACGCCCGACGTGCTGGCATAGGAAAGCTGCGCCAAAAGACCGGTGTCGAGCCCCAGTGCGATCGCGCCAACACCGGCGAGCACCGCGACGCCGAGACCCTGGCGGATGCGGTCGCCAAGGCCGAGGAAGCGCTTCATCGCCGCGAATACTCTGGCACCGGCCAGGACGGCGAGCGCCAGCGAGGTCGCAGCACCGGCCGCATAGGCCACAAGCAGCAGCGTGGTCTGCGCATTCGCGCCGTTCAGCGCCGCCCCGGTCAGCACCAGACCGAGCACCGGTCCGGCGCAGGGCGCCCAGAGCAATCCGGTCGCAACGCCAAGGAGGATCGAGCCGCCGATGCTGCCCTTCTCCCCGGTCGCAGCCTTTCTCGACAATCGGTTGCCGAGTTCCACGAGCGGACCGGTCACAAAGGCGGCAGCCCGCGTCGAGAGCAGCGTCACGCCGAAGACTGCGAGCATCGCGATCGCCGCGTAGCGGCCATAGGCGTTCGCCTGCACCGCCCAGTTGCCGCCTAGGGCTGCAAGCGAGGCGATACCCGCAAAGGTCACGATCTTGGCGAGCAGCATCGGAAGAATGCTGGTGGAAAAGGGTTGGCCGGCGCGGGCAAACACGAATGGCAGCACCGGCAGGATGCACGGGCTGACGATCGTCAGCACGCCGGCAAGATAGGCTACAACAAAGAGGATCATCACCGTCTCTCCGCATGGGATCAATGCCCGAGGCACAGATCGCTTGTCACGTGCGGCAGAGGACCATCGCGACGTATCGCGGATGTTTCCGACAGGAGCGGATTTGTATCTCAGTGCATCAGGGTGGCTCCCCAAACATCGCAAATCGCGCAATCAATATATTCCATGAAATATAACGACATGCCATAGTGCGGCCTGACCGATCCCTCTCGCTATCGTGGCCTTCATGTTGAAATCTCTTGCGATAATCTTCTCAGCCGTGCTCGGCCTTGCCTCAGGCGCCGCCGAGGCGCGTACGATCACCGATGCCGCAGGGCGGACGGTTGAGGTTCCCGATACCATCACCCGCGTACTTGCTGCCGGCCCGCCGGCCTCGGTGCTCACCTATGTTCTGGCGCCGGACAAGCTCGCCGGCTGGGTGCGCGAGCCGACGGAGGAGCAAAAGGCGTACCTGCTACCGTCGGTCCGCGACCTGCCGACCTATGGCCAACTCACGGGCAAGGGCGGCAGCGCCAACGTCGAGGCGGTGCTTGCCGCCAAGCCGGACATCATCCTCGACGTTGGAACCGTCAACGACACCTACCGCTCGCTGGCCGACAAGGTGCAGGCGCAGACCGGCATTCCCTACGTGCTGATCGATGGACGCTTCGCTGATAGCGGCAAGACGCTGCGCGACGTCGGCGCGCTGCTTGGCGCGGCCGCACGCGCCGAAACGCTCGCAACCTATGCCGACCAGCGGATCAAGGATCTGAACGACAGTCTCGCCATGATACCGGCCGATCAAAGGCCGCGCGTCTATTATGGCCGCGGCCCGGAAGGGCTGGAAACGGGGCTTTCCGGCTCGATCAATGTCGAGATCCTGGAAGCCGTCGGCGCCGAAAACGTCGCGGCGGCAGCCGGCAAGGGCAGCCTGACCCAGGTGTCGCTCGAACAGATTCTCTCCTGGAACCCGGACGTCATCATCGCGGCAAGCGGAAAGTTCGCAGCCTCGGCAAAGAAGGACCCGCTCTGGGCCGACGTGAAGGCAATCACGACCGGTCGAGTCTTCACCGCGCCGTCCCTGCCTTACGGCTGGTTCGATTCGCCGCCTGCGATCAACCGAGTGATCGGCGTCGTCTGGCTGCAGAAGCTGTTTTATCCCGACCGCTTCAAGGGGGACCTGAAGGCTGAGACCCGCGATTTCTACAAGCTGTTCTACCAGGTCGACCTGACGGACGAACAAGTGGCCACGCTCCTGAAGGGGGCGGTGCCGGCTTCGAAATGAATCGGAGGCAGGAAACATCGGACATGCTGGCCGACGGGCGCAAGGGCAATCTCTGGCTCCTCGTCGGCCCCCTCCTCCTGCTCGCCCTGGTGTCGATGTCGGTCGGCAAATATGCCGGCCCGTCGGAGATCGCCGGGGCGCTGCACGCGGCCCTATCGGGACAGCCGAGCGACCCCGTTCTTTCAACCGTGCTCTGGAACGTGCGGCTGCCTCGGGTGGCGGGTGCGATCCTGATCGGCGCAGCACTTGCCGCAGCCGGCGCCACCTATCAGGGGCTTTTCCGCAATCCCCTCGTCTCGCCGGATATCCTTGGCGTTTCCGGCGGTGCCAGTCTCGGCGCCGTCATCGGCATCTTTCTGTCGCTGCCGGTCCTGGCAATCCAGGCGATCAGCTTCGCAGGCGGGCTGCTCGCCGTCGCCGCAGTCTATGCCGTCGGCATGGCAATCCGCGGACGCGATCCGGCCCTGACGCTCGTTCTGGCAGGGATCGCCATCGGCGCTCTCGTCGGTGCCGGCATATCGCTGATCAAGATCCTCGCCGATCCCTATGACCAGTTGCCGGCGATCACCTATTGGCTGCTCGGCAGCCTCACTGCGATCACGCGTCTCGACGTCGTTTCGATCCTGCCGTCGCTTTTGATCGGGCTGGTGCCGCTGGTGCTTTTTCGCTGGCGCATGAACCTGATGACGCTCGGCGACGAGGAAGCCCAGACCTTGGGCGTCGACACGCGTCTTACCCGCGCATTGCTGATCGCGGCGGCAACGCTGATCACTGCGGCGGCCGTCTCCGTCAGCGGCGTCATCGGCTGGATCGGCCTCGTCATCCCGCACATTGCGCGCATGCTGGTCGGCCCGGACTTCCGCCGCCTGCTGCCGGCCTCGATGATATCTGGTGCTGCCTATCTGCTTGTTGTCGACATGCTGGCGCGCAGCATTGCGCTCATCGAAGTGCCGCTCGGCATCCTGACCGCTGCCGTTGGCGCGCCCTTCTTCCTGTGGCTGCTCGCCTCCGGCCGGAGGGCCTGGCTATGACGCTGGACATCAAGAATCTCGCCTTCGGCTATGGCGGACGCACGGTAGGCGAGAATGCCTCCCTGTCGCTTGAGTCCGGCGAGGTTCTGGCCCTGCTTGGCCCCAACGGCGCCGGCAAGACGACGCTGTTCAAGACCGTCCTCGGTCTCCTGCCGGTCAAGGCCGGCGATATTATCCTGGACGGTCGACCGCTTTCCGCCTGGTCGCGGCGCGAACGCGCCAGGCAGATCGCCTATGTTCCGCAGGCGCATGCGGCACTTTTCCCGTTTACAGTGCTGGAGGTGGTGTTGATGGGGCGAGCCCCTCACCTCGCGCCGTTCTCATCGCCTGGCGCTCGCGACCGTCGGATTGCCATGGAAGCGCTTGGCGGCCTCGGCATGGCCCACCTTGCCATGCGCCCCTATACCGAGATCAGCGGTGGCGAACGCCAGATGGCGTTGATCGCCCGCGCACTGACGCAGGAACCCGCCATCCTCGTCATGGACGAGCCGACCGCCAATCTCGACTATGGCAACCAGATGCGGGTGCTTTCGCATGTCCGAGCGCTGGCGGCACGCGGGCTTTCGGTCGTGCTTTCGACGCACAATCCGGATCACGCCTTCCTGGTCGCGGACCGCGTCGCCCTTCTCCACGCCTCGAAACTCAGCGCGCTCGGCTTACCCAAGGACGTGTTGACGCCCGCCTCTCTCAAACAACTCTACGACATCGATGTGGTGATCGGCTCGATCGACGGCAGCGACGCCCGTCTCTGTGCGCCGCGCCTCACCACCCCCTCTATAAGGAAAGGAACTGACCATGGTCCGCCAGAACGAAATCCGTGAGAACGAGGTGGCCGTGGTACCGCCCGCGGCAACCGACGCCGGTCTCGTCTTTATCGGCCGCATTTCCACGCCCTGGACCTCGCGCATGGAAACCCCTCGCCAGGGTCGGCATGACGGCCCGGTCTGCCGTATCGAAATCTTCGAACCCTGGGTCCTGGCGCTGAAAGGCGTGGAGGCGTTCGAGCGGCTGGAAATCCTCTACTGGCTCGACCGTTCGCGGCGCGATCTGGTGTTGCAAAGCCCAGCCAGCAACGGCGAAGTGCACGGAACATTTTCACTGCGCTCGCCGGTTCGGCCGAACCCGATCGGCACCTCGATCGTCAAGCTCGAAGCCGTGGAAGGCTCGAGCCTTCTCGTGCGCGGCCTTGATTGCCTCGACGGTACGCCACTCATCGATCTGAAGCCCGACCGGACGCTGTTCAAGCCGATTGCGCCGCAACGCGGCGACTTCGAGACCGGCGACGGCAAAGCGCATTACTGCCAGAAGGCGTGATCCGGTCGCGATTTGGCAGGGCGCGACGGTCGATCCACGCGCCCTTGCCGCAAGCGTATCAGTCGATGCCGACCATGACATCCGAGGCCTTGATGACCGCATAGGCTTCGCCACCGACCTTCAGGCCAAGTTCGTCGACCGACTCGTTGGTGATCGCTGCAGTCACGATCGAGCCGCCGACGTCGATCCGGACATGGGCGGTGGTGGCGCCCTTGATGACTTCGACAATCTTGCCCTTGAGGCGGTTGCGCGCGCTGATTTTCATGCGGTTCTCCTTCGTGTTGACCAGGCTGAATGTCGCGGTCACCGCATTCAGCCGCTAGGCCGGACGGGGTTTACCCCGGATCGCGGCTGCGAATAGCGGCGTTCGAGGCGAAACAGTATCACCGTCGCGCATGGACGTGCAGTCTCCCCGCAGCATTGTCAGGTCAATCGCGGAGCGTGATCCACACCGGCGCATGATCGCTCGCACCCTCCATGCCACGAACCTCCCGGTCGATGCCGGCACCGGTAAGCTTGCGAGAAAGCTTGCGGCTGAGCAGCATATGATCGAGCCGAAGCCCCGCGTTGCGCTGCCAACGGTTCCGGCGATAGTCCCAGAAGGTGAAAAGCTGGTCCTTCGGGTGGATCTTGCGCAGCGCATCGAGCCAGCCCTGGTCGAGAAGTTCGCCGAATGCGGCGCGGCTTTCGGGCTGGACCAGCGCATTGTCGTCGTAGGAGGTTGTCGGGTAAATGTCGCGCGGCTCCGGAACTATGTTGTAGTCGCCGGCAAGCACGACAGGCAGATCTAGGGCGAAGAGTTCGGCGGCATGTTTGGCCAGACGCTCGTGCCAGGCAAGCTTGTAGACGAACTTGGGGCCTGGCTGTGGGTTGCCGTTGGGCGCGTAGAGACAGGCGACCAGGATGCCGCTGACGGCAGCCTCGATATAGCGCGCCTCGGCATCCGACGGGTCGCCGTCGAGCCCGACACGGGTCAGCACCGGCTCGCTGTCTCGGGCGAGGATCGCCACACCGTTCCACGCGGATTGTCCCTGCCGCACGGCGCCGTAGCCGGCCGCTTCGATCGCCGAGCGCGGGAACTGCCGATCGGGCGCCTTCAACTCTTGCAGACAGACGATGTCCGGCTCCGCCTCGCCCAGCCAGGCGATCAGGTTGTCGAGCCGCCTGTTGATGCCGTTGATATTGAAGGTGGCGATCTTCATTCCGGCGATCGGATCAGCGTGTCAGCCGGGCAGCCCAGGCTGCCACCGCATCGGCCAAGGTCCTTAAATGATCGGCGGTCGAAAAGCCGGAAATGCTCTTGCGCGGTTTGAGATCATGGTCTCCGTCCTCGAGCCACAGGACTTCGATCGCATCGGAAAGCACGTAGTTCTGCACTTCCTCGCGCGTGCCGAATTCGTCGCGGGTTCCCTGGCAGATCAGCGTCGGCGTCTTGAGGCCGGCCAGGTGCTTGGTGCGCAGTTGCTCGGGCTTGGCTGGCGGATGGAAGGGATAACCGAGGCAGAGCAGCCCGGTGATCCTGCCGGCCGCATGCAGCGGATCGGCGATCATGCTCGCGACGCGTCCCCCCATCGACTTGCCGCCGATGATAAGTGGGCCTTTGACGTCCAGATCCTCGATGGCGGCGAGATATTCCGGATTGAGCGTGTCGGCGCGAGGCGGCGGCTTGCGCCCCTCAACGGTGCGCCTTGCCGCCATATAGCCGAACTCGAAGCGTGCAACGCGAAAGCCTGCCGTCGCAAGCGCCCCTGCGGTCGCGGTCATCGAAGCCGAATCCATCGGCGCGCCGGCGCCATGGGCAAGAAGGATGGTGACCGCGGCATCGTCGGGTCCGTCGAAGAGAAATTTGTCGCCCATATCAGCCTGTTCTCGGGCGGCTCTGCAGGTCGACATATTGCACGCCGCGCTCCGCCGTTCGCGCCCATTCGCTGTCGCTATCGAGTTCGAGATAGCGGGTCCACCAACGCTTCGCCTCCGCGAGATCGCCGGCATCGAATTCGAGTTTCGCCAGGTTGAAGACGGCGTCGGCATAGTCGCCGTCAATCTCGATCGCCTTCCCGAGATGCCTGCGCGCGGCGTCGATCCGCCCCCGTTCGTTCATCAGCCCCGCGAGGTTGAACCAGGCCTCGACGAAGGATGGATCGAGCTTGATGGCGCGGGCGTAATCATGGGCCGCATCTAGCTCCCGTCCGGCTGCCTTCAGGCAATTGGCGCGGTTGAAGGCCGCGACCGAATCCGTCCGGTCCATGGCAAGATAGCGTTGATAGAAGGCCGCAGCCTCCAGGTAGTCGCCATTGGCTTCCGCCTCCTCGGCCAGATCGAAGAGATCTTCCAGGGCGGCATCGTCGGGTGTGTCGAGATCGAAGAGCAATTGCCCATTCAGCTCGCTCAGGCCCTCGGCGCTGCGGGCATAGATCGCATCGGTGCCACCGTGGTGCAGCGAAAGCGCCGTCAACGAGGCGACCGGTCCGGAGCGATGAACGGACCGGGCGATCGCGCTCCAACTCGCGCCGCTGGCAATCAGCTCGGCATATTTCCTGGCGAGGATGAGATCGCGGAACGAGTAGGGCTCGCTGTCATGCTCGAAAGCGTCGAACAGGGAGAGCAAGTCGAAGATGCGCGGCGAGAGCCTCGCCTGATCGATCAGCGACTGGCGACTAAGCGCGGACGCAGCCGGCACCGACATCAACCCCAAAAGGCGAAGAAAGCCGTTCTCGCTGATAAGCCACCGCCCGGACGAATGTTCGGCATCGAAACGGGCTTCGATCTCCGCCTCGCTCGATTTGGCAAGCAGGCTGCGGCCGAACACCAGATAGGTCGTCTGGCGCGTCACGCCGCGACGCACGTGGCCGTGCTGGCGCTCGACCTCGCGCGCCACAAGCCGGCGCGGGAAGGCCGACAACGCCCCGACGATACCGAATGTCTGGCCTGCAACAGCCATCAGGCTTTCTTCTTCGCGGCCGGCTTTGCCGCCGTCCGCTTGGCTGGCGCTGCCGCCTTGGTGGTTTGCTTGGCTGCCGGCTCGGCCTTGGGCTTGCTCTTTGCAGGCGGCTTCGACTGCGACAGGCTCGCCTTCAGCGCATCCATAAGGTTGATGACATTGCCGCGCTCAGGGGCTGCCGCAATGATCGGCTTATGACCTTTGAGCTTCTCGCGGATCATCTTCATCAGCGCGATCTCATAACGATCCTCATAGTTCTTCGGGTCGAAGACCGTCATCTTCTGCTGGATCAAGGCTTCGGCAAGCTGCAGCATTTCAGGGTCCGGATGACCAACGGGTACATTGCCGAAATATTCAGCGGTTCCGCGCACTTCGCTCGGGTTTCTCAGCGTACAGACGAACATTCCGGTTTCGCGCGCGCCGATGGTCACGACGCGTTCACGGCTCGAAAGCACCAGGCGCGCGATCGCCACCTTGCCGCTCTTTTTCAGCGCTTCGCGCAGGACGACGAAGGTTTCCTCGGCCATCGCGCCGTCGGGCGCGAGATAATAGGGCGCGTCCTGGTAGATCACGTCGACGGAGCCTTCATCGACGAAGGCCTCGATGTTCATCGTGTGATTGGATTCGATCCTGACGCTGTCGAGATCGCTGTCCTCGATGATGATGTACTTCTTGTCCTCGTATTCGTAGCCCTTGACCAGATCCGAGCGCTCGACGAGCCCGAGTTCCGGATCGACCGGCTTCATGTTGATCCGGTTGTGGGTGTCCTTGTGCAGCTGGTTGAAGCTGATGCGCTCGCTCGAACTGGTCGCCGGATAGAGCCTGACGGGGCAACTGACGAGACTGAGTTTGAGATAACCTTTCCAACTTGCCCTGGGCGCCATTGATGTCTCCTACGCGGCCAAACGCATTACGTCCTCGTTTCGGACAGAAGCGGCAGATCCTTGGCAAAGTCGTCGATATCCGCCCAGGGATCGCCGAAAGTATCCAGAAGTCCAGGCAGCGAAGAATAGTTCAAATCCTCCGGAGCGTCGATAGTCTCCAGATCCGCCCACTGAAGCGGGGCCGAAGCCGGCAGATTGGTGCGTGCCCGCAGCGAATAGGGAGCGGCCGCCGTATGGCTGCGCGCATTGCGATGGAAGTCGATGAAGATGCGCTTTTTGCGGTTTTCCTTGCCCATGGTCGTGGTGAAGGTCTGGGGTGCAGTCGCCGCCAGCCGCGTCGCTATCGCGCTCGTTGCCTGGTGTGTCTTCTTCCAGTCCAGCTTCGGTTTGACCGGCACCACGACGTGGATGCCGCTGCCGCCAGACGTCTTGACGAAAGGAACGAGGTCGATTGCTTCCAGCTCGCCGCGAATATGGACCGCTGCCTCGACCACGTCGCGCCACGAGATCCCCTCGCCGGGATCAAGATCGAAGACGACGCGATCGGGCTTCTCCAAGCGCGTGCGCCGCGAACCCCAGCTATGAAGCTCGATCACGCCGAACTGAGCGAGCGCCAGATAACCCTTCGTGCCCTCGATCGAGAGGAAGGACTTGCTCTCGCCCTCGGAATTGGTCGCGTTGAAGCTGACGATGGAGGGCGGCATGCCGGTGAAGGGATGGCGCTGGAAGAAGCAATCGGCCCGCTTCCCCGTCGGGCAGCGGAAAAGCGACACCGGTCGTCCGAGGATATGCGGCAGCATGAAATCGCCGACGAGCGCATAGTAGACGGCAATGTCGAGTTTGGTCGGTCCGGATCTTCCGAACACCCGGCGGTCGGCGTTGGTCACCTGGATCGTCGCCAGGTCGGCGTCCGTGATCAGCCGCTTGCGCGGCGCCGTCGCCGGGGCCGAAAGCTCGACATCGCGAAGCCCCTTGAACACCGCATGCCGCAAGACATTGTCGGTCGTGCGGTTGGAGTAGTGGATGCGGGCGGATAGCACCGGCCGCACCCAGAGGATTTCCTTGGGCGCACCGTCCAGCGCGGTCTCACCCCCGCGCAAGGCTTGCAGCCGGGCGAGTAATTGCTTGGCTGTCGCCGCATCGAAGCCGGTGCCGACCTTGCCGCGGTAGTGCAGCTCGCCGCCCACCCACTCCCCGAGCGCCAGTGCCGCCAGCCCCTCGGCCGCCTCGGAGACGGTGTAGCCTGCGATCACGAAGTCTTCGCTTTTGAGCGCTTTGGTCTTGGTCCAGGTCTGGGTGCGTCCGCTGCGGTAGGGTGCGGAGGCACGCTTTGATACGATCCCTTCCAGCCCCAGCTCGGCGACCTGATCGTAGAGCCCGCGCCCGTCACCTTCCACATGGTCGCTGAACTGAATGGCGGAACGGCTCGATATCTGCCCTTCAAGCAGCTGCGCCAGCAGACCCTTGCGCTTTTCCAATGGAACTTCGGCGAGATTCCAGCCGTCGAGATGGAGGATGTCGAAGGCATAGAAGACGAGCTTGCCATCGGTCCCGGATGAAAGAGCCTCCTGCAACAGCGAGAAGCGGCTAATGCCCTTGTCGTCGAGAGCGACGATCTCGCCATCGATCATCGCTTCCCGACAAGGCAACTTTCGGAATGCGTCTGGCAGATCGCCGTAGCGTTTCGTCCAGTCGAGCCCGCTGCGCGTGATCAGCCGTACGGAACCATCCGAGAGATCCGCCATCGTGCGGTAGCCATCGAACTTGATTTCGTGCAGCCAAGTCTGTTCTCCCGGTGAGGCCCCGGGCGGTTTCGGGATAGGGCTGGCGAGCTGCGGCTCGATCCGCTGCGGCTTCGGACCTTTCACAGCGCCCGGCAGCGAACCAGGCTTGAGGACGGCCGGCTTCGCCGCTTTAGCCGGCTTCTTTGGCGGCTCGACCAACTCTTCGATGCGCCGCCCGCTTTTCACGCTCTCCGGGCGTGCCGTCAGAATGTCGACATCAGGATCGGCGGCTGGATCATGCTCTTTGAACAGCAGCCAGTTGCGCGTGTCGTCGTCTCCCGGTTTCGGCTTCAGCCGCGTCAGCATCCAGCCGCCATTGAGCTTCTCGCCGGCTAGACGGAACTTGAACGCGCCGGTTCTCAGGCTCTTTTCGATATCGTCCATCGGTGCCCAGACGCCGGTGTCCCAGACGATCATCGGTCCACCGCCATATTCGCCTTCCGGGATGACGCCCTCGAAGTCGATGTAGTCGAGCGGATGATCCTCGGTCTCGACAGCCAGCCGTTTGTCGGCGGGGTTGAGCGACGGCCCCCTGGGGACCGCCCAGCTTTTCAGCACGTCGCCGACCTGTAATCTGAGATCATAGTGATCGGCAGTGGCATGGTGCTTGTGCACGACGAAACGATTGCCCTCCCCGCCACTTCTTCCGGCAGGCTCCGGCGTCCGGGAAAAGTCCCGCTTCGCACGATAGGTCGTGAGTTTCGACGTCGCCATGCAGCAAAGCTAGAACGTGTTCGCAAAGGTCGCAATATCCGCCACGGCCAGGACACGCGGCACAGAAATTTCGGAAAACAATTGCTTTCTCAACTCGGCTCACCTAAAAATTCGAAGAATTTGGAAAGCCGCCATGATCGAAAAGCAGAAGCCGCCACGCTCCCGCGGCCGTCCCCAGGTCCGACCGGACGACGAGACGCGCCAGGTGATCGTCCTCGCCGCCGAACGGCAATTCTGCGACCTCGGCTACGAGGCGGCGAACATCAACGTCATAGCTCAGAATGCCGGCGTTTCCACCAAGACGCTCTATCGGCTGTTTCCCACCAAGGCCGATCTCTTCGAGCGCGTCATCTCCCTCAGGATCGCCGAGTTCGTACTGGAAGCCGATGAAGAGAACCTGGAAGATCTGGGCGTAAGGGGTGGCCTGGTGCACCTGCTTGCCGCCTACGGACATCTCGTGCTCTCGCACGACACGATCGCGATCATCCGCCTGGTGCTCGCCGAGGCAGAACGCTTTCCCGAAGTTGCTGCCACCTTCTGGGAACAGGCGATCCAGCGGACAAGTGCCACCTTGGAGCGATGGCTGAGGACGCAGGTGGCCCACGGCCGGCTCGCGGTGGCAGACCCGCGTCTGACCGCAGGCATGCTGCGCGGCATGATGGCGATGGAGCCGCAACGCGCCGTCATGATGGGTTGCCTTGGCACCATCGACGAGGCGACGATCACGGCGCGAGCAGAAAGCTGCGCCGACATTTTCCTGACAGGCGCCTTGCCGAGATAGAGCCGTCGCTCTCCACGGCAAACTTTGGCGATGTCATCCAGCTGTCATCAAGCTGTAACGTGAGACAGTATAACTCTCCGCGCGGAAGCCCTTCCGCCGGACGCATGAGGCGTCGCGACCAGCCTTCGGCATGGCCTCCTCCCCTTGCACGTCCGGTGATTGTTATGCGTTTGTCCGCGAAGCTTCCTCTCGCTGCGGCGGCTCTGGCCGCCTTTTCCATTGCTGCCACCAGTCTTGCCAGCCTGACCGTCAGCGGCAATCTCTCGTCACGCGCGGCAATCGAAAAGCTGGAGGCGCTCGCCGATGCCCGCCGCAACGAGCTACGCCATTACCTCACCACCGTGGAAAACGACCTGCGCAATCTGCAAGCACAGAAGTCCGTCGCCAAGGCGCTAACCGACCTCAATGGCGCAGCCGCCAAGTTCGGGGAAAAGACCGAAAGCGAATTGCAGCGCCGCTACCTGGCGGAAAACCCCAACGCCGAAGACAAGCGCGCCCTCTACAGCTCCGCCGGCGTCGACGACTACGACGCGCTGCATGCGCGCTATCACCCGTTCTTCCGGCGCTTCGCCGAAGCCCACGGCTATCGCGACGTGCTGCTCGCCAATCTCAGCGGCGATGTCGTATACGCCCTCAACAAGAAAGGGGATTTTGGCGTCAACCTCAAGGACGTGGCCTGGAAGGACACCGGGCTTGGCCGCGTCTTCCGGGAAACGGCCGAGGGAACGGACAAGAGCAAGCTCGCCTTTGCGTCCTACGAAGCCTATGCCCCGCTTGGCGGCAGCCCCGCTGCGTTCGTCGCCATCCCCCTGGAATCGATTGACGGCAAGATCGGCACGCTGATCCTTGAAATGCCGGATGGGCGCATCGGCGAAATCGTCGGCAACCGCACGGGCCTTGGCGAAACCGGCGAAACGATTTTGCTCGACAGTAACGGGTTCTTCCTCGCCGACAGCGCCGCCACACCCGGCAACGATATGCTGAACGCCCGGATCGTGGCCGACCAGCCGGCGGAAGACGGCATCGTCAGCAGCAGGCTTGCGGATTTCCGCGGCGAGGAAGCCCAGATGGCGGCCACCAATCTTGATGTTTTCGGCACGCGCTGGACCATTGCTGCGGTCATGACCTCGCGGGAGGCCTTTTCCGCGGTTACCGCCTTGCGCAACTGGACGCTCGCGACCGCGCTTGCCGTCCTCGCGGCTGCGCTGGCGATCTCCATCTGGTACTCGCGCCGACTGACGCACCCGATTACCGGTCTCGTCCGCGACATGAGCAGGCTCGCCGATGGCGACACGACGATCAGCGGTGTTGGCGGTACCCGCAAGGACGAGATCGGTGACATGGCCCGCTCCGTCCTTGTTTTCCGGGACGCTCTTCGCGACCGTGCCCGCCTCGAAACCGAGGCAGCGGAGACGCGAACCATGATCGAGGAGGAACGGCACGGCCGCGAGACGACCCAGGCCGAGGTATCGCGCCAGATCAACGAGGCCGTCGAAATGCTGGCCTCGGGGCTCGAACGCTTGTCCCACGGCGATCTGACGGCCCGCATCGACCGCCCCTTCGGCGCCGGCTTCGATCGCCTGCGCTCGGACTTCAACCTGTCGCTGGAGAGCCTGGCGGTCACGCTCGGTGACGTGAAGGCGAGAAGCGCCGAGATCGACGGCGAAACCGGCGAGATGCGCGACGCCATCGGCCAACTCGCCAAGCGCACCGAACATCAGGCGGCGACGCTGGAGGAAGCGACCGCGGCGCTCGGCGCAATCACCGCCACCATCGGCCGCACCGCAGAACACGCCACATCCGCAACCACGATCGCCGCCGCTGCCAAGGCGAGTTCCGATCGTTCGGGTCAGGTGGTGATGAACGCCGTCTGCGCCATGGCCCAGATCGAGAAGGGATCGGTCGCCATCTCTCAGATCATCGGCACGATCAACGATATCGCCTTCCAGACCAACCTCCTGGCGCTGAACGCAGGGGTCGAGGCGGCGCGTGCCGGCGAAGCGGGTAAGGGCTTTGCGGTCGTTGCCCATGAGGTGCGGGAACTCGCGCAGAAGTCGGCGCAGGCCGCCCGGGAGATCAAGGCGATCATCACCGCGTCGGCCGAGGAAGTGGCGAAGGGCGTTTCTCTCGTCAGGGCCGCTGGCGACGCGCTCGACGAAATCTCCGGTCAGATCCACGCGATCAACGAGCAGACGCTGCAGATCGCGGGCGACGCGCGCAACCAGGCAACCGACCTGCAGCACATCAACCAGACCATGCTGTCGCTGGACGCCGTGACCCAGCAGAACAATGCGATGGTCGAGGACAGCACCGCCATGACCCACAGGCTCTCAGGCCAGGCATCCGCCCTGTTCGATCTGGTCGAGCGCTTCCGCACGACATCCAGCGGACGTCGATCTGAAACGGCCGCGGTGGAGCGGGCTGGCCTTCGCCGCACGGCCTAGCACCGCACATCGGCGCCGCCATCCAGACGCATGGCTGCCACCGCTTTGGCGCCGCGACCACGGCCTTGACGCTTCGCCGAACGCATTTTACGCCATGGCGGGAGTGCTCATGGAGCGCGGGGAAATCATGCGGATAGCCAGCCTTGCGATGTATGTCAGCCCTCAGCCGCTCGCGGCCGCAACGGCAACGCTCTGGGCGTTCCTGCGCGACGACCTGCGGCGCGAGGGCCTGACGGATGTGCCCGACCGATTGGACGCCGTCCTCCATCATGCCGATGCCTGGCTTCATCCGGCGCTGCTGCTCGCGCAGACGTGCGGTTATCCCTACGTGCGGCATTTGCGCGGCAAGGTTCGCCTTGTCGCTACGCCGGTCTACGGGCACCCGGGCTGCGACGGGCCCGACATGTGCAGCTTCGTCATCGTGCGAGCAAACGCACCGGTCCGTTCCCTTGAAGATCTCCGGGGGACACGGGCTGCCATCAACGATCCGATCAGCAATTCCGGAACCAACCTGTTGCGCGCGGCGATCGCGCCCCGCAGCCGCAATGGCCGGTTCTTCTCCTCTGTTGCCGAAACCGGCAGCCATTTGGCAAGCATCGATGCGGTTGCATCGGACACTGCCGACGTGGCCGCCATCGACTGCGTGACCTATGGCAATACGCAACGTTTTGATCCGGAACGCGTGGCCGGTCTGCGGGTCTTGACCGCCACTGCCAGCACGCCGGGCCTGCCTCTCGTCACCCGCGGCGACGCCTCGGACGACGAGCTTTTGCTGCTGTGCAGTTCACTCGGACGGGCGATTACGGAGCCCAATTTGGCTGAGGCCCGCGCTGTGCTTTCCCTAAAAGACTTCGCGGTTCTGTCGGATGCCGATTACGAGCCTGTGGCGGAACTGGCGCGGTTCGCGCATCGTCTCGGCTACCCCGAGATCGCCTGAAGACGCGCAGTTGAGTTCAGGTACGTCAGCCTGCCTGTGCCAGCGCCACCGCATCGTCGCCGGCCGGGAAATGGAGCTGGCCGGACAAATCGTTCGCCGCTTGCCAGACGGCCTCCGCGACGTCGGCCTCGGTCGTCACCAGAGACGGTGCTGCAAATTGGGCGAAGATCGGCGCTGCGAATTCGGCATAGGCCTCGGGGATCAGGTCCTCGACCCGCATCGTCGTGTTGTGAGCAAAGCGCGTGGTTGGCGCGTAACCCGGCTCGACCAGCTTGACACGGATATCGAAGGCGGCAAGCTCGTGGGCAAGCGAACCGGTGAAGCCAGTGATCGCCGTCTTGCTGGCGGTATAGGCGGCAGCCAGCGGCATGGAAGCAAGCGTCACGCTGGAGGTGACGTTGACGACGACGCCGGACCGGCGAGCACGGAACTGCGGGATCACCGCCTGGGTCATCGCCATCACGCCGAAGGTATTGGTGTCGAAGACCTTGCGGATATGGGACATCGGCGTTGCCTCGAAGGCACCCACCACGCCGATGCCCGCATTGTTGACGAGCGCATCGATCGGACCGCTTTCCGCGATGGCGGCTGAGACGCTGTCGGGATCGGTGACATCGAGTGCCAGCAAACGAAGCCGCTTCGAATTCGGCAGAATATCGTGTCGGGGCGAGCGCATCGTGGCAATCACGCTCCAGCCTTCGGCATGAAAGCGGCGCGCAGTCTCCAGCCCGTAGCCGGAAGAGCAGCCAGTGATCAGTACGGTCTTCATAGCGGTATCCTTCGTGGTTGCGATGGAAACGGAGTACTGCGCGGACTGCGGACGTTCTACGGCTTGAAGTCCTGATTTTATTTGCTAGCATCCTGAAATGACCGATCCCCTCTCGCAGCTTATTCAGCTTCTCCGCCCACGCACAGTGTTCACCAAAGGCATCAGCGGTGCCGGCCGCTGGGCGGTTCGCTACTCCAAATTCGGTCATCCGAGCTTTTGTACCGCCATCGAGGGATCGTGCCGGCTGGCAGTCGATGGCGAGGCGCCGGTGACGCTGCAGGCGGGCGACTTCGTGTTGTTGCCTCGCACGCCCGGCTTCACCATCTCGGGCTTCGATCCGGTTCAGCCGACCTTCATCGATCCCAAGGCGGCGCCGTCACCGGTCGGCGAAGTTCGCCATGGCAGGCAGGACGGCGAACCGGACGTGCGCCTGCTCGGCGGCTATTTCGTCCTCGACTCGCCCGACGCCGGACTGCTCGTTTCGCTGCTGCCGGCATTGATGCATCTGCGCGGGATAGAACGGCTTTCGACGCTCGTCCGCATTGTGGGCGAAGAAGCACGCGACGAACGCCCGGGCCACGACCTGGTTCTCGCACGCCTTGTGGAAGTGATGCTTGTCGAGGCGCTTCGATCAATTGAAGGGGAGAGCGCGGCACCCGGCCTGTTGCGCGGGCTGGGAGATGCGCGGCTGGCGGTGGCCATTCGCCAGATCCACGCCGATCCCGCCCATCCCTGGACCGTGACGGAGCTGGCGCACGAGGCCGCACTGTCGCGCTCCGTCTTCTTCGAGCGCTTCACGCGCGCCGTCGGCGTGCCACCGATGGAGTATCTGCTCGTCTGGCGCATGGCGATCGCCAAGGACCTGCTGCGGCAACGCGAACTGGATCTTGCCGCCGTCGCCGAACATGTCGGCTACAGCTCGGCAAGCACCTTCAGCACGGCCTTCAGCCGCCATGTCGGGCAACCGCCAGGGCGCTACGCGCGCATGGCGGCTGCCCAATAATACCGGCACGGCTTCTCGTGAGAATTGTCTCAAATACAGAAGTCAGCCACATTTACACCCTGCTCTCTGGCCTATAGACGAGCCTTGGGGCCCGTAAACGGACCCCGGGCCAACAGAGAACCGCACCTCATGCTCCGACGCCTGTACGATTGGACAATGTCGCTCGCGACACGGGAAACCGCCATTGTCTGGCTTGGCATCATTGCCTTTGTCGAAAGCTCGATCTTCCCGGTTCCGGCCGATCTTCTCTTGATCCCGATGGCGCTGGCGCGCCCGGAACGGGCCTGGCGCTATGCGCTCGTGGCGACGGTCTGCTCGGTACTTGGCGGCATCGCCGGCTGGTATCTCGGCCATTATGCCTTCGACACCATCGCAAGGCCATTGCTCGAGTTCTACGGCAAGCTCGACACCTTCGAGCATCTGAAGGCCTCGGTCGACAGTGAGATGCTGGCATTGCTGCTCGTCACCTCGGGCCTGGCGCATCTGCCGCCGATCAAGGTCGTGACCATCCTTTCAGGCGCCGCCAACATCAATCTCGGCCTGTTCATCGTCTCGGCGATCATTGCCCGCGGCGCGCGATTCTTCCTGCTCGCCTGGCTGCTGCGCCGTTTCGGCGAAGAGATCCGGGATTTCCTCGAAAGGCGTCTTGGCGCGCTGGCGGGCGCGGCGGCGACAGTCCTGATCTGCCTCTTCGCCGCACACCGCTTTCTGTCCTGACGGACCGCGGCCGGAATTACCTGCGCGGCAGTGAGAGCGGCGCAAGCGTCCCCATTGCGCGACCCTTCGTGTCGTTCTCAGCCGCCTTGCGGCAAGCGTAGTCCTGCGCTTCCTGGAGCTTTGCGAGCGCGCCGTCATAATCGATCAAGGTCGGGCGGCCATCACTGACGACGCAAGTGCCGTCCACGTGGACACGCTCGATCGCCCGCTCGGCCGCGCAATGCAGGAGATTGCGCAAGGGGTCGTAGACCGGCTGCATGGCGTGGTGCCTGAGATCGACCACCAGGAAATCCGCCTTCGAGCCGACGGCGATCCGGCCGATGTCGTCCCGGCCAAGTGCCCGCGCGCCGGCGGTCGTCGCCGCCTCGAAGATGTCGCCGGTGGATACGTCGAAGACGGACTTGCCCGAGAGCCGCGCGCAGATCATCGCCTGGCGCATTTCTTCGAGCATGTTGAACGGATAGCTGTCGGTTCCGAGCGCGACGTTGACGCCGGCGCGGCGGTAGCGGCCGACCGATTCCAGTGCCATGCCGCTGCGCGAGAAGGTGACCGGGCAATGGGCGACGGTCGTCTGGCGTTCGGCGAGCAGACGCAAGTCGATCTCCGTGCGCTGTCGCGTCCAGGAATGGCTGTCGACGAAGATGCAATGACCAAGGATCAGGTCCTTGCCGAGCAGACCCAGCTTTTCAAGATATTGTACGGCCGTCAGCCCGTGCCGGCGCAAGAGTTCTTCGTGCTCGGTCATGGTCTGGGCAGCATGAATGGTGATCGGCATGCCGCGCTGACGCGCTGCCGCCACCGCATCCTGCAGCAGTTCCGGCGAGCAGGTCTCGATCTGCGACGGTGCGACGACGCCGCCAAGGCGGCCCGATGGGTGTGCATTCGCAGTATCGACGACCTCAAGCGCTCGCGCAAAGGCATCGCGCCCCCGCGCCCTGTCCCAACGGAAGTCAAGACGATGGCTGTCTTCGACGTGCCATTGCGCTTCGCGGAAACCCGGCGCGACGAAGGTGCGTGCACCACTCTTGGCAAGCGTCGGCAGCCAGCTCGCATGCGGGCCGGCAATATCGAGCAACGTGGTGACGCCACTACGCATCAGGTCGCCGACCATGACCGTCAGCGACGCCTCGATCGCATCGTCATCGATTTCCAGAAGGTTGGAGTATTCGTAGAGCGCATTGCCCCAGAGCGCTGCCGTCCCCATGTCCTCGAAGATGCCCTTGGAGATCGGCTCCTCGCCGGAATGGCAATGCACGTTGACGAAGCCCGGCAGGATCATCCGGTCGCGGCCGGAGCTTTCGCTGACGAACGGACCGTCATAGTGGCCGCCGACATGCACGAAGCCCTTCTCGTCATAGGCGACGTCGGCGTCGTTGAGATAGACATGGCCATTAAGCTTGCGGTCGAAGGCGACGAGCGTATGCGCTTTGCGGATGACGTGGATCTCTTTAGTCATGCGTGGTCCTGAAATATTGCTCAAGGAAACGGCTGTAAGCCCCCATGAGAGCGCTGAAAACGAAGTATACAACAGCCGCGAAGACATAGCCCTCCAGCACCGCGATGCCCTGCCATTGCGGGTCGCGCATGGCGGTGCGGACGGTGTCGAGGAAGTCGAGCAGACCGACGATCGTCACCAGCGTTGTATCCTGGAAGAAGCCGATGAACAGGCTGACCAAGGGCGGAATGACCTTCTTCAGCGCCTGCGGCAGCACGATTTTACGCATGATCTGCCAGTAATGCAGACCCAGCGAATGGCCGGCCTCGACCTGCCCGTTGGGAACCGCCTGCAGGCCGCCGCGCACGATCTCGGCGATATAGGCGGCGGCAAAGAGGATGATCGCCACCTGCGCCCGGACGAGCTTGTCGATGGTGATGCCATTGGGCATGAACAGGGGCAGCATGACCGTCGCCATGAACAGGATGCTGATCAGCGGCACCCCGCGCACGATCTCGATGAAGCCGACGCCGAGGACGCGGATTGCCGGAAGGCTCGATGCGCGGGCGAGCGCCAGCGCAATGCCAAGCGGGAGCGCGCAGGCAAGCCCGATGAAGGAGAGCATGAAGGAAAGCGGCAGCCCGCCCCATTGCGTCGTGGGCACGACCGTGAGGCCGAAATAGCCGCCCGCCATCAGCACATAGAGCACCGGCAGGACGACGGCGACCCAGGCGATCAGCAGTCCCCGCCCCCAGACCTTCGGCATCATCGAGACGAGGCAGGCGCCGAGAAACAGAAGCATCGCCGTCAGCGGACGCCATTGCTCTTCAAAGGGATAAAAGCCGAAAAAGATGTAGCGCATCTTCGCCGACAGGAACGGCCAGCAGGCGCCGCTGGTCGCCTTGCATTCCGCCGGCGTGCCCACAAAGGTGGCGTCGACGAAGAGCCAGCCGATTGCGAGCTTGGCGAGCGCAAAGACCGTGCCGAGGCAGAGGATGGTGATCAGCGCATTGCCGGGCGTGCCGAAATAGGCGCTGAACCAGCGGCTGCGCGATGCCGGTGGCGCTTCGCGGCTCGGCGCAAGCGTCGCATTGCTCGCGAGGGTGTCGACCTGTGTCATGGCTCAGCGCTCCCTCAGCGCGACCCGCGCATTGTACCAGTTCATCACCAGCGAGATCAGGATCGACAGGCCGAGATAGACGCCCATGAAAATGGCAATGGCTTCAATCGCCTGGCCCGTCTGGTTCATAATCGTGTTTGAGACCATCACCAGATCCGGATAGCCGATGGCGATCGCGAGCGAGCTGTTCTTGAACACGGTCAGATAGGTGTTCGTGAGCGGCGGAATGATGATGCGCAGCGCCTGCGGCAGGATCACGAGCTTCAGCGTGCGTGCCCGCGACAGGCCAAGTGCCGTCGCCGCTTCCCACTGCCCCTTGCTGACTGCCTGGATGCCAGCGCGAACGATTTCCGCGACATTGGCCGACACGCTGAGCGTCAGCCCTAGCAGAAGCGCCACGAATTCGGGGCGCAAATGATAGCCGCCGCTCAGGCGGAAGCGGCCGAGTTCCGGCACATCCCAGGTGACCGAGATGTTTGCGAAGAGGATGGTTGCGGCGAGCGGCAGCAGAAACGCGATCGTCGCGAACAGGGCAATCGGCCGCTCCTTGCCGGTTACGATGCGGCGGCGGCCGAGAATGCGCGCGGTAACGACGGCGGCAGCGACGCCGACAACAAAGGCCGTGACCAGCGCAGCGAAACCGCTCTGCCAGTGCAGCGCCGGCGTGACCAGACCGCTGTTCGACAGAAAGACGCCGGGAAGCATCTCGATCGCCTGCTTGACTGGCGGAAACACGGAGATGATCAGCGAATACCAGAGCAGAAGATAAAGCAGCAGCGGCACGTTGCGCAGCGCTTCCACATAGGCAAGCATCAGCCGCGACAACACCGGATTGTGCGACAGCCGCCCGATGCCGACCAACAGCCCGAGAACAGTGCCGAACAGGGCAGCGAGCAGCGAAACCTTGACCGTGTTGGTGATGCCGACGAGGATCGCGCGGCCGATCGTATCCGTCGGCTCATAGGTGATGGCAGATTCGGTAATGACAAATCCGGCCTGGCGCGCCAGGAAGCCGAAACCGGTCGCAATATCCTGCTTGGCAAGATTGGCGCTTGCGGTGCTGAACATCACCCAGGCGATGAGCAGCACGACGCCGACGGTGATCACTTGATAGAGATAGGCGCGAATGCGCGCGTCATAAAACAGGGGCATCGGCACCCGTCCCTTGGAGCACAATGATCTCGGGCCGGCGCGACCCAAGATCATAACTTGATCGATTTCTATCGTTTATAGTACGGCGGCATACCGCGCGCACTCTCCACGGGCCGATTAGGCACCATGTGGAGACGTGGACCCGAGCGAAACGCGCGGGCCCGTCGATTCTCAACGGAACGGCGGTGCGTAGAGCAGGCCACCTTCGCTCCAGCGCGTGTTCGGGCCACGCGTCAGGCCAAGCGCGGTCTTGGTGCCGAGGTTGCGCTCGAACACTTCGCCGTAGTTCCCGACGCCCTTGATGATGTTGTAGCCCCACTTGTTGTCGAGGTTCAGCATCTTGCCGAGTTCTTCGCTGACGCCGAGCATGCGCTGGATCTCCGGATCCTCGCTCTTGGTCATCTCGTCGACATTGGCCTGGGTGATCCCACGCTCTTCGGCAGCCATCAGCATCCAGGCAGACCAGGAGACGATGTCACGCCAGTTGGAATCGTTCTGGCGAACGGCCGGCGCCAGCGGCTCCTTTGAGATCGTTTCCGGCAGCACGACGTAATCGTCCGGGTTGTTGGCAACGGCGCGGATCGAGGCAAGGTCCGAACGGTCGGACGAGATCGCCTCGCAGCGGCCGGAGAAGAAGGCGTTGCGGTTTTCGTCCGGGCTTTCGAAGACGACCAGCTCGAACTTGCCGCCGATCGTACGGAAGAAGTCGCTGAGGTTCTGGGCGGTCGTGGTGCCCGGCAGCGTGCAGATCGCTGCGTCGGTCAGTTCCTTGGCGCTGCTGACGCCGAGCGACTTCGGCACCATCAGACCCTGGCCGTCGTAGAACACGGTCGGGCCGAAATCGAGCCCGAGTGAGGTTTCGCGCGAAAAGGTCATGGTCGTCTGGCGCGACAGCATGTCGATCTCGCCGGACTGAAGCGCCTGGAAGCGCGTATTGATGTTGGTCAGGACGAAGTCGACCTTTTCCGGATCGCCGAATACGGCAGCCGCCACGGCGCGGCAGACATCGACGTCGAAGCCTTCCATGTGACCCTTGGCATCGGCCGTCGCAAAGCCCGGCGTGCTCATCGAGACGCCGCAGATTAGCTTGCCGCGGGCCT
This sequence comes from Ensifer sp. YR511, assembly GCF_900103045.1. Taxonomy (NCBI): domain Bacteria; kingdom Pseudomonadati; phylum Pseudomonadota; class Alphaproteobacteria; order Hyphomicrobiales; family Rhizobiaceae; genus Ensifer; species Ensifer sp. YR511. The sequence continues at coordinate 28,588 of NZ_FNGR01000006.1, forward strand.
TGACGGTTTCGAGCGTCGTCGCGGCGTTGGCAGCGGTCGCGGCCACCAGGCCGACGGCGATGCCGGCAACTGTCGCACAGAGCTGCAGAATCCTGCTGTTCATGAATTCCCTCCCATTGGCTGTTCCCTTTCAGGCCTTCTCAGGTCGCGCGGTCCTCTCCGCACGCCTCCTCCCGAACCGGCCGGCACCGGTCTTGTTTGTCGGCGCCTGCAATTGCATACGACAAGAGAATACAAACATCAACATTATTGTATACAATATTGACGACCATTTGGACGGGCGCTATCGAAGACAAGGGACATGTTCGGCCGGTCCCCGATCGGCCCGTTGGGGAGGCAACCTTGTCTGAGAAATCTAGCCGCAGCGAAGTGGTCTACAAGCTTTTGCGCCAGGCGATCCTGGAACAGGCCCTGAGGCCCGGAACGAAACTTTCCGAAGATACGATCGCCGACCATTTCAAGGTCAGCCGTACCAGCGTTCGGGCGGCCCTGGTCCGGCTCAACGCAGAAGGCATTGTCGATTTACGCGCCAATAAGGGCGCCTGCGTGGCCGAGCCGACATTGGAGGAAGCCCGCGACATCTTCGCACTGAGACGCATGCTCGAAGCCGAGGTGATCCGACGGCTCGTCGCCGATCTCGACGCCGCCGGCGTCAAGCGGCTGCAGCAGCATGTCCGGCAGGAGGAGACGGCGCTTACAGATCACGGCCCGCTTTCGATCCGGCTCGCTGGCGAGTTTCACATCCTGCTTGCCGAGCTTACGGGCTCACAGGCGCTGACGCGGTTCGTCCGCGAGATCGTCTCACGCTGTTCGCTGATCCTTGCCCGGTTCGCGCGGCTGCATTCGCCGGAATGTGCCGTCGACGAGCATGTCCAGATCATCCGCGCCCTGCAATCGCGCGACACCGCCACGGCGGAACGGATCATGCTCGAACACCTCGACGCGGTCGAGCTTCGCGCCGAACTCGACACCGACAAGACCGAGCCGGATATCTCCGCGATCCTGCAACGCTACGCCCGCAAGGGGTGACGGCGCCTCAACTATTCGGTCGAGAATACGACTTTCTTTCGCCGATCTGCGCCACCATCTGTCGCGCGGCAACACACCAGGCGCGGCATCTGCCTCCAATATCTGCAACGATACCGGTTACACCGGGTGGGTCTTGCAAGAGAGGGAGTAAGACATGCCAATTGAACTGGAATTCATGAGCAAGCAGGTTGCCGCGGGCCGGCTGTCGCGACGGGAGTTTCTCGGACGGGCCGCGGCACTCGGGATAACCGCCGCCTCGGCGAACCTGCTGCTTGGCCAAGCGGCCCGCGCCGCAGGGCCGGTCAAGGGCGGAACACTCAAGGCGGGCCTCGTCGGCGGGGAATCGACGAACAGCCTGGACCCGGCAACCTGGGCAAGTCAGGTCCCCTACACGCTCGGGCGCTGCTGGGGCGAACAGCTCGTCGAAGTCTCGCCGACGGGCGAGATCGAGTACCGGCTTGCGGAAGCCTACGAGGCGACGCCGGACGCCAAGACCTGGCGCTTCAAGATCCGCAAGGACGTGACCTTCCACAACGGCAAGGAGCTGACCCCGGCCGACGTGGTGGCGACGTTCGAGCGTCATGGCGACGCGGACTCCAAGTCTGCGGCCCTGCCCTTCGTTCAGGACTTCGAGACGATCAAAGTCGATGGCGACAGCGTGGTCATCACGCTGCGCGCGCCCAATGCCGACCTGCCCTATATCGTCAGCGATTACCACCTGATGATCCAGCCGAACGGCGGCAAGGACGACCCGACGGCGGGCATCGGCACCGGCCCCTACAAGGTCGTGTCCAACGAGCCGGGCGTCAAACATATCGCAGAGCGGCACGAAGGTTATTGGGGCTCGGCCGAGCGCGGCCATGCCGATCAGATCGAAATCGCTGTCATCAATGACTCGACCGCTCGAACCGCGGCCCTCCAGAGCGGCCAGATCCACATGATCAACCGCATCGAGCCCAAGGTGGTCGCCCTGATCAGTCGCCTTCCCGGCGTCGTCATACGGAATGTGCCGGGCAAGGGTCACTATGTCTTCATCGCCCATTGCAACACGGCGCCCTTCGACAACAACGACCTGCGCCTGGCGCTGAAATATGCCGTCGACCGCGAGGAGATGGTGGCAAAGGTGCTCGCCGGCTATGGCACCGTCGGCAACGACACGCCGATGATCAAGGGCTATCCGCTGTTCGACAACGATATCGAGCAGCGCGTCTTCGATCCGGACAAGGCGAAGTTCCACTACAAGAAATCCGGGCACAGCGGCTCGGTTCTGCTTCGGACCTCCGATGTCGCCTTTCCCGGCGCTGTCGATGCGGCACAACTCTTCCAGATGAGCGCCGCCAAATGCGGGATCACCATCGACCTGAAGCGCGAACCGGGCGACGGCTACTGGTCGGACGTCTGGAACAAGCAGCCCTTCAGCATGTCCTATTGGACCGGCCGGCCGACGCAGGACCAGGTCTATTCGATCGCCTATCTCTCCAAGGCCGAGTGGAACGATACCCGCTTCCTCCGGGAGGACTTCGACAAGCTGATATTTGCGGCGCGTGGTGAACTCGACAACGCCAAGCGCAAGGCACTCTATCATCAGGCGGCGATGATGCTGCGCGACGAAGGCGGCGTCATCGTACCGATGTTCAACAACTATATCGACGCGACCAACGACAAGGTCGGCGGTTGGATCGACGATCCGAACGGCGAACTGATGGGCGGGCACGCGCTGACGAAATGCTGGCTCAACGCCTAAACCAGCGACGCGAATGACGGGAGGTCCGCACGCGGCCTCCCGTTCTCATCGACGGGTTTTCAAGCGGTACGGCGCAGTGATACCGTGCCGTCTGTTGCGCGCTCCACCGCGATGTCGTGGTAGCGGGCAAGCGTCATGTGCGGCGTTCCCTCGGCGGCCGCATGCGCACCGGTGACGACGACGACATCGGCCCCGGCTGCGAGCCCGGCCAGAATTCCGGCCGGTGCGTCCTCGAACACCAGGCAATCCTCCGCACGCACGCCCAGCCGCTCGGCCGCCATCCGGTAGCCCTGTGGATCGGGCTTGCCGATGGAAACATCCTCACCGGTGATCATCAGTTGGGGCGTCGGAATGCCGGCGGCCGCGAGACGGCGCACGGCGAGATCCAGCGGCGCGGACGTCACGATCGCCCACCTTTCCGGCGGCAGAGAATTCAGGAAATCAACCGCACCGGGGATCTCGACAATACCTTCAACGTCGGCGATCTCGGCCAGCGCCAGGTCGTAGGCTTCCTTCTCCGGATCGATGTCCGGCAGCTCGAGATTGCGGATCGTATCGACGGCGCGCACGCCATGTACGGTTTTGGTAAACTCGACTGGGTCGAGACCATTGCGCTCCGCCCATGCGCCCCAGACACGCTCGACCACGGCCATGGAGTTCAGCAACGTGCCATCCATATCGAACAGGAGGGCAGCAAAATTCTTCGTGAAAACGGATGAAGGCGCGGCGTCCAAGGCAATCCCCTGAGATGATGAGACGGGCGGCAAAGGCTTCGCCCAGCGGAGAAGCCACACCTACTACCGGAGAGCCGCCCGCACAATGCCATTTACGCCACCGATGCCAACGCTCACTCGACGCGCCAGGCAGCCTTGCTCGCCGTCAGGAAGTCGATCGGCCCGCCCGCCTGATCGTCGTCGAAGATGGCGCAGGAGAGGATGCCGCTGAACACCGCGCCGGAATCGACATTGGTGCGGTTTCCGACCGTGCGCGGATTGGCCGTGCTCGGCGTGTGGCCATGACAAAGGTGCCGGCCCCAGTACTCGCCGGAATAGTCGTCGGGCGGCCGGATCCAGAGGAAAACCCCGTCGTCCTGCTGTTCCAGCGGCCGCGTGTCGTCGACGCCCGCATGAACGAAAATGCGAAAGCGCTCGACCAGGATCGTCGGCAGCTCCTTGATCCATTTCAGGTGCCGCCCGGGAACCGTGCCGTCATAGGAGATCAACGTCTCTCGGCCACCGTTGACCAGCCACCAGTCGACATCGCTTTCACCACTGCTGGCACCCCAAAGCATTTCCTCGTGGTTGCCCTTGAGGGTCAGCCAGGTCCAGCCGGGCTTCGTCGGACCAGCCATGATCAGTTCAATGACGGCGCGGCTGTCCGGCCCCCGGTCGATCAGGTCGCCGAGAAAGATCACCCGCCCCGTTGGCGCATAGTCTTCGATTTCATCCAGCAGCGCGCGCAGCTGGTCGAGGCAGCCGTGAATATCGCCGACGGCGAACGTCAGATGCCGGACGGCCATGCATTCACTCTCCAAATTCCGATAGCGGGCGCCGGCCGGTTCGAGGCCGAAAATATCGCCAGATCAAGGCGCTATAACATGCCTTTTGCGGAAAGGATGCAAGATGCGGCGGCCGCGACGCGGACCCGTGCGACAATTAAGAATGAGGGCCGCCGTGTAAGGAGCCACGGGCGAGATGCCCGCACTTGGGAGCCACTATTGTGCCGTCCTGATGTCAGCGTCGGGAATGGCCTTTGGCGATGGTCGAGCTGGCGATCGACACCGGGTCGCTTGCCGGAAAAGTATCCTCGAGCCCTTCGTCGAGTTGCTCTTCCATCGCATCGCGATCATGCGCCCGGCGCGCGTTCGGCAGGGTGCCGCGACGCACCCCTGCCTGGTCGCCGGCGGCCGCGACCGTTTCGTCGGCCGCAATGGCCGCATGCAGAATTTCCTTTGCCTTCGCGATCGCGTTCAGCCGGTTAAGGGATCCGGCCTTGTCCTGGGGACACATCACTGTCACCACCTCATCGCCGTCGCCTATGAATTCGACGGTGAACCCTGAGCGACCGGCTCTTTCGGCAGTGACCTGCTGGCCGACGATGCGCATCGGACCTCTCCTTCCTTGGGCTGTCCCGAAGGGCCGAGGCCGCGTTGGCCGCCTCGGCCGTGGCCGGAACGAAATCGGGGTGTGTTTTCAAGGAAGCGTCGAGGCCGGGTTTTGTTCCGACCGTGGGCAAATTTACGGGCCGTTAAAGGGCGCCTGGAAACCCTGAGGAACGCACGGGGCTTGCCGGCAAGTCGTTGGTCGTATCCGCGGCCTGGAACGCCGCCCCGCCGCCCGGCTTCTTCGTGCAGCTCGCAAAGGCATCAAGGCCCGGCTTGTAGACCTTGGTCTCGACATTCATCATGCCGAGCACGGTATGAAACAGGTTGTCGTGGGATTTCGGCTGCGCCGTATCCTTGGCGAGGCACGCCGTATCGACACCCATTGCCGCCTGGTAGGGCTTCGAGAACCACGCAATAAACGGCACCTGCGTCTGTTCGCGCGGGGCGATGGCATAGGGCGCGCCGTGCAGATAGATGCCGTTCTCGCCGAGCGACTCGCCGTGATCGGACATATAGATCATCGCGCCCGCGATCTGGTCCTGATGCTTTTCCAGCAACCGGGCGACACTCGCCACCACGTAGTCGGTGTAGAGGATCGTGTTGTCATAGGCGTTCGTGATTTCTTCAACCGAACACTTCATCAGTTCGGGCGTGCGGCAATCGGGCGTGAAACGCCGGAACTTCTCGGGATAGCGCAGGTAATAGGACGGTCCGTGGCTGCCGAGTTGGTGGAGTACGATCACGCTGTTCTTCTTGGTCGCCGAGAGCTTCTTGTCGAGCTCGCCGAGGAAGATCTCGTCCAGGCATTCCCCGTTCTTGCAGAGCGGGCTGTTCTTCTGGTCGGTCATGCTGGCGAAGTTGATGAGGTCGGCAATGCCCTTGCTGCCGGTGTTGTTGTCCCACCAGGTGGTCGAAACGCCGGCGCGCGTCAGCACGTTCATGAGGTTTTCCGTCGAGCGCGCCTTCCAGTCGCTGTACTCATCACGCGGGTAGACGGAGAACATGCAGGGGAGCGACGTTGCCGTCGCCGTGCCGCAGCTCGTGGTGTCGGTGTAGTTGACGACGCCAAGCGCTTTCAGTTCCGGATTGGTCTCACGGCCATAGCCGTTCAGCGAGAAGTTCATCGCGCGCGCGGTTTCGCCGGCAACGACGACGACAACCACGGGCTTGCCGGCAGCGGCAATCCGCGCACCCTGTCGGGCATCGGTTGCGAGTGGCTGCACGACGATGTTGCGCTGCTTATAGGTCGAGGATGCATATCGCACGGCAGCCGAAACCGGCCCCGTCGGGTTGAACCGCTTCATCAGGTCCTTGTGTTCGCGGATCACGTAGGCGACGTTTGCAAAGTTCGCGTAAACCAGCCCCCCGCTGACGAGGAGGCAGGGAATGATCACCGCCAGGTTGACCGCAGCATTCGACAGGAAGGGCCGGTAGCGGAGCTTGAACCAGATCACCAGCAGCGACGGAAGTACCCCGTAAAGCAGCAGATGCGTCGCCAGACTGCCGGTCAGGAGGTGGCTGGCTTCGGCCTGCGTCGTCACCGCCGCGTTGCCGATCATGTCCTTGTCGATGATGACGCCGAAAGTATCGATGAAGTAGGAGGCGGCGGCCGATACCATGATCAGGAAGATCATCACCGGCTTCATCACATATTTGACGGAGGCCAGCGTCAGGCCTGCGAAGGTCAGCAGACACAGAGCCGCGCTGAAAGACAGACGCGCCGTGAGGGAATCGTCGAAATAGGCAACCGTGTGTGTCCAGAAGGATTTGTTGGTGGCGAGGAGCAGATAGGCACTGACAAGAGCGCTGAGCGCAATACTGCCGATTTCGGGGCGGCGAATACCTGAAAATCTCAAAACTGTAGTCTCCTGCGGTGACTGCAAGAGCGCCTGGGAGGGGCGTTGCAGGCACGGGCATTCAATCGAGATGGAGGCCGCGTGGCGGCCACCTGCTAGGTTGCAGCCTCCCCCTCAGCCGTTGAGATACGACGGACAAGCTGTCCAAACCCCGTCAAGATTGCTCATTGTTGCGCCGATACGCGCGCTGGTAGGTGTCGCGCAGGCAGTTGGCAGTCCCGGCGAAAGCCCATATGGTCGGCGGTGGCCCTGTAATATCGAGACGAATCAATGCGCCTGCTCCTGGTCGAAGACAGTCCGCGACTGGTTGAACTGGTCGGTGAAACCATGCGGGATGCGGGCTGGCGCCTCGATGCGGTTTCAAGCGTGGCCGATGCCGAAACGGCGATCGCGGCGCGCGAGCATGACCTGGTGCTGCTTGACCTCGGGCTGCCCGATGGCGACGGCCTGTCGCTGCTTCGCCGCGTCCGCCTGGAGTATCCCGGGCTGCCGGTGCTGATCATCACGGCCAAGGGCTCTGTCGACGAGCGCATCGCCGGGCTCGACGCCGGGGCCGACGACTATCTCGTAAAACCGTTCCACCATCGCGAGCTGCTGTCGCGCTGTCGCGCGATGCTGCGGCGCAATCCCCAGGCCGTACAGCCGGTACTGGAAGCTGGGACATTGCGCTACGACCCGGCAACCGCCGACCTCACCTGCGACGGCACGGTGGTGCCTTTGCCGCCGCGCGAGCGGTCGTTGATCGAGATCCTGATGCGCGAGGTCGGTCGCGTCGTGCCGAAGCGGAAGCTCGAAACGGCCCTTTCGGAATATGGCCAGGAAGTCACGCCCAATGCCCTGGAACTGGCTGTTTCAAGGGTGCGCAAACGCCTGCAGCCGCTCGATAGCGGCGTTCAGATCGAGACGGTGCGCGGCATCGGCTACCTCCTCAGGCAAGCTCCATGAGGAGCCGAAACCCTTCCCTGATCGGTATCGTAGCCCGCCGCATCATCGCCTTCTCGCTGTTGGCCATGGCGATCCAGATCGGCGTCGTCTTCGCCGACTACTGGTTCGACGACGACAAGCTGAGCGTGCTCATGCTGCAGCAGGAAACCGAAAACCTGATCGAGTATGTCCAGGTGCGCGACGGCGTGGCGCGTTACGAGCCCAATCGCGACGTGCGCGAACGCTATCTCGACCGGTCCGACGACAACGGCGCGATTTTCCTGCGTATCCGCACTGCGTCCGGCGAGATGATCCATTCGAACTGCACGGCCGAATGTGCCCAGCACTTCCTGCCGCTCAACGTCGACGCGCCGCAATTCTGGAAACGCCTGATCGCGCCGGGCAAACCTTTCAGCGTTGCCGGCGGCCAGACTTTCGAACGGGGCGGCCTGGTCGTCCTGGTCGAACTCGCGATCCTCAACGATCCGAACGGCTTCATGTACGGCGCCTTGCTGCACGAGATGTTCGATTCGATGATCGTGCCGATGACGCTAATGTTCTGTCTCGTGATCGGCGCGACGATCTGGTCGGTGCGCAGCGCCCTGCGGCCGGTCGCCATGGCCGCGCAGGCCGCCGACGCCCTCGACCCGCGCGACAGCAATGCGCGCCTGCCGTTGACGCGGATGCCGCAGGAAATCGCCCGTCTCGTCACCGCAGTCAATCGGATGCTGACCCGGGTTGCCGATCTCATCCAGTCGCAAAAGCTGTTCTCGTCGTCGATCGCCCATGAAATCCGCACGCCGGTGTCGATCGCCAAGATGGAACTGAGCCGCATCGACGACCCGCGGGCGCGCAATGCGGAGCGCGACCTGGACGCACTCACCCATATTCTGGAGCAGTTGACCTCGCTCGCGCGCGCCGATGCCGTCGATCCCTCCGCCTACCAGCGCACCAGCCTGTCTCAGATCGGCGCCGCCGTTGCGGAGGCGATTGCACCTTTCGTCTTCGACCACGACAAGTCCCTCGAATTCGTAAACGAAGGCACGCCACAGATAACTGCCATTCCGGCGCTCGTCGAAAACATGCTGCGCAACCTCATCGAGAACGCCGTCAAGCACAACCCGCCGGGAACCCGGATCGTCCTGACCTGTGGCCCCGGCCCGGTCGTCTGTGTCGAGGATGACGGCAAGGGGCTGATCGACCTTCCGGAGCACAACGAAGACCTCGGCTATGTAAAAAGCTCCGGGCAGCTCGGCCTCGGCCTGAAGATCGTGCGGCGCATCAGTGAATTGCACCAGGCAACCGTCGCGGTCGACACGACGCCCGGCCGTGGCACCCGGTTCTCGATCGATTTTTCCGCCGCCCTGTCGGGCTGACGAGCCCGACAGGGACAGCACGCGCCCGCGTGTGCATCGCACATTTTTTAGGCGCGATGCATATATTTCAATCCAACGCCGGTTTTTGGATGCGGATTTCATGCCCAATGCTGCGCCATGTGCTAATGGCGTGCCCAAGTCCGTACCTCCCCTCCCGAGAGGCTCCATGTCGAAGGCCCGCGCGTACATCAAGCGTTTCATCCCATCGCTCGTTCCGATCAGCCATCTGGAACGCCTGCGTGCGTCTTTGGGCGCGCTTCTTGGCATCCTGCTTACCGGCTTGATCAGCAGCTATGCCCTCGGGGCGGGCGCCAGCCTGCCGCTGCTGATCGCGCCAATGGGCGCCTCGGCCGTCCTTCTCTTTGCCGCCCCGGCCAGCCCGCTCGCCCAGCCCTGGTCGATCGTCGGCGGCAACACCATCTCTTCGCTGATCGGCGTGACCGCGGCGTTGCTGATCCCGGATCCGGTCGTCGCAGCCGCAGTCGCCGTCGGGCTCGCCATCGCGATCATGCTGCTGCTCGGCTGCCTTCATCCGCCGAGCGGGGCGGTTGCGCTGACCGCCGTGCTCGGTGGCCCGGCGATCCACGAGGCGGGCTACTGGTTCGTCCTGTCGCCGGTCGCCATCAATTCGGTCGTCATCCTCTTGATCGCGCTGGCGTTCAACAACGTGACCGGTCGCCGCTACCCGCATCTTGCGCAGGCGCCGACGCTGCATGGAACGAGCGACCCCGCGCCGACGCACAGGCTCGGCATCGTCCCCGAAGACCTGCAGGCCGTTCTCGCCCAATATGGTGAAGTGGTCGACGTCAGTCCCGAAGAGCTCGACGCGTTGATCCACCAGGCGCAGATCCGCGCCTTCAACCGCCGCTCCGGCGAAATCACCTGCGCCGAGATCATGTCGCGCGACGTCGCCACGGCCACGCCCGAGACGACCTTGCGCCAGGCCTGGCAGACCCTGATCAAGCATCACATCAAGGCGCTACCGGTCGTGACTGAAAAGGACGGCCTCGTCGGTATCGTCACGCAAACCGATTTCATGAAACACGCGATGCTCACGCCGCAGGGCGGCATCCGCCAGCGGCTCGGAAACGTTATCGGCTTCGGGCCGAAAACGCCGCGGCTCGTATCCGACATCATGACCCGCAAGGTGCAATCCGCCCTGCCGGAAACCATGATCGCCAAACTCGTGCCGCCGATGTCCGACATGGGGCTGCACCATATGCCCGTGGTCGATCCGGATAACCGGCTGCTCGGCGTCGTCACCCAATCGGATCTCATCGCCGCCCTCTTTCAGCGCCGCCTCGAACGGGGCGAAGAGCGCGACGTCGCTTAGGCCAAAAAGGTTCACCGGAGGTTCCTCGCCCGCAAAATAGAGCGCCACAGCAAAACCGCTGTGCGCCTTTGCGCGACTCGCTTTCTGCAACACGACCTCATCGAACCAAGGCATGTCGTCATCCGTCGCATACATTCATTCGATTGACTTAATCAATGGAATGATGTAATTTCAGTATGCCATGAAAAAAGAAACCTCGCCCCGTCCGACCAAGCAGGACCGCGGAGATGTCACCCGCGAGAAACTGTTGACCAGTTCCATCGACGTCTTTGGCCGCTACGGCTTTGACGGCGCAACCACTCGCATGCTCGCCGAAACGGCAGGCGTGAACCTCCAGGCAATCCCCTATTACTTCGGCGGCAAGGAAGGCCTCCATATCGCCGCTGCGGAGCACCTTGCCTCGATCATCATCGACCACGTCGCAGACCTTCGAAACGCGGTTCTTGCTCGCCTTGCCCACCTCGACAGCCAAGGCCAGCCGTTGGAACCCCGGGAAGCCCGCGACATGCTCACCCAGCTGGCGCAGCACATGGTCGCCCTCTTCGTGAGCCGTCAGTCCGAAAGCTGGGCGCGCTTCATCATCCGCGAACAGATGGAGCCGACGGAAGCCTTTGAGCGCGTCTATTCCAACGTCATGGGCCCGATGATCGGCATGGCCGGCAGGCTGGTTGCCACCATCCTTGGCGAGCCTCCTCAATCGGAACAGGTCCGGCTGAAAACCCTGTCCTTCGTCGGCAGCATCCTGGTCTTCCGCATGGCCCACGCAGCCGTGCTTCGGCAGATGAAATGGCAGGCGGTCGGTCCTGACGAGCTCGACCTCTTGCGCCGACATGCTGCCGAGCTGGTCGCGGCCATTGGAAGCAAGCGGGAGGACCGATCATGAACAAGCCAGCAGTAGCCCTTGTATTGCTTGCCGGCGCCGCGGCCAGTGCCTGGTGGTTCGACGTGCCGCAGCGGCTCGGCTGGATCGGCACGGAGCAGACCTCGGTGCTCTACGGCAATGTCGACATTCGGCAGGTTTCACTCGGCTTCCGCGTCAGCGGCCGCATCGCAAGCCTTGGCGTCGACGAAGGAGACGTGGTCAAGCCCGGGGACGTTCTGGCGACGCTGGACGCCGTCCCGTTCGAGCAGGCGGTCGCCGCGGCGCAGGCTGATCTCGGTGCGCTCAGGGCCAACCTTGCAAAACTGAGGGCGGGGGCACGCCCGACCGAGATCGCCCAGGCGCGCGCGACCCATGAGGAACGTCTGGCCGATCTCGAAAACGCCAATCTCGCTTATGAACGCGCCCGGCAATTGCGCCCGAACGGCACCATCTCCCAGGCCAATCTCGACGAGGCGAATGCCAACAGGGCGGCAGCGGCAGCGCGCGCCACCTCCGCCCGCGAGGCCTTGGCGCTCATCGAAGAGGGAAGCCGGATCGAGGATATTGAAGCCGCCCAGGCGCAGGTGCTTGCCGCCGAAGCCAAGCTCGAAAGCGCCCGCACCTCGCTTGCCGATACCCAACTGTTCGCGCCGAGCGCCGGCACGGTCCTGTCGCGGGTGCGCGAGGCTGGTGCCATCGTCGCGCCTTCCGACACCGTCTACGTCGTCTCGCTGAACGAACCCGTCTGGGTGCGCGCCTATGTGGCGGAACCGGACCTTGGCCGGGTGCATCCCGGCATGGCCGTCGAGGTCACGTCCGACAGCGCCCCGGACCACCGCTACAAGGCGAAGGTCGGGTTCATTTCACCGGTCGCCGAATTCACGCCCAAGTCGGTGGAAACGCCGGAACTGCGCACCGATCTCGTTTACCGCCTGCGCATCGTGGTCGACAAGCCGGGCCCCGATCTCCGGCAGGGCATGCCCGTGACCGTGCATCTGCCGAAAAAGGCTGGAGCCGCGCAATGAGCGACGAGGTGCCGTTCGTTCGCATCGCGGATGTGGTCAAGCGCTTCGGCGATGCCCCGCCGGCGCTCGACCATATCGCTGGCGAAATCTTGGGCGGGCGGATCACCGGGCTCGTCGGCCCGGATGGCGCCGGAAAGACCACGCTGATCCGCCTGATGACCGGGCTGATGGTGCCGGACGAAGGCAAGGTCGAGGTTCTCGGTTTCGATACGGTGGCGAATGCTGCCGATATCCAGGCGGCCATCGGCTACATGCCGCAACGCTTCGGCCTCTATGAGGACCTTTCCGTTCAGGAAAACCTCAATCTCTACGCCGATCTTCGCGGCCTGCCGCTTGGCGAGCGTGCAGCGACCTTCGACGAACTGCTTGAATTTACCGACCTCAAGCGTTTCACTAGCCGCCTTGCCGGCAAGCTCTCTGGCGGCATGAAGCAGAAGCTTGGCCTTGCCTGCGCCCTGCTGCGCAAGCCGAGGCTGCTTCTCCTCGACGAACCGGGCGTCGGCGTCGACCCGATCTCGCGCCGAGATCTCTGGAAGATGGTCGAAGACCTGACGAAGGAAGGCATCGGCGTCGTCTGGTCCACGGCCTATCTGGACGAGGCGGAGGCCTGCGACAGCGTTCTGCTCTTGAACGAAGGCAAGCTCCTGTTCACGGGCAGTCCCGCCGAATTGACCGCCAGGGTCGCCGATCGCGTCTTCAAGGTTTCCGGCATTACCCATGGGCGGCGCCAGAAGCTCGCAAGCTATCTCGACGACGACGATGTCGTCGACGGGGTCATCCAGGGCGAAGCGATCCGCCTGGTCATGAAGCCAGGGGCCAAACCGCCAACCCCAGACGGACATTCGTCCGCATCGGGCGCGGCGACAACCACGCCGCGTTTCGAGGATGCGTTCATCGACATGCTCGGCGGCGGTCCCGGTGGCCGCTCCAAGCTCGCGGAAACCCAGACCCCCTTCCCGACCGACGGCGAACGCCCGGTCATCGAAGCGCGCGGACTGACGAAACGCTTCGGCGATTTCACCGCCGCGGATGCGATCACCTTCGACATACCGCGCGGTCAGATCTTCGGGCTCTTAGGCCCGAACGGCGCCGGCAAATCCACGACCTTCAAGATGTTGTGCGGGCTGTTGAAGCCCACGGCCGGCGAAGGCCGCGTCGCCGGTTTCGATCTACGGCGAGACGCAGCGGAAGCACGCAACCGGCTGGGCTACATGGCGCAAAAATTCTCGCTCTACGGCGATTTGAGCGTCGGCCAGAACCTCAGCTTCTTTGCGGGCGTCTACGGTCTTGCCGGCGCGCGCAAACGCGAACGCATCCAGTTGATGACGGAAATCTTCGGCTTCGCCCGCCTGCTCGACATGTCGGCGAAAGATCTGCCGCTCGGCCTCAAGCAGCGTCTGGCACTCGCCTGCGCCGTATTGCACGAACCGGAAGCGCTGTTTCTCGACGAACCGACCTCCGGCGTCGACCCCATCACCCGGCGCGAATTCTGGACCCACATCAACGGCCTTGTCGAAAAGGGCGTCACCGTACTCGTCACCACCCACTTCATGGACGAAGCCGAATATTGCGACCGCATTTCGCTGATTTATCGCGGCCGGTCGATCGCGCTCGGCTCACCGGACGAATTGAAGGCGCAGGTCGCTAGCCCCGAGCTTCCGGACCCGACGATGGAGGATGCCTTCATCGCTCTGGTTCAAGGCTCAGAGGAGAAGGAGGCCGCATGAGCGCGCGCGCCGCAATGACCGAGGGCCGGGCCACGAGAGCCAGACGCTTTGCCGCGTTGGTGCGCAAGGAAAGCTATCAGATCGTTCGCGACCCGAGCAGCATCCTGATCGCCTTCGTGCTGCCGATGATCCTGTTGTTTCTCTTCGGCTATGGTGTTTCGCTCGACACGACGCAGACCCGCATCGGCCTCGTCGTCGAAGAAGAGGACCCGCTGACGCGCGATCTCGCTGCGGGATTTCAGGCCTCGCGTTATTTCACGGTGGCGGTCGGTCGGGACCGCCGCGAGTTCGAGGAAGACCTAGTGCTTGGCCGGGTCCGCGGCATCGTTGTAATCCCCAAGAGCTTCGTGGCCGACTACTCGGCCGGTCGGCACCCCGCCTTGCAGGTGCTCGTCGACGGCTCCGATCCCAACACCGCGAACTTCGTCCAGAACTATGCGCAGGCGACCGTAGCCAATTGGGAGCGCCAGCGGTTGAGCGACAGCGCCGGCCGGCCGCCGGCGATCTCGGCCGAGCAGCGCTTCTGGTTCAACCCGGAGCTGACCAGCCGGAACTTCCTGGTGCCGGGCTCGATCGCCATCGTCATGACGCTGGTCGGGACGCTGCTCACCTCGCTCGTCGTTGCACGTGAATGGGAGCGCGGCACGATGGAGGCGATGATGGCGACGCCGGTTTCGGCAGCCGAACTCCTTACCGGCAAGCTGCTGCCCTATTTTATTCTCGGGCTCACCTCGATGACGCTCTGCGTCCTCCTTGCCGTCTTCCTCTTCGGCGTTCCTTTTCGCGGCTCGGTCGCAGCGCTCTACGCGCTGTCAGCGACTTTCCTGATGCCGGCGCTCGGTCAGGGCCTGTTGATTTCCGCGGCGACCAAGAACCAGTTCCTCGCCTCGCAGCTCGCGCTGATTTCGGCGTTTCTTCCGGCCTTTCTGCTTTCGGGATTTCTCTTCGAGATCAATTCGATGCCGACGGTCATCCAGTGGATCACCTTTATCGTGCCGGCGCGCTATCTGATCCCGAGCCTGCAGACGGTGTTTCTGGCTGGCGACATCTGGCCGATGTTCGGCAAGTCCATTGCCGCCATGCTCCTGATCGGCAGCGTGTTCTTCGCGCTCGCCGCCCGCAGTACCCGCAAGAGGATCGGCTGACATGTGGTGGACGAGACTGAAGGCCCTGATCGTCAAGGAGTTGCTGGCGGTGCTGCGCGACCCCAAGGGGCGCACCGTGCTGATCGTACCGCCGATCCTGCAGCTTCTGGTGTTCTCCTACGCTGCGACGCTGGAGGTCACGAATGTCGAAGTGCTGGTGCTGAACCGCGACAACGGCCACTGGAGCCAGGATCTGATCGAGGGGATCGACGGCTCGCCAACCTTCCGAAGCATCCGCTTCACCGACAGTCAGCAGGAGGTACGCCTGGCGATCGACACCCAGCAGGTCATTGCGGCGATCGAAATCGGCCCCACCTTCTCGCGCGATATCGAGGCCGGCCGGCCGGCGGAGGTGCAGGTCATCCTCGACGGCCGCCGCTCCAATGCGTCGCAGATCGTCTCCGGTTATCTCGGCCGTATCGTCGGCGCGCTTGCCGCCGAGACGCCCACCGGCAAGCGCATGGCATCGGGGGCGGTCACCGTCGTTGCCCGCAACTGGTTCAATCCAAACCTTACCTACCAGTGGTTCATGGTTCCGAACCTCGTCGCCAGCATCGCATTGTTGATCGGTCTTATTGTCACGGCGCTATCGATCGCGCGCGAACGGGAGCTCGGCACTTTCGATCAACTGATGGTCTCGCCGCTTCGAACCCACGAGATCCTGATCGGCAAGCTGATCCCGCCGATGATGATCGGCCTCTTCCACATCAGCATTTACATCCTGGCGGCCGTCTTCATCTTCGGCGTGCCGCTGCGCGGCTCGCTGCTTTTGCTCTACGGCAGCGCGGTGTTCTACCTCGCCTCCGTCGTCGGCCTCGGCCTGTTCATTTCTGCCCTGTCGATGACGCAGCAGCAGGCGATCCTCGGCGCGTTCCTGTTCATGGTGCCGGCGATGCTGCTTTCGGGTTTCGCCACGCCGATCGAGAACATGCCCTCCTGGCTGCAGCCGATCACCTATGTCAATCCGCTGCGCTACTTCCTCGTGATCGTGAAGGGCGTGTTCCTCAAGGACATTCCGGCGGTCGAGGTGGCGCGACAGACGATCCCATTGTTTCTGATCGCCATCGTCACCCTCTCGGCCGCCTCCTGGCTCTTCCGTCGCCGGCTGGAGTGATCAATCCTTCAGGAAGCGCGCGATCGCCGCGATTTCATTCTGGCGGATGTCGTGCCCGCCCGAATGCCACTCGATCTCGGTTGCCGCGCCCTGCCCCTGGAAAAAGTCCGCGAGCGCCTGGGTCAGCGGTGCCGGGCAGATGGGGTCACGCTCGCCGGCGGTGATCAGGACGCCACGCCCCTTCAGCCCCGCACTGTCCTTCGGGCGGAACGGGATCAAGGGATGCATCAGCACCGCCTTGTCGAAAACACCACCTTCGATCAGCACATTGGCAAGGATGTTCGCGCCGTTGGAATAACCAAGGCCGATCACCTGAGAAGCCTGATGCTCCGTAGCCAGCGCCTTGACGAAGCCCGTCATCTTTTCGGTGGCGCGAGCAAGGTCGGCCATATCGTAGACACCCTCGCCGGTGCGCTTGAAGAAGCGTGCGGCGCCAAATTCCGAAACGTCGCCTCGTGGCGAAACGATCGTCGCGTCGGGCAGCAACTCGGATGCGAAAGTGAAGAACTGGTTCTCGTCACCGCCGGTCCCGTGGAACACGAAGAAAATCGGCTGGCCGGGCTTTCCGGCCTTCAGCTTGTGAACATAGCCATGATCTACCATTTTTGTCTCCTGGGGCAGGCCTCCGACGGGTCGAAGCCTCGTGCGAACCTGCCTGATTTCAAAGCGTTGGCTTCACGGTTTCGACGAAACTGTGAACCGACCTGTGCAAGATCGGGTAGCGAAGGCTCGCCGCGGCGGCGAGCCTTCTTGGCGTCTTAGTCGATCTTCTGCAGGTGACTTTCGAGGATCGGGCGCAGGTGCTTGTGCTGCTGCGGCAGCTTCAGCGCCTCGCCGAGATGGGCGAGGTCCTCGTCCCGGTCGAAGCCAGGCTCGTTTGTCGCGATCTCGAACAGGACGCCGCCCGGCGTGCGGAAATAGATCGCCCAGAAGTAATCGCGGTCGATGACCGGCGTCACCTGATAGCCCGTGTCCATCAGTGCCTTGCGCACCTCGAGTTGCTTTTCGCGGTTATCGACCGCGAAGGCGATGTGGTGCACCGAGCCGGCCCCTTGCGAGGCGCGGCCGATATTCGGCATCGTTTCGAGGTCGATGACGCGGGCATCGTTGCCGCCGGGCACGATTAGACGAGTTACACCATCCTTGCGGTCAAGTTCTTCGTAGCCCATGAACTTCAGAAGTTCCGCCGTCGCACCTTCGTCACGTAGGCGCAGTGCTGCCGAATGGAACCCGCGGATCGCATGATCAGCGGAAATGCCGCCTTCCGTCCAGGGCGTGCGCCCATCGTCCCTGACCTCGACAAGCGCAAAGCCGTCACCATCAGGGCCGGCAAAGTTCAGGCGGTTTTCACCGAAGGTTTCTTCATCCTTGAGACCGGTGGCGCCGAGCGTCGCCAGCCGCTCTTTCCAGAAACCGAGCGAACCTTCGGGCACGGAGAAGACGGTGGTTCCGACTTCGCCAGTACCGGCGCGGCCACGCGGCATCTGCGGGAACGGGAAATAGGTCATGACGGTACCAGGCGTGCCGGCTTCGTCGCCGTAATAGAGGTGGTAGACATCCGGCGAGTCGAAGTTGACCGTCTTCTTGACACGGCGCAGGCCGAGCGACTTGGTGAAGAACAGGTTGTTCTCGCGTGCATCGTCCGCCATCGAAGTGACGTGATGCAGACCCTTGATCTGATTGAGCATTGCCGTGATCCTTTCTCTCCGGCGCCACCGGGCGCTCCGTTGGGTCTTAGATGCGCCTATCCGCTCCTCGGCGAAAGACGGCCGCAACCAAACGCATTGTCAACAGATCGTTGACGACACCTAAAACTCGTCAACAGAAGCGAGTTCCAGCGGCGACTTGTGAGCCCTCGCCCCGATGCTTAAGATCGGCGGGCGGCATTTGCTGCAACGACGCGAGGAGGGGCGCGCATATCTGTGAAACATCGCTTGGTCCTTGCGTTCCTGCTGTTGCCGCTGCTTGCAGCCATGCTGGCATGGAAAGGCTATGCGGTCACGACCGACAGCTATTTGCGCGAGGCAGGTGCTCAGGCGACCACGGCGCTGCGCCTCGCCGTCACCGCGCTCGACGGCCACCTCAACCGCTACCAGGCGTTGCCGGCACTGATCGCGGATCATGACGATGTCCGCGAGCTCGTCACCCGCCCACGGGACCGGCGACTGCGGGAGGCCGTCGACAGCTACCTCAAGGACATCAACGGCCTGTTGCAGTCCTCGGACATCTACGTGATCACGCCGGATGGCAACACCATCGCCGCCAGCAACTATGACGGGCCGACGAGCTTCGTTGGGCAGAATTTCAGCTACCGGCCCTACTTCCAGGAAGCGCTTCGCGGCGAGCAATCGCGGTTCTATGCACTCGGAACCACGTCGTTGAAACGCGGCTACTTTTTCGGCTCCCCGATCCGGGTCGGCAACGAGATCCGCGGCGTCATGGTGTTCAAGGTCGATGTCGAGCGCATCGAAGCGTCCTGGCAGGGCGGCGAGTACAAGATCTTCGTCTCCGACCCGGAAGGCATCGTCTTCATGTCCGGCGATCCGGAATGGCGCTACGCGTCGATCCTGCCGCTGACGTCGGACCGGCTTGCACGAACCGAGGCCTCCAGGCGCTACGCCGATGCGACCGTACATGCCCTTCCCGTGTCGGAGCGTGTTTCGTCCGACCGTCATTTCCTCACCGTCTCGGCCGAAAACTCGAGCCGCGAATACCTGATGCTTTCGCAGCGGATGCCCGACGCCGACTGGACGGTGAATGTGCTGGTCGACACCGCGTCGGTGCGAACACAGGCGCTGACGACTGTTATCGCCGCTCTGCTTCTGCTCTGCCTTGCCGGTCTCGGCGTCGCCATCATTCTCCAGCGGCGCGCGCGGCTCAACGAGCGCCTGTCGATGCAGGCGGAAGCACAGGCCGAGCTGGAACGCCGCGTAGACGAACGCACCGCTGACCTTGCCCGCGTCAACGGCCAGATCGAGGAAGAGATCGCCGAACGGCGGCTGACGGAGAAGCAACTGCGACGGACGCAGGCCGATCTGATCCAGGCCGGAAAACTGGCAGGGCTCGGGCAGATGTCCGCCGCCCTCTCGCACGAATTCAACCAGCCGCTCGCCGCCGCCAAGACCTATGCTGACAGCGCCGCACTGCTGATCGAGCGGGGTCGGTCCGACGAAGCGACGGACAATATCCGCCGCATCTCCGGGCTTGTCGACCGGATGGCGGCGATCAGCAAGCACCTGCGCAATTTCGCCCGCAAACCGAACGAGAAACTCGGGCCGGTCCCGGTCGAGGAAGTGGTGCGCGACACGATGGAGATCGTGTCGGTTCGGCTGAAGGCGGCGGCGGCGACCATCGACATCGATCTCGGCAACGAACCGCTCGTCGTCCGGGCCGGCTCGGTCCGCCTGCAGCAGGTGCTGGTCAACATCATTTCCAATGCCGCCGATGCCGTCGAGGGCCTTGACGACCGCACCATCCGCCTGCGTGCGAAGCAGGAAGACGGCAAAGTCGTGCTGACCGTCAGCGACCGTGGCCCCGGCATTGCGCCGGCGATTGCCGAACGTATCTTCGACCCATTCTTTTCCACAAAGGGCGTCGGCAAGGGGCTGGGCCTTGGCCTTTCGATTTCCTATAACATTATCAAGGATTTCGGCGGAAGCCTTGTCGCCACTAACCTTGCGGAAGGCGGCGCCGAGTTCCGCATCGAACTCGCTGCCGAAAACAGCAATGCCCGGGAGGCCGCCGAATGATCGAGAGCCGGATCCTGCTCGTCGATGACGAAGAGGATGTGCGCCATTCGAGCGCCCAGGCGCTGGAGCTGGCCGGTTTCCGCGTCGATACCTTCTCGGCCGCCGAACACGCGCTCGAATTCATCAGCTACAGTTTTCCTGGCGTGGTGATCAGCGATATCCGCATGCCGGGCATGGACGGCATGACCCTCCTGCAGCGCATCCGCGAAATCGATGCGGAGGTACCGGTTATCCTCGTCACCGGCCATGGCGATGTGCAACTCGCGGTCCGGGCCATGCGCGAAGGCGCCTATGACTTCGTCGAGAAGCCCTTCGCAGCGCAGATGCTCGCCGGCACGATCCGCCGGGCACTGGACTGGCGCGCGCTCGTTCTTGAAAACCGCCGGCTGAAGGCGGTTGCCGGCAAGCGCGACGACATCGAACAGCGGCTGCCCGGTCGAAGCCAGGTCATGGTCGATCTGCGCTACCGCATCCGCGCGCTCGGCGCGGCCGATGCCGATACCTTGATCATCGGCGATACCGGCGTCGGCAAGGAGGTGCTGGCCCGCACGCTGCATGATCTGAGCACCCGCGCCAACAGCCCGTTCATCGCCATCAACTGCGCCGCACTGCCCGAAAACCTGATCGAAAGCGAGCTCTTCGGCCACGAGCCCGGCGCCTTTCCCGGCGCCATCCGTCCACGCTACGGCAAGTTCGAACATGGTCGCGGCGGTACGATCCTGCTCGACGAGATTGGCTCGATGCCCTTCGACCTCCAGGCAAAGTTTCTGCGGGTGCTGCAGGAACGCGTCATCACCCGGCTCGGATCGAACGAGCAGGTCCCGCTCGACGTCCGTTTCATCGCCACCAGCAAGGTCGATCTCGAAAAGGAAGTCGCCGCCGGGCGCTTCCGGGCGGACCTCCTCTATCGCCTCAACGTCGCGACGCTCCGCGTCCCCTCGCTTGCCCAGCGGCGCGCCGACATTCCGCTGCTCTTTCTGCAACTGGTCAGGGAGTCGGCCGCTCGCTACGGCCGGGATGAGGTGGAGATCTCCCAATCGATGCTGGCCGAAATCGCCGAGCGCGACTGGCCGGGCAACGTGCGCGAGTTGCGCAATGCCGCCGAGCGGCTGGTGCTCGGGCTCGATGCGGCTCCCGACGACAGCGCGCGATCGGAAAACGGCAACCGCCTCGCCGACAAGGTGGCGGCCTATGAAAAAGGCCTCATCGCCAGCGCAATCGCCGCCCATGGCGGCGCGCTGAAGCCGGTCTACGAGACCCTCGGCATCTCGCGCAAGACGCTCTACGAAAAGATGCAGAAGTTCGGGCTCGACAAGAAACTCGTCGCTTCCGATTTCTCCGCAGAGAACGAGACCTGACGTTTCCGAGCCCGAGAACGGAAACGGGGACGCGATCGCTCGCGTCCCCGCCAAATTTTGAAGGCCTGTGCCTGCTCAAACGTTGAAGGCAGCGCCGATCAGCGTCTTGGTATAGGGCTGCTTCGGCGCCTCGAAGATCGCATCGGTCTCGCCTTCCTCAACAATCTTGCCGTTCTTCATGACGATCACATAGTCCGACATCGCCTTCACCACCGAAAGGTCGTGGCTGATGAAGATGTAGGAGAGCCCGTGTGAGCGCTGCAGGTCGCGCAACAGCTCGATCACCTGCCCCTGGACCGAACGGTCGAGCGCCGACGTCGGCTCATCGAGGATGACGACCTTGGGCTTCAGGATCATGGCACGAGCAATGGCGATGCGCTGGCGCTGGCCGCCCGAGAACTCGTGCGGGTAGCGGTTGCGGGAGGCGGGATCGAGGCCCACTTCCTTCAACGCTTCCGACGCCCGGCGGTCGCGGTCGGCGCGGGTGAGCTCGGGCTCGTGCACGTGCAGGCCTTCGGTGATGATTTCGCCGACGGTGCGCCGTGGCGAAAGCGAGCCGTAAGGATCCTGGAAGACGAGCTGCAGGGTGCGCCGCAGCGGCCGCATCTGCCCGCGGTCGAAGCCGGAGATATCCGTCGTGCCGAAGCGGTAGTGGCCGCTGCTCGGCAGGAGTCGAAGAAGCGCGCGGCCGAGCGTCGACTTGCCCGAACCGGACTCGCCGACGACACCGATCGTCTGCCCTTCCTTCAAGCGCAGATTGACGCTGTCGACCGCTCGGAAGACGGACTTGCCGCCGCGGAAGAGACCGCCACCGATCTGGTAGTCGACGCAGACGTCGCGACCTTCAAGAATGATCGGCGCACTGTCGGGCGGAGACGCCTTGCGGCCGCTCGGTTCGGCGGCAAGCAGCATCTTCGTATAGTCGGCCTGCGGCCGTTCGAAGATGTCGGCCGTCGTGCCCTTTTCAACCACTTCGCCGCGACGCATCACGGCGACACGGTCGGCGAAGTGTTTGACGATGCCGAGGTCGTGGGTGATCAGCACGATCGCCATGCCGAATCGCTTCTGCAGCGATTTCAGGAGATCGAGGATCTGTGCCTGGATCGTCACGTCGAGCGCCGTCGTCGGCTCGTCCGCAATCAGCAGATCCGGGTCGTTCGCAAGTGCCATCGCGATCATCACGCGCTGGCGCTGGCCGCCCGATAGCTCGTGCGGATAGCTGTCGATGCGGCGCGCCGGTTCCGGAATGCCGACGAGCTCCAGCAGTTCGAGCACGCGCGCCCGCGCCTGCTTGAACGTGCCGCCGCGGTGGTGAACGATCGGCTCGGCGATCTGGCGACCGACCGGATAGAGCGGATCGAGCGAGGTCATTGGCTCCTGGAAGATCATGGTGACCTTCGCGCCGCGGACCTGGTTCAAGGCCTTAGCCGGCAGTCCGACGAGCTCCTGCCCGCGATAGGTTGCCGAGCCGGTCACGGTGCCGTTCTTGGCAAGCAGACCCATGATGCCCATCATCGTCTGACTCTTGCCGGAGCCGGACTCGCCGACGACCGCGAGCGTTTCGCCGGTGCGCACATCGAGATCGATGCCCTTGACCGCTTCGACCGTGCCGTCAGGCGTCGAGAAGTTCACCTTGAGACCGCGAACGGCCAGGATGGTTTCCTTGGTATCTGCCATGTCAGCGATCCTTCGGGTCGAGCGCGTCGCGCAGGCCGTCGCCGACGAAGTTCAGCGAGAACAGCGTCAGGACGAAGAAGATGGCCGGGAAGATCAGAAGCCATGGCGCCGACTGGATGTTGTTTGCGCCTTCCGAGATCAGCGCGCCCCAGCTCGTCAGCGGCGCCTGAACGCCGAGGCCGAGGAAGGAGAGGAAGCTCTCGAGCAGGATCACCTTGGGCACGACGACTGTCACGAAAACGATGACCGGGCCAATCGTGTTGGGGATAATGTGCCGGCGGATGATCTGCCAATCTGTGAGGCCGAGCGCCTGAGCGGCGCCGACGAATTCTCGACGTTTCAACGCCAATGTCTGGCCGCGCACGATACGGGCCATGTCAAGCCATTCCACCGCCCCGATCACCAGGAAGATCAGGATGAACGAGCGGCCGAAGAACACGACGAGAACGACGACCAGAAACACGAAGGGCAGAGAATACATGATCTCAACCAGACGCATCATGACGTTGTCGACGCGACCGCCGATGTAGCCCGATGTCGCGCCGTAGACCACGCCGATCCCGAGAGACACGAGGCTCGCAAGCAGGCCGACGGCGATCGAGATCTGGCCGCCGAGCATGACGCGAACCAGGAGGTCGCGGCCGTTGGAATCCGTGCCGAAGGGGAAGTATTCCCGGTCGACCTGACCGGTCACCTTCAGCGTCTTCCCGTCGTTTTCCGTTGCCACCACCTGGGTGTCGCGGAATTCGTTGGCGCGGTCGAAGTAGCGCGTGGCGCGGGAATCGATCGGCTGTTCGGAAGTAATCGTCGCGGTGAAGGTTTCCCCCTCGAGATTGAACTCCTTGAGCGTGACGCGTGCCCGTGTGGCGACGCCTTCCATCACGTCCTGAAGCGTCGACGTATCTGGACGCGGCTCCAGGCTCGGGCTGATCGAGACGTAGGACGGAAACACCTGATCATAGGTGTGCGGGACGAAGAACGGGCCGAGGAACGAGAACAGCGCGATAAGCGCCAGCATGAAGCAGCCGGCCATGGCGGCGCGGTTGCGCTTGAAACGCATGGCGGCGAGCTGGAAGAGGCTGCGCCCCTTTGTTTCCGGCGTCGCCGCCGGGGTCTGGGCGATATCAGTCATGGCGAACCCTCGGATCGAGCAGGCCGTAGAGAATGTCGACCAGGAGATTGAAAACGATGACGAAGATGGCAACGAGGATAACTGTGCCCATCACCAGCGTGTAGTCACGGTTGATGGCGCCAAGGACGAAGTAGCGACCGACGCCCGGGATGGTGAAGATCGTCTCAACGACGGCCGAGCCGGTCAGAAGGGCCGCAGCACAGGGCGCGAGATAGGACACGACCGGCAGCATCGCACCACGCATCGCATGGGTAACGACGACCGTTCGTGATGGCAGGCCATAGGCCTTGGCCGTTCGGATATGGTCGGTATGCAGCGCCTCGATCATCGAGCCGCGCGTGAGCCGCGCAAAAACTGCAAGCTGCGGCAATGCCAGCGCGATCATCGGCAGGATCAGGAAGCGCAGCGATCCATCCCCCCAACCACCGGCCGGCAGCCATGCGAGCACGATC
Organism: Ensifer sp. YR511; assembly: GCF_900103045.1. Classification (NCBI taxonomy): domain Bacteria; kingdom Pseudomonadati; phylum Pseudomonadota; class Alphaproteobacteria; order Hyphomicrobiales; family Rhizobiaceae; genus Ensifer; species Ensifer sp. YR511. Next base: position 53,195 of record NZ_FNGR01000006.1, read on the forward strand.
GCAAAGACCAGTGTCAGCACCGGGCCGACGACGAAGTTGGGCACGGTGACCCCTATCGTCGAAAACGACATGATGGTGAAATCGAGGACGCTGTTTTGCCGAAGCGCGGCAATCGTTCCGGCGGTGACGCCGCCGATCAGCGCAATAAGCAACGCGTAGAAGCCGAGTTCCATCGAATAGGGCAGACCCTTGCCGATCAATTCAGCGACGTTGTTGTCCTTGTAGACGTAGCTCGGGCCGAAGTCGCCGGTCACCGCATTGCTGAGATAGTGCGTGTATTGGCGCCAAAGAGGCTGGTCGAGCTGGTACGTCTTCATCAGGTTCGCCATCGTTTGTGGCGGAAGAGGACGCTCGAGGTTGAAGGGGCCACCAGGGGCGAACCGCATCAAGAAAAACGAAATGGTGACGACGATAAACAAGGTCGGCACCGCACTCGCCAATCGGCGAAGGATGAAGGAAATCATGGACGTGCTCCGGAGGCGACGCGCGACCTTATGACCGCGCGTCGTCTCTGTTCGTTATTCGGCGATGCTCAGGAACTTGCTGAGGTGCTCGTTCGGAGCATTGTCCGCCCAGCCCTTGACGCGGCTGGCAACCAGCCACAGGTCGGCCTGGGTCAGAAGCGGAGCGATCGGCTGTTCCTTCATCAGCAGCGCTTCGGCTTCATGCATCAGCTTCGAGCGAGCGGCCGGATCCTGCTCGTCGTAGGACTTCTTCATCAGGCCGTCGAACTCGGCGTTTTCGAAATGGCCGTAGTTGAAGGTCTTGTTGGAGCCGACGCTGAGCGCCAGGAAGTTCTCGGCATCCGCGTAGTCAGCCTGCCAGCCGGCGCGGGCAACGTTGAACTTGCCGCCTTCCTGCAGGTAGGCGTAGTGCGAGGACACGTCGAGGTTCACCAGCGACACCTTGGCGCCGAAGGTGTTCTTCCACATGTCGGCGACAGCCGTTGCGACGCGCTCGTGGTTCGGGTTGGTGTTGTAGCGCAGCTCGATGTCGAGCGGCTTGCCACCTTCGCCGTAGCCGGCTTCCTTCATCAGGGCGATGGCCTTGTCTTCGCGGTCGAGCTGCGACAGCGTGCCGAACTCGGCCTTGGACGGCTCACCGTAGCTCTCGATGCCCGGAGGAACCATCGAATAGGCGGGGAGCTGCGAACCGGCGTAGATTTCCTTGGCGAGGAAGTCGCGGTCGACGGCCATGGAGAGAGCCTGGCGGACGCGAACGTCGCTATAGGGCTCCTGGCGGGTGTCGAAGGCGTAGTAATAGGTCGCAAGCGACGGCGAGACATGGACCTGCTCGCCATAGGACGTGCGCAGACGGTCGATCTGGTCAGCCGAGAAGTTGTAGACGAGGTCCATTTCCTTGGCTTCGAAACGACGAACCGAAGCAGCCTGGTCGTCGATCGGGTAGAAGATGACCTTGTCGAGCTTGACGTTGGCCGCATCCCAGTAGTTGGCGTTCTTGACGACGGTCAGGCTGTCGTTCGGAACGTGGGCCTGCAGCGTGAAGGCGCCGTTCGATACCATGACGCCCGGCTTGACGAAGTCCGCGCCGTTCTTTTCGACGCTGGCCTTGCTGACCGGAAGTGCCGTCTGGTGTGCGAGCAGCTCCAGGAAGAACGGGGTCGGACGCTCGAGCGTGATTTCGACGGTCTTTTCGTCGATCGCCTTGATGCCGAGCTGATCGGTCGGCAGGTCGCCCTTGTTGACCTTTTCGGCGTTCTTGATCGGGAAGAGAATGTTGGCGTAGCCGGCAGCCGTCTTCGGATCTTCGACGCGGCGGAAGGAGAAGACGAAGTCTTCAGCCGTTACCGGCGAACCGTCCGACCACTTTGCATCGGCGCGCAGCTTGAAGGTGTAGACCGTGCCATCGTCCGAAAGCTCCCACGTCTCAGCAACACCGGGGACGATCTTGGCAGAGGCGTCATAGATCGTCAGACCTTCGTAGAGGTCCTTGAGGATGAACGCTTCAATGTTGATCGAGGTGTGGTGCTGGTCGAGCGTCTGCGGCTCACCTGCGTTGCCGCGATGCAGGACAGCTTCGGCAAGTGCCGGGCTTGCTCCGATGAGCAGCGAGCCAATCAGCGCGGCAGCGCGGAGGTTGAGTTTCAGTGATGCCATTTTGTTTCTCTCCTTCCCCTTGTTTTGGGTTTGTGATCGCAGGAGAGAAGTGCAAATCGTTCGCGAACGCAAGGCGGATTCTGCGGCTGTCTGCATCTTTATCTATAGGAGGGGAATCGACCTATCCCATAGGTTGTATTTTGTTTGCGATTCTTTTCGTCGCCTTTGCGACGGGCATATGACGTGAACAGGGCATTTTTGCGAAATCTACTGCAACGTTTTAGGTCCGCGCTTTTTGTCGGCCGGATTGGGCCTCGAATCATCCGCGATGCAAAGTTTGTGAATTTTAGCGGCAGTTTACGTAATCTGCGCAAAGAAAGAGGGGCGTTGCCGCAATCTTCTTGCGAGACGTTCACCTCCTGTCGACAGACTGTTTCCGAGAGGGCATCCACCGCGGTGGTGTAGCAGACAAAACCAGCGCCCAATGGTTGCATCCACTGCCCTCGACTCCCCCTCCTCTCAGGCACCACCAGAAAGTGAAAACACTTCACACTGAAGGTGTTGCATCCAGTCCACAGTAAAATCGATTGAAGCGAGTTTCGACCTCTGGCAACCTGCCTTTTGCCCGGTTGTCAAACCACTTCGATGAACTATTGTGCGCCTGACTTCGGTGGGCGCGACCAATTCGCGCGCGCCGTCACGCCGCACGAAAAAGCCGGCCATCGACTTTGCCATCGATGCATTTCGTGCGGTTCAACGGCCGGATTGTTTTTGTAGTGCGCCGCATAGGTTGCACCGAGTATCCAAAGGGAGATAGCGAATGGCATTGATCACATTGCGGCAACTGCTCGACCATGCGGCGGAGAACGACTACGCGCTGCCGGCGTTCAATGTGAACAATCTGGAATACATTCAGGCCGTCATGCGCGCCGCCGATGCGACCGACAGTCCGGTCATCCTTCAGGCAAGCCGTGGCGCCCGCTCCTACGCCGGTGACGCGTTCCTGCGCCACCTCATCCTTGGCGCGGCGGAAGAATACCCGCATATCCCGGTCTGTTTGCACCTCGACCACGGCGACCAGCCGTCGACCTGCATTTCGGCCATCACCAACGGCTTCACCTCCGTCATGATGGACGGCTCGCTGGAGAAGGACGGCAAGACCGTTGCCAGCTATGAATACAATGTCGCCGTCACCGCAGAAGTCGTGAAGATCGCGCATGCGGCCGGCGTTTCGGTTGAAGGCGAACTCGGCTGCCTCGGCAACCTCGAAACTGGCGCCGGCGACAAGGAAGACGGCCACGGCTTCGAAGGCAAGCTGTCGCGTGAAGAACTGCTGACCGATCCGGAGCAGGCGCTCGACTTCGTCACCAAGACCGGCGTCGACGCACTGGCCGTCGCGATCGGCACCAGCCACGGCGCCTACAAGTTCACCCGCGAGCCCGATGGCGACATCCTGTCGATCGAAACGATCGCCAAGATCAATAAGAAGCTGCCGAACACCCACCTCGTCATGCACGGCTCGTCGTCGGTGCCGAAGGATCTGCAGGATCTCTTCAACACCTATGGCGGCAAGATGAAGCCGACCTGGGGCGTTCCGGTCTCGGAAATCCAGAAGGCGATCCCGCTCGGCGTTCGCAAGGTCAACATCGACACTGACCTGCGCCTCGCCATGACCGGCACGATCCGCAAGAACTTCGCCGAGAACCCGGAAAACTTCGACCCGCGCACCTACCTGAAGCCGGCAACCGCGCTGATGACCGAAGTCTGCAAGGAGCGCTTCGAAGCCTTCCGCACCGCTGGCAAGGCCTCGAAGATCCGCACGCTGCGCCTGCCGGAAATGGCAAAGCGCTACGCGGCCGGCTGATCCGACAATCCCTCCCCGCTCCGGGCCACCGGATCGGGGAGCAGACGGCTTGCCTAGGCTCACAACACCGATCGGCGCGCGGTTCTATTCGCACCGCGCGCCGATTTCGTTTCAATTGGGAATGCCGCGTGATCGGCCGACGATTAGAACGTCGGCGGCGTGTTGACCCAGAGCAGCACGGTTTCGCCGTCATGCCGGTTCGTCCAGGCGTGTCGCCTCTTGCTCTCGAAATAGAGCGAGTCGCCGACACCGAGATCGTAGAACTGGTCGCTGTCGAGAATGAACTCGACGCGGCCGGAAAGCACATAGACGAACTCCTCGCCCTCGTGCCCGTAGGCGCCTTCGCTGGACGCGCCCGGCTCCAGCACGAAGCGGTGGCAATCCATCTGGTTGCGGCCATCGGCAAGCAGTTGCACCGTGACGCCGGGGGTCGTGCGCGGCCATGTCCGCCATTCGCCGGCCCGAACGACGGCGCGCGTATCCGCCTCCTCTTCACCAGCAAGGCTGGAAACGGTGGTTCCGAAGAATTCCGCGATGTTGTGCAGCACAGCGACCGAGACGCCCTGCGACGTGCGCTCCAGCGTCGAGAGCACCGAGGCGGCGATGCCGATCTCGCCGGCGACCTGCTCCAGCGTCTTGCCGGCGGCGTGCCTGAGGCTGCGTAGCTTGCGCCCGATCTGGTTTTCAGGCCCGTCGCTCGTCGCCGATGGGGGCTGGTCGTCCGCAGCCCCTTCGGCGTCCAGCGCTTCACGGATCGCAGCCGGATTGAGACCACGCTCGGCCCGGAACCAGGAGATGCGCTTCAACCGGGCAAGATCGTTCTCGGTATACTGCCGATGCCCCGTCGGCGAGCGCTCGGGCACGACGAGACCTTGCGTCTCCCATAGCCTCAGCGTCGAGGCGGAAACCCCCGCCAGTCGCGCCGCTTCAGCGACCTTGTAGCGCACTGCGCCCATTCCAATTTCCCTTTACCGCCCAGCGGCGCTGCCCGAATCCTTGCAATTCCGGCGTGTCCGCAACCTTAGCCGCCGTGATCGAGATCTGACAAGAACGGCGCATCAGCAACCGTGGTGTCTCGATCACCAAATTTGATTTGCAATCGACAGTGAAAGGTGTACCACTTCCACAATAAACTTGCAGAAAAAATGCAATATATTAACTCCAGACGACAGGAACGCGCCATGACCAGCCTCCCCGACCGCAAGAACGCCGCCATCTCGCGCGGCGTCGGCATGACCACCCAGATCTACGCCGACCGCGCGGAAAATTCGGAAATCTGGGACAAGGAAGGCAATCGCTACATCGACTTCGCCTCCGGCATCGCGGTCGTCAATACCGGCCATCGCCACCCGAAGGTGATCGAGGCGGTCAAGGCGCAGATCGATCGCTTCACCCACACCTGCCACCAGGTCGTTCCCTACGAATCCTACGTGCATCTCGCCGAGCGCCTCAATGCACTGACGCCCGGCGACTTCGCCAAGAAGACCATCTTCGTGACCACCGGCGCCGAAGCCGTCGAAAACGCCGTCAAGATCGCCCGCGCCTCGACAGGCCGTCAGGCGGTTATCGCCTTCAGTGGCGGCTTCCACGGCCGGACCTTCATGGGCATGGCGCTCACCGGCAAGGTCGTTCCCTATAAGGTCGGCTTCGGCGCGATGCCGGGCGACGTCTTCCACGCCCCCTTCCCGATCGAATTGCACGGCGTCACCACCGAACAGTCGCTCGCTGCGCTGAAGAAGCTCTTTGCCGCCGACGTCGATCCGGGTCGCGTCGCCGCGATCATTCTCGAGCCCGTGCAGGGCGAAGGCGGCTTCTATCCGGCGCCTGCCGCCTTCATGAAGGCGCTGCGCGAAATTTGCGACCAGCACGGCATTCTCTTGATCGCCGACGAAGTTCAGACCGGCTTTGCCCGTACCGGCAAGATGTTTGCCATGGACCACCATGATGTCGCGCCCGATCTCATCACCATGGCGAAAAGCCTTGCCGGCGGCTTCCCGCTTGCCGCCGTTACCGGCCGCGCCGAAGTCATGGATGCTCCAGCGCCGGGCGGCCTTGGCGGCACCTATGGCGGCAACCCACTCGGCATCGCCGCAGCGCACGCCGTCCTTGACGTTATCGCTGAGGAGAAGCTCTGCGAGCGCGCCGAGCAGCTTGGCGGCCGGCTGAAGCAGCGGCTTGCCGCAATCCGCGAGCAGGCGCCCGAAATCGCCGACATCCGCGGCCCCGGCTTCATGAACGCCGTCGAGTTCAACGACGTGAAGACCAACCTGCCGAGCGCTGACTTTGCCAACAAGGTGCGCCTGATCGCTCTGGAAAAGGGCCTGATCCTGCTTACCTGCGGTGTACACGGCAACGTCATCCGCTTCCTGGCGCCGATCACCATCCAGGACGAAGTCTTCGCCGAAGCGCTCGACATTCTCGAAGCGTCGATCCTCGCAGCGCGTGCTTGACCCTCGACCGGGCGACCAGCAACGCGGGTTGCCCGGTGCATAATTCCTCAATTCAGGATCGACTTGAGGGCAAAATTATGCAGCAATTCAAAGTGCTATGGCGGCCTTAGCGCATCCTGAGGGATGCGCGGCGCTGTAGGTGCTGCGCGCCAATTCAGACGCGCAATGCTCGGGTGCCGGGATTGATCGGCACCCGCAAGAACAAGCAAAAGCGGGCCTGCCGTCTCGCGGCAGGCCATCGCCGGAGGATGCCCGCCATGACCTTGACCCCCGCCTTGACCAAGCACTTGCGCGACGCCGACCTGTTCGCTTCGCTTCATTTTATCCCCACGGCCGGCAAGAATTGGGCTGGCGCAACCTTCGACGTCTTCAATCCATCGACCGGCGAAAAGCTGGCGACGCTGCCGGATATGGGCATCGACGAAGCCCATGCGGCAATCGAAGCTGCGGCCAAGGCGCAAGTTCTCTGGGCGGCAAAGCCTGCCAAAGACCGCAGTGCCGTGCTTCGCCGCTGGTACGACCTGATCGTCGCGCATGCCGACGACCTTGCAGCCATCCTGACGGCCGAGATGGGGAAACCGATTGGCGAATCGAAGGGTGAAGTGCTGCATGCCGCGGCCTATGTCGAGTGGTATGCGGAAGAGGCGAAACGCATCTATGGCGAAACCTTCCCCGCCCCGGCCAACGACCGCCGCATGCTTGTGATTAAGCAGCCCGTCGGCGTCGTCGGCACGATCACGCCATGGAATTTCCCGGCCTCGATGGTCGCCCGCAAGATCTCGCCGGCGCTAGCCGCCGGCTGCACCATCGTGCTGAAACCCGCCGAACAGACACCGCTCGTTGCCGGCGCGATGTTCTTGCTCGCCGAAAAGGCAGGCTTCCCGACCGGTGTCGTCAACCTGCTCTATGCCGCAGAAGGCGCTGCAATCGGCCGCGAACTTTGCAGCAACCCGAAGGTGCGCAAGATCAGCTTCACCGGATCGACCGAGGTCGGTCGGCTTTTGATGCGGCAATGCTCCGACCAGATCAAGAAGGTCAGTCTGGAGCTTGGCGGCAACGCCCCCTTCATCGTCTTCGACGACGCCGACATCGACGAGGCGGTGGATGGCGCTGTCCAGGCGAAGTTCCGCAATGCCGGCCAGACCTGCGTCTCGGCCAACCGCATCTATGTGCAAGCGGGCGTGCACGACGCCTTTGCCGAAAAGTTCGTCAGGCGCGTCGCCGAGCTGACTGTCGGCGACGGTTTCACGCCTGATATCACCATCGGCCCGATGATCGACAAACACGCGATCGAAAAGATCGAGGCCCATGTCGCCGACGCCGTTTCGAAGGGTGCCAAGGTGCGCGCCGGCGGCCACCGGATCGGCACGTCCGGCACCTTCTTCGAGCCGACGGTGCTAACAGGCATTTCGACAGACATGCGCGTCGCCCAGGAAGAGACCTTCGGTCCGATCGCCCCGATCATCCGCTTCGAGACCGCCGAGCAGGTGATCGCCGAAGCCAACGACACGATCTACGGTCTTGCCGCCTATTTCTACGCCGAAAATCTGAAGCGCGTCTGGCATGTGGCCGAGGCGCTCGAATACGGGATGGTCGGCATCAACACCGGCCGCATGTCCTCCGAAGCCGCGCCCTTCGGCGGCATCAAGCAATCGGGCATCGGCCGCGAAGGCTCCCGCCACGGGCTCGAAGACTATCTCGAGATGAAGTATCTCTGCATGGGCAATATCTGACCCATGCGGAGACCCGGCGGTTAGTCGATGATGTGGTAGCCGCCGTCCACATAAAGCACCTGGCCCGTGATCAGGCGGGCGGCGTCATGCGCAAGGAAGGCGGTGGCCGCGCCGACGTCGTCGATGTCAATCAGCTCGCGGCTCGGCGATTTGACCTTGGTCTTTTCGAGCAGCGCGTCGAATTCCGGAATGCCGGAAGCGGCGCGCGTCGCCAGCGCGCCAGGCGAAATGGCGTGCACGCGGATCCCCTTCGGGCCGAGTTCGGAGGCGAGGTATCGGACGGCACTTTCGAGTGCGGCCTTGGCGACACCCATGATGTTGTAGTTTTCCACCACCACCTGTGAGCCATGATAGGTCATGGTGAAGAGCGTGCCGCCGTTCTTCATCAGCGGCTCGGCGAGATGCGCCATGCGGATGAAGGACCAGCAGGAAATGTCCATAGTCTTCAGGAAGCCCTCGCGCGGGACATCGACGACGCGGCCGCCGAGCGTATCCTTCGGCGAAAAGGCGATCGAATGGACGACAAAGTCGAGTTCACCCCAGGTCTTCTCGATCTCCTCGAACACCGCTTCCATTTGCCCTGGCACGGCCACGTCGAGCGGCAGGAAGATCGGCGCTTCGATTTCACGCGCCAGGGGTTCGACGTGAGGTTTCGCCTTGTCGTTCAGATAGGTGACCGCCACCTCCGCCCCGAAGGCGCGGAAGGCACGGGCGCAGCCCCAGGCGATCGATCGATCATTGGCAATGCCGACGATCAGGCCCTTGCGGCCGTCCAGAAGTTTGGCCTTTGCGACAGGAATGGACATCAATTGTCTCCGATGGATCAGTCTGCGCGGATTTTAAGCAGTGCAAGCGTGTGGCGGGCGATCATCAGTTCCTCGTCGGTCGGGATGACGTAAAGCGCAACGCGGCTCGAAGGCGTCGAAATCAGCGTCGCGCCGGCCTCGTTGGCGGCTGGGTCGAGTTCGGCCCCGAGCCAGGCGATGTTCTCGGCGATGCGGGCGCGGATCTGTGCGGAGTTCTCCCCGACGCCCGCCGTGAAAACCAAGGCGTCTATGCCACGGAGCGCGGCTGCAAGCATCCCGACATTGAGCCCTGAGCGATAGACGAAGTGGTCGATGGCGAGCTTGGCATGGGGGTCTGCGCTTGCAAGCAGGTCGCGCATGTCGTTCGACACGCCGGAGAGCCCCTTGAGGCCGGCCTCGTGGTAGAGCAGGTCGGAAACGGCCTGGGCGCTCATGCCGCGCTGCAGGATCAGATAGAGCACGACGCCTGGATCGAGCTGACCGGGCCGCGTTCCCATCGGCAGGCCGTCGAGCGCGGTGAAGCCCATGGTGCTCTCGATGCTGTGACCATCGCGCAAGGCGCACATAGAGGCGCCGCTGCCGAGATGGGCGACGATGACGCGACCACCTGCGACCGCAGGCGCCACATCCCGCAGACGCTCTGAAATGTACTCATAGGAAAGGCCGTGGAAGCCGTAGCGCCGCACACCATCCTCATAGAAGCTGCGCGGCATGGCGTAGCAGCTCACCTCTTCCGGGTGTCCATGATGGAAGGCGGTATCGAAACAGGCGACCTGCGGTACATCCGGATTGATCGCCATCGCCTGACGGATCGGAGCAAGATTGTTGGGCTGGTGCAGCGGTGCCAGATCCTGGTAGCTCGCGAGGCGATCAAGGACGTTCGCATCGATCAGCACCGGCGCCGCATAATCGGGGCCACCATGTACTACGCGATGGCCGACCGCCCGTAAGGTGAAGCCTTCGAGCGTCATCAACCAGTCGCGTGCCGCCGCGATCGCCGCCGGCAGATCGCCAACGACGTCGGCATCATAGCTCTTGTCGATCAGAATGGTGCCGTCGGCCGCTTTCGCCTGCAGGCGGGGACGCGTGCCGATGCCACCGATCTGGCCCTTGATCTGGCGTTCGAGCCCTTGATCCGTGATCCCGAAAACCTGGAACTTCAAGCTCGATGAGCCGGCGTTGACGACGAGAAGCGCATCCATGGTCATACCGCCGCAACTTGCGAGGTCCGCCGGCGCGCCGCATAGAGCGCGGCGACCGCGCAGGAGGCGAGGCGCGTGCGCACGGAGTCCGCCCGCGACGTCAGCACGATGGGCACGCGCGCTCCAAGCACGATGCCGGCAGCATCGGCATGGGACAGGAACGTCAGGTTCTTGGCGAGCATGTTGCCCGCCTCAAGGTCCGGCACCACCAGAATCTGGGCGCGGCCGGCCACGGGCGACGTGATGCCCTTGATCCTTGCTGCCTCCGGGTCGATCGCGTTGTCGAAGGCAAGCGGACCATCGAGCAGGCCGCCGGTGATCTGGCCGCGTTCGGCCATCTTGCAGAGTGCTGCCGCCTCGATCGTTGACGGGATCTTCGTCGTTACCGTTTCGACCGCAGAAAGAATGGCGACGCGCGGCTCGCCGAGACCGATCGTCACCCAGAGATCGATGGCATTCTGTACGATGTCGCGCTTGGCTTCGAGGTCGGGAAAGATGTTGATGGCGGCGTCTGTGATGAAGAGCGTCTCTGAATGCCCCGGCACGTCCATGATGAAGACGTGGCTGATCCTTCGATCGGTCCTGAGCCCGGTCGCTGACGCCGCGACCTCCTTCATCAGTTCGTCGGTATGCAGGCTGCCTTTCATCAGCAGCTCGCCGCTACCCTCGCGGATCATCGCCACCGCTTTCGCCGCGGCCGCATGGCTATGCGGCGCGTCGACGATCTCGCACCGACCGAGGTCGAGGCCGTGTTCGGCGGCCACGCTGCGGATCTTTGCCTCTGGCCCGACGAGAACGGGCGCGATCAGCCCCATTTGCGCGGCCTCCAACGCACCGCGCAGAGAGGTCTCGTCGCAGGGATGCGCGACAATGGTGACCGCCGGCGTTTCGTCTCGCGCGGTGGCAATCAGGAGATCGTATTTGGACTGCTCAATCGGCAGTTCGGTTACCTCGGACACGTCGATACTCCCCCATCAGGTAGCGGTGCGATTGCGAATGATCTTGCCCGCCGCGATCGGAACCGGCGGCTCGCTGTCCAGGCGGAAGAGCGCGGCAACCTGCTGCAACCGCTCGGCAGCCACGCCCGTCACGGCTCCGGATGCCTCCAGTACCTCACGAAGGGCCGTAAAGGCACTGCGACGCTCCTCGACCGCCTCCGGTAGCAGCTTCGGAAGAGCGGCGAGCGCCGCAGCCTCGTCGATCAGCAGCATGAAATACTGCTCCCGCATAACGGTCTTGAAGTCGGCCAGGCTCAGTTGCTTTGCTTCCGGATGGGAAAGCCGGAGCCGGCGCACAGCCTCGAAGCCGCGTTCGTCCGCGCCTCCGCGCGCCATGCCGACGAAGGTCAGGGCTCTGGCAAGACCTTCACAGGTTCCGCCCACGGCCATTCTGGCCTTGAGTTCGGCGATCCGCGCCTTGACGAGCTCGCGGTGCAAGAGGCTCTTCTCCGCTTTGCGCGGCGGCTGGTCCGAGTTGGTGTCGATGCCGAGCGCCGCTTGCAGGGTCGGAGCGCCGTAGATGGCGTGGAAGCTTTGCTCCGAAAGATATTCAGCCGTCCGTCGCCAGGTCTCTAACCCGTCCACGATCTGCTGCGACAGCGCCTCCTGCCAGGCGATGAACGGGTTGCCGGCGGCAGCAGGTTCGCGGTTTTCACGGACATAGTCCGCGAGCGCCGACGTCCAGGCCATGAAGGGGTTGTCGGGCCCGAAAAGCGCGTATTGCAGACGCAGCGGGTGCATGTTGCGCATCGCCTCCGCCACGGGCGGCGTTGCCGCTGCCTTGACCATCGGCTGCAGATAGGTGCGATAGAGCGCCAGATTGATCTCCGAAAGCTTCGCCGCGGTGGCGAAACGCCTGTCATCCTCGATGTCGTTGCCGCCAAGAGCGCGGATGTCCTCGAGGGTGCGCGGCTCGCAGCGCATCAGCCATTCTCCGGAGACGAGCGCCCTGCCCTCGGCCGCCTCGTTCGCCGGCGTCAGCACCGCCTCGTAAAGCCCAGGCGGCAGCACGTCGATCAACTCGATGTTGGAGGCGAATTCGTCATGTTCCTTCCGCGCGACGCCGGCGGAGACGAAAATGCCGAGATGTCCCACCGTCTCGTGGACGGTGTAGACGATCGTCTGGCCGTAGGCCCGGATTTCGTCGACGCTGTCATAGAGGTCGAGGATCCAGTCGAGCGCCTGCTGCGGCGGGGTGATGTTATCGCCCTTGGAGCAGAAGACCACGATCGGCGAGCGGATGTTGCGAAGGTCGATCGCCGTGCCGTCCGATGTTCGGATTTCGCCCGCGGCAAGCTTGTTGCCCACGAAGAGTTCGTCGACGATGAACTGCATCTCCTCGGCATTGAGCGTGACGTGGCCACCCCACCAGCGTTCGAACCCGAGGTAGCGCGCGGCTTCCGTGTCGATCTTCGAATAGAGATTGTATTGCTTGGTCCAGAGGGTGTTGGCCGGATTCTGGTTCTCGAAATTCTGTACCAGCCAGGCACCGTCGAATATGCCGCCGCCGAGGTCGCCGGTCAGCGCCGTCAGCCAGCTGCCACCGAGAAGCCCGCCGGAATAGCGCATCGGGTTCTGCCCGTGCACGCCTGCCCAATAGGACAGCGGCGCGCCGGCAATGATGATCGGGCCGAAGAGTTCGGGACGCAGCGCGGCGACGATCGTGACCGCCCAACCCGCCTGGCAGTTTCCGATCACACAGGGCTTTCCGTCCGCTTGCGGATGGCGGGCGATGACGGTTTCGAGAAAGCCGGCTTCGGCCAGTGCGATGTCCTCGATCGTTTGTCCAGGAACCGGATCCGGCAAGAAGCCGATGAAGTAGCAGGGATGGCCCGCTTTCAGCGCGACACCGATTTCACTGTCGGCCTTGAAGCCGCCAATGCCGGGGCCGTGGCCGGCCCGGGGGTCGACGACGACGAAGGGACGCTTGGTCGGATCGACCGTGACGCCCTCGGGCGGAACGATGCTGACCAGCGCATAGTTCACCGGCCGGGCGAGCGTGCGCCCATCGGTAACAAGCTGGGCCTCGAACTCCAGCACGTTCGGCGCGGTCTGCGTGCGATGTTCCTCGTATTGCGCGCCGCGCTGACGCATGACATCGAGAAAAAGGATCGAACGTTGCCAGGCATCGAGCGAAAAGGAATAGGCATCTGCGAAAGTCGGGATTTTCGGGCTCGTGGAATGCTTGGGCATGATGTCCACTCCTCGGTGCGATTGAAGGTCAGCCCCGTCGCCAAGGCCAATAGAGCAACGCAATTTGTCGCGCATTGACCTTAGTCAAATCGACTGGCGGCAGAGCGCGATATGAACTCGGCATGATGACCCAGGACCATCTGTCCGGGTCGCAGGAACATAACAGCGGAGTGTTACGGCGACTTGTCGCCCTTGCGAATTCCTCGCCTTCGACCCCGTTGAAGAAGCATCGTTTCGCTGGTGTTGAGTGATCTTTCGCAGTGCAGCATTGTCCAGAAATGGGGAGTGCGCAAGTCGGGCCTTGAAATTCAGGACACAGCTTGCCAATTGGGGCGAAACCCAAAGGAGTTGCCAGGCAATGAGCGAAACCGAAATGTCCGTAGAGAAACATGTCTTCGAAGCCGATGTGGCGCGACTGCTCCATTTGATGGTGCATTCGGTCTATTCCGACAAGAACGTCTTCCTCCGCGAACTGATTTCGAACGCGGCGGATGCCTGCGAGAAGCTGCGTTATGAGGCGATCGTCTCGCCGGAGCTTCTGGCGGGCGACCCGACCCCGCGCATCACCCTGACGCTGGACGAGGAAAACAACCGGCTCATCGTCGAGGACAACGGCATCGGCATGGGTCGCGACGAGCTTGTCGAAGCGCTCGGCACCATCGCCCGCTCGGGCACACGCGCCTTCATGGAGCGCATTGAAGCCGCCCAGGGCAAGGAGGGCGCGCAGCTCATCGGCCAGTTCGGCGTCGGCTTCTATTCCGCCTTCATGGTCGCCGACAAGGTCGATGTGGTCTCGCGCCGCGCCGGCTCGGAGCATGCCTTCCTGTGGTCGTCCGACGGCAAGGGCAGCTACACCGTTTCCGCAGCCGAACTTGCGGACGCCCCGGCGCGCGGCACACGCATCACGCTGCACCTGATGGAAGACGCCAAGACCTACACGTCGCGCTGGACCGTCGAGCGCATCGTCAAGGACCAGTCCGGCCACGTGCCGGTGCCTATCTCGATTCTCGAAAAGCCCGATGCCGAGCCTGTCCAGGTCGGGGACGGCACCGCGCTCTGGACCAAGCAGAAGAGCGAGATCAGCAAGGAAGACTATGCCGATTTCTACCGCGGCGTCGCCGGCCAGTATGACGACCCAGCGCTGACGGTGCATTTCCGCGCCGAAGGCCGCCATGAATATACGGCCCTTGCCTTCGTGCCCGGCTCCAAGCCATTCGATCTGTTCGACCCGGACCGCAAGGGCCGGATGAAGCTCTACGTCAAGCGCGTCTTCATCACCGACGAAGCGGAATTGCTGCCGCGTTACCTGCGTTTCGTGCGCGGCCTCGTCGACACGTCGGACCTACCGCTCAACGTTTCGCGCGAGATGATCCAGGAAAGCCCGCTGCTCGCCAGCATCCGCAAGGGCGTCACCAATCGCGTGCTGACGGCGATCGAGAAGCTTGCGGAAAACGAGACAGAGACCTTCGACAAGCTCTGGGAAAACTTCGGCAGCGTGCTGAAGGAAGGCATCTATGAGGATTACGAGCGCCGCGAGCAGCTGGTGGCGCTGTCGCGCTTCCGCACCACTACTTCGGATGCGAGCCAGCGCAGCCTTACCGATTACGTCAAGGACATGAAGGACGGCCAGTCGGCGATCTATTACTTGACCGGTGACAACCTCGCCCAGCTCAAGGCCTCACCACAGCTCGAAGGTTTTCGCGCCCGCGGGATCGAGGTGTTGCTGTTGACCGATCCGGTCGACAGCTTCTGGGTGACATCCGCGCCCGATTTCGACGGAAAACCGTGGAAGTCGATCACGCAGGGTGCGGCCGATCTCAGCGCCATCGCCAAGGCCGAGGGGGCCAAGGAAGAAGCGCCGCAGGCCAGCCAGCTGGTCATCGACTTCGTCGCGTTCGCCAAGGAGACGCTCGGTGCGTCCGTCTCGGACGTGCGCACCTCCGACCGCCTGACGGAAAGCGCCGTTTGCCTGGTGGCACCCGAACACGGCCCCGACCGCCAGCTCGAAAAGATGCTGCAAGGTGCTGGCCGTCTCGACGACGCCCCCAAGCCGATCCTTGAGATCAACCCGAGCCACGCTCTGATCACCGCCATGGCCGCGAGCCCCGCCGGCGATACGGCGTTCCGCACGGACGCCGTCCAGCTCCTGCTCGACCAGGCGCGCGTGCTCGATGGCGACAAGCCGCAGGACCCACGCGGCTTCGCCGAACGGCTGTCGCGCGTCTTTGATCGCGCCCTCAAGGCTTAACAAGGAAGCCCTGGAAATCTCGCCGATTTCCAGGGCTTTCGCTATTTTCTTCAGGTCACGCCTCAACGAGACACTCAGCGTCTCACGTTGCGTTAATCGCTCTTCGACGCGTCCATCCCGATTTCGGCCAACACCTCGGCCGTATGCTCTCCAAGCCGCGGCACGCCACGCTCGAGCGCAAGCTCGGCGGCCGAAAACCGGATCGGCGTCCGGACCCCGGGCGACGTACCGGCAGCGGCCCCCGAATGCGGCGTATCCACACGCATTTGCCGATGCTCGATCTGCGGATCGGCAAAGACGTCGGCAACGGTGTTGATCGGTCCGCCGGGCACGCCTGCATCTTCCAGCAACTTCAACAGCGTATCGCGCTCGATCTTCGCGGTTTCGGCGGCGAGTTCCGGCGTCAACGTGTCCCGGTTCTGCACGCGAAGCGCGTTGGTCAGATAATGCTCGTCGGTCGCAAGATCCGAACGCCCGAGCAGGGTGCAGAACTTCACGAACTGCCGGTCGTTACCAACAGCGACGATCAGGTGACCGTCCGAGGTCGGGAAGACCTGATAGGGCGCGATGTTCGGGTGCGCATTGCCGAGCCGGCGCGGCGCCTTGCCCGAGACGAGGAAATTGAGCGCCTGGTTGGCAAGCACGCCCGTCATGCAGTCAAGCAGCGCCATGTCGATCTGCTGCCCCTCGCCGGTACGCTCGCGCTGGGCAAGGGCTGCCTGCACGGCAATCACGCCGTAAAGACCGGTGAAGATATCGGCGAAGGCGACGCCGATTTTCTGTGGCTCGCGATCGGGCTCACCGGTCAGGTCCATGATGCCGCTCATGCCCTGGACGATGTAGTCGTAGCCGGCGCGGTGCGCATAGGGACCATCCTGGCCAAAGCCAGTGACCGAGCAGTAGATCAGCCGCGGATTGATCTTCTTCAGACTCTCGTAGTCGAGCCCGTATTTCGTAAGCCCGCCAACCTTGAAGTTCTCAAGCAGCACGTCCGACTGGGCGGCAAGGCGGCGCACGGCCTCCTGCCCCTCCTCGGTCGTGAAGTCGAGCACCACCGAGCGCTTGCCGCGGTTGCAGGCGTGGAAATAGGCGGCATCGAGCTTCTCGCCTTCCTCGCCCGCAACGAAGGGCGGGCCCCAGGTGCGGGTGTCGTCGCCGGCCGGGCTTTCCACCTTGATGACGTCGGCACCGAGATCGGCCAGCGTCTGGCCGATCCATGGGCCCGCCAGAATGCGGGCCAATTCCAGGACACGAATGCCCTTCAGCGGCGTTTCCATGACGGCACCGCTCAGAAGAAGGCCTGAAGGCCGGTCTGGGCGCGACCGAGGATCAGCGCATGGACGTCATGCGTGCCCTCGTAGGTGTTGACGGTCTCGAGGTTCACCATGTGGCGCATGACCTGGTATTCCTCCGAGATGCCGTTGCCGCCGTGCATGTCGCGGGCCATGCGGGCGATGTCGAGCGCCTTGCCGCAATTGTTGCGCTTGACGATCGAGATCATTTCCGGGGCCATGCGGCCTTCGTCCATCAGGCGGCCGACGCGCAGCGACCCCTGCAGGCCGAGCGTGATCTCCGTCTGCATATCGGCAAGCTTCTTCTGGAAGAGCTGCGTCTGCGCCAGCGGCCGGTTGAACTGCTTGCGATCGAGACCGTACTGACGCGCCGAATGCCAGCAGAACTCGGCAGCGCCGAGCGCACCCCAGGAGATACCGTAGCGGGCACGGTTGAGGCAGCCGAACGGGCCCTTGAGACCCTCGACGTTCGGCAGCAGCGCTTCTTCGCCGACCTCGACATTGTCCATGACGATTTCGCCGGTGATCGACGCCCGCAGCGACAGCTTGCCGGCGATCTTCGGGGCGGACAGACCCTTCATGCCCTTTTCGAGCACGAAACCGCGGATGGCGCCTCCATGCGCTTCCGACTTTGCCCAGACAACGAAGACATCGGCGATCGGTGCGTTAGAGATCCACATCTTCGAGCCGACGAGGCGGTAGCCGCTCTCGGTCTTGATGGCGCGCGTCTTCATGCCGGCCGGGTCAGAACCGGCGTCCGGCTCGGTCAGGCCGAAGCAGCCGATCCACTCGCCGCTGATGAGCTTCGGCAGGTACTTCTGCTTCTGCTCCTCAGAACCATAGGCATAGATCGGATAGATCACCAGCGACGACTGCACGCTCATCATCGAGCGGTAGCCCGAATCGACGCGCTCGACTTCGCGGGCAACGAGGCCGTAGGCAACGTAGGAAGCGCCGACGCCGCCATAGGTTTCGGAAACGGTGACGCCGAGCAGACCGAGCTCGCCCATCTCGCGGAAGATCTCCGGATCGGTCGATTCTTCGCGGTAGGCGTCGATGACGCGCGGCTGCAGCCGGTCCTGCGCATAGGCCCGCGCGGTGTCGCGGATCATACGCTCGTCCTCGGTCAACTGATCGTCGAGGAGGAACGGATCATCCCATTGAAATTGCGTCTTGCCGGCCATGTTTCTCTCCCATCGGATTATTCGGCTCACGTTATCGCAAGGGGTGCATGCCGTTTCAAACGAAATTGAGGCACCGCCTCATGCGTCCGGGGAATGGCCCCTCCCTCGCCATCGAGCAGCCCATGTTGCAAATTCGCTGGAATATGACGACAAGAACGGACGTCCTTCGCTCCGCTTCCCTCCTTGCAGAACAAAGGGCCAGTTCAACGCCAGAGATCAGAAGCAAGCCACGACCATGGCCAATGACCGCCTCGAACGCTTTGCCCACAATCTCGACTGGAATCTGCTGCGCACCTTCGTCGTGCTCGTCGAGGAAGGCAGCATCACGGCCGCCGCCAACCGGTTGCTCCTGCAACAGCCGGCCGTCAGCATGGCGTTGAAGCGGTTGGAGCAAACCGTCGGCCAGAAACTCATCGACCGGCGTCCCGGGCGTTTCAACCTGACCGACGCCGGTGCGCGCCTGCATGCGCAGTGCCGCGATATCTTCGCAGCCGTCATCCGCCTGCCGAATGTTCTTGAAACCGCCGGCGAGGAGATCACCGGCCATCTCAACATCCACTCGGTCAGCCACGCGCATAATCCCGCCTGGGACCGCAAGCTCGAAAGCTTCTTTCGCCTGCACCCCAAGGTCACGCTGTCGGTCACGGTCGCAACTACCGTGGATGTGTTGAGCGCCGTCGAGCGCAATGTTGCGACCATGGGCCTATGCGACGGCAACATTCCCGACTGGCTGAACAGGCGGTTTCACGTGCGCGAGCGCTATGCGCTCTATTGCGGCAGAAGCCATCCGCTTTTCGGCGTCGAAGGTGTCGACTTCAACGACCTCAGGGGCAATCCCTATATCGCTTTCATCGCCGACGTTTTGGGCGGCCAGCACATGAACTCGGTAACCGCCGTGCGCGCGATCGGGTCTTTTGGCCAGCAGGTCCGCGCCGTCTCCTGCAATGTCGAGGAGGTGATGCGGCTGATCGCCTCCAATGTCGGCATCGGCATGCTGCCGGATCACTTGGCATCGCCAGCCGTCGCGGCGGGCCAACTGTGGCAGCTGCCGCCCTATAGCGATCTGCCCACCACCGATGTCTTCCGCATCTCCAATCCGAATGCGATCCTCAATCCGGCAGAAGCCGCATTTCTTGCCAATGTGGCCGATACGGAGCCGCTGGACCACTGCCTCGACGATCGGGCCTGACCATCACCAAGATTGATAGCCGCCTTTCCAGTTATAAATTTGAACACAGATGATGCGTTGCCTATGGTCCCGCCGACAACCAACGGAGGCGGACATGCAAGACTACGACGTGGCGATCATTGGCGGTGGAATCGCCGGCCTGTCGCTTGCCTATTTCCTGGCACCGCATCGCTCCGTCGTGGTGATCGAGCGGGAAGAAGGGCTCGGCTATCACAGCACCGGCCGCTCGGCGGCAGAGTTCGTGCTGCGCTATAACGCGCCGGAGGTCTGTGCGCTGGCGGCGATATCCAAGAGCTTTTTCGATAATCCGCCCGAAGGCTTCTCGGACGTCGCGCTGCTCAAGCAGCGCGGTGGCGTCATGATCGCCAATGCCGAGAAAGTTGCCCGGTTCGAAGAGGTGTTTGCCGCGGAGAGCCGTGCCAACGCCGAAATTGAACGGCTGACCGTCGACGAGGCGATCGCGCGTGTGCCGATCCTGCGCCGCGACTATGTGGCTGCGGCCTATTACGATCCGCAATTCTGGGACATCGAAGTCGAGAACCTGCTGCAGGGTTACGTCCGGGGCGCGCGTCGCCATGGCGCGGTAATTATCGAGCGCTCGGACGTGCTGGCGCCGTGCCGGAACGGCGACCGCTGGGTGCTGGCGACGAGTGCCGGCGAAGTCAGTGCAAAGACGATCGTCAATGCTGTCGGCGGCTGGGCCGATCCCGTCGCACAATCGTTCGGCGTCGCCCCCATCGGCATCGTGCCGCATCGCCGCACCGCAATCACCGTCGACCTGCCCGAAGGCATCGACGCGCTGACGCTGCCCGAAATCAACGAGATCGATGAAGACTTCTACATGAAGCCCGAAGGCGGGCGGCTGCTTTCCTCGCCCGCTGACGCAACGCCGTGCGAGCCGGCCGACGTCCAGCCGGAGGAGATCGACGTCGCCTGGGCTGCGCACTACGTCGAGGAGGCAACGACCGTGCCGGTGCGCCGCATCTTCAAGAGCTGGGCCGGCATGCGTAGCTTCTCGCCGGACAAGCTTCCGGTGATCGGCTTTGCCCGCGAGCGACCGGATTTCTTCTGGCTCGCCGGCCAGGGCGGCTACGGCATCCTCACCTCACCGGCGCTCGGCGCATTCGCCGCAAGCCTCCTCGTCGGTGCACCAGCGCCCGAGGCCTTCGAAGCGATCGGCCTCGATGCCGCAAAGCTCAGCCCGGCTCGATTGGAACGCTAGCCCGAGCAGAGTTGGCCGCAGGCGAGGGAGGCCACGCCTGACACGATACTGCGGCGCGCGACGGGGTCGAAATACGACTGTGACGAGGTCTTCGGCAACGCCGCGATCGATGAAGGCCTGCGCGCGCTCAGCCGAAGATACCCGGGCGCGAAGTTGCTCGCTCGCTCGCGCGCGGCCCCGTCTGGAGGGCCCGCGACGCAGCAGCCCGCGGCGAGATCAAGGGCGGTTCTCGGATTGCCAGGCAGGCCTGTCGCTAGGCAGCGGCGGCCTGGGGCTGATCCGCTGAACACGCGCCCCACTCCGGCGGCACGCTCGGTGACGCCGTCCGCACGACGAGGCGTTGATGCGGCCGGCAAAACCTGACACGAATACGCGCGGGAGGACGGTTCATGTATTACGCAATCTTGGCCTACCATACAGCAGGCGTCGTCGAATCCTGGACCGAGGAGGAGGACGCAGCGCTGATGTCCGACCTGCTTGAAGTTCATGACCGGTTCGTCCAGCAGAAGGCCTTTGGCCCGGCCGCACGGCTCGGGCCTACAGAAGGTGCTGTGACGCTGAGGGGCAAGGGCGAAGGCATTGTCACCGATGGCCCCTTCGCCGAAACCAAGGAGCAATTGCTCGGCCTCTACGTCGTCGACTTCCCGGCCATCGACGCGGCAGTTGACGCCGCGCGCGAATTGCGCCGCTCCAATCCGACCGCGATCTACGAGATCCGGCCGATTGCGCTCTATGTTCCCGGCGCGACGCTGGACCCCGGTCCACAAAGCTAACGACTGCGCCGGCCGCGACGGCGGCTCCGACCACAGATATCCGCTCGATGTTGATACGCGCCCCTTGAAGTTGACGGGGAGTGCAGGCGCCTGCGCGCAGCCATTCAAATTTTGTTAACCAAACATGCGGGGCTGTGAACTGTAACAGAACTTACAACAAACTGACATTCCGGCTTCATGAAGCGCCGATATGGCAGGGTCATACCGATGACCGGTCTCCCCGGAAGAGGACCTGCTAGACATGTTTCAGTTGAAGAATGTAACCCGCCAGTTCGGCAAGAAGACAGCCGTGAGTTCGGTTACCTTCGACATACCGCAAGGGCAGATGGTCGGCGTGATCGGCCGCTCGGGCGCCGGCAAGTCGACGCTTCTGCGTATGATCAACCGCCTCGTCGATCTGTCGTCCGGCTCGATCGTCTTCGATGGCACGGAAGTTTCGTCGCTGCGCGGTGCTGCCCTTCGCACCTGGCAGCGCGACTGCGCGATGATCTTCCAGCAGTTCAACCTGGTGCCGCGCCTCGACGTGCTCACCAACGTGCTTCTCGGGCGTCTCAACCACCGCTCGACCGTCTTGAGCATCCTCAACATGTTTACCCGCGAAGAACGCATCATGGCGATCGGCGCACTTGAGCGCCTCGGCATCGAGCAGACCGCGCTCCAGCCGGCCGGCACGCTTTCCGGCGGCCAGCAGCAGCGCGTCGCGATCGCCCGCGCGCTGATGCAGCAGCCGAAGGTTCTGCTTGCCGACGAGCCGATCGCCTCGCTCGACCCGCTGAACGCCAAGATCGTCATGGATGCGCTGCGCGATATCAACGAGCGCGATGGCATCACGGTGATCACCAACCTCCACACGCTCGATACCGCCCGCAACTATTGCGAACGCATCATCGGCATGGCGCATGGCCGCGTCGTCTTCGACGGCCAACCCAAGGATCTGACCGCGGCAGCGGTTGCCGAGATCTACGGCGCCGACACAGGCATCGAGGAATCGATGACCTCCACCAGCATCAACATTCCGGCGGCAGTACCGCAGGAAGAAACGGCATCGGCCGGCCTCAAGCCGCTGGCACTGGCCGGCATCTGACGCCCGCCATGATCGAAAGCCCGCGTCAAGGGCACCTCTTTGAAACCCAATAGGATCCGGCCAAGCCGGACACGGGAGAACCTTATGCTGAAGAAAGCTCTTCTGGGCGCCGTAGCGCTCCTCGCCCTCGTCGGCCACGCCCAGGCTGAAGACCTGAAGGAATTCCGCATCGGCATCCTCGGCGGCGAAAACGAAGCCGACCGCCTGCGCAACTTCCAGTGCCTGGTCGACAAGCTGCCGGCCGCCATTGGCGTCGAGAAGGTCTCGCTGTTCCCGGCCGCCGACTATGACGGCGTCATCCAGGGCCTGCTCGGCGGCACGCTCGACTACGCCGAACTCGGCGCTTCCGGCTACGCCAAGATCTACCTCGCCAAGGCTGACGCCGTCGAGCCGATCCTGACGACCGTTCAGACCGACGGTTCGACCGGCTACCACTCGATCATGGTTGCCCGCAAGGATTCCGGCATCACCAAGATCGAAGACCTGAAGGGCAAGAAGCTCGGCTTCGCCGACCCGGACTCGACCTCGGGCTACCTCGTCCCGCTCGTCACGCTCCCGGAAGCGATCGGCGCCCCGGTCAAGGAATTCTTCGGTGAAACCGGCTTCGGCGGCGGTCACGAAAACCTCGTTCTCGAAGTCGTCAAGGGCACCTTCGATGCCGGCACGACCTTCGGCTCGGGCGTCGGCGAATTCAAGGACGGCTACACCTCGGGCAACCTGAAGAAGATGGTCGACAAGGGCATCCTCGACATGAACGACCTGGTCGAGCTCTGGAAGTCGCCGCTGATCCCGAACGGCCCGATCGTCGTGCGCAACACGATGAACGACGACATGAAGGCGAAGTTCAAGCAGTTCATGCTGGACCTGCCGAAGACCGACGCGGCCTGCTTCTCGGCCATCCAGGGCGGTGACTTCACCGGCTACACCGAAGTCAACGCCGACTTCTACAAGCCGATCATCGACGCCCGCAAGGCGACGATCGGCGGCTGATAGACCCGCACCACTCGGGAACGCTGGCCGCCCAAACGGCCAGCGTTTCACTGTTTGAAGGGGTGCTTTCGCATCCTTCGCCGCATTGTTTTCACGCATTTCCGGGGCGGAAAACCGCTTCGCACTTTACCTGGAAATGCTCAAGAGGCCGGCGAAAGCCGGAACGGTCATGGCAACTTCCCTGCTCCCGCGACATCTGAGCGACAACGGCGCCGTCATCGAGCGTCACTGGCAGGAACTCAGTTCCCGCCGCCGGCTCTATTCCTGGCTTGGCTTCGGCGTTCTCCTCCTGGCGCTATCGGGCTCGCTCTGGTTCGCCAACGATTCCAATGCCGGCAAGTTCTTCGACCGTTTGCCGCATTTCTTCGATTTCGTCGGCGATCTCGCGCCGCGCGACGGGCTAGAAATTTTCCGCGCCATGTTCGACCTGCCCTCGCCCTATGACGATGGCAGCTTCAAGTACAACTACCCCGAGGGCCGGCTGTACCTGACCGAAAGCTTCTACATCCCCGAATACGTGCACAAGATGCTGGAGACCGTGAACATCGCGATCTTCTCGACGGTGATCGGTACGGCCTTCGGCTTTGTGCTCTGCTTCTTTGCCGCGCGCAACCTGATGCCCAATCCGTGGATCCGCGGCATCGTTCGCCGCATCATGGAAGTTCTCCGGGCATTTCCGGAGGTGGTGATCGCCGGCTTCTTCCTCGCGATCCTCTCGCTCGGCCCCATTCCGGCGATCGCCGCGGTCTCGATCCACACGATCGGCGCGCTCGGCAAGCTCTTTTATGAAGTGGTCGAAAACGCCGACATGAAGCCGGACGAGGGCCTGCGGGCTGCCGGCGGCAACTGGATCGAGCGCGTCTGGTTTGGCATGGTGCCGCAGGTGCTGCCCAATTTCACCAGCTATTTCCTGCTGCGCCTCGAGATCAACGTGCGCGCCTCGACGATCATCGGCGCCGTCGGTGGCGGCGGCATCGGCGAATTGCTGCGCCTTTCGATCGGCCAGGGACACCAGGCCAAGACCCTTGCAATCGTCCTCCTGCTGTTTGCGACCATTTTTGCCGTCGACCAGTTTTCCGCCTGGCTTCGCCGCCGCCTCGTTGGCGAGCAGGCCTTCCAGCTTGCCCAGTAGGTGCGTACCATGACCACGACCACACGATTGAACCCGATTGAAATGGACGCGATCGCGAGCCGCCATCCCGACCTCCTCAAATCCTCGACCTCCAGCCGCGTGCGCACCGCAGCCATCGCCGGCGGCGTCGTCGTCTACCTCATCTTCAGCTGGTGGTTCTTCTCGATCGGCCACGTGCTCGGCAATGCCAATTGGGGCATCGCTGGCACCTACCTCGCCGACTGGGTTTCCTATGAGGTACGCCCGGAAATCCACGTCGCCCCCGACCGTACGATGCGTCTCAACTATCAGCGCAATTCGCCGCTCGGGCCCAATCCCAATCCGGATTGGGTGGAGCTCGACAGGCAGACGGTGACGCGCCAGGTCGAGATACCGGCCTCCACCGCGCAGGCGGTCAAGCCGAAGGCAAGCTCGTCGTTCAGCTTCATGGCGCCCGGCTCCGCGCTCGGTGGCACGGCCGCTGCCGAAACGCAGAACCGTGTCGAAACCCGGACGGAAGACGTGCTGACGCGCGTCGTCGTAACCTACGACCGCTCGACCAGAATCGAGATCGCCGATGGTCTGGTGAAGGCTACCCACGGCGGCGACACGTTTGTGATGACCGTCGACGGCGCCGACACGGTGAGGCCGCAGGGCCAATTGCCCGCCTGGGCGACACAGAAGCGGCCAGGCGAAAAAATCGTGCTTGCCTTTGGCGCCACCGGGTGGGCTGAAGTGGAAGGCGACGAGGTTTCCGTCCGCAACCGCTTCTTCGGTTGGGCGAACTTCCTGTTCGACACCAACTCGCCCTTCTTCGGCAAAAGCTATGGCGAGGTCGTCGCGCTCATCACATCCGGCGAACAGATCGACCCGACCCGCTCGAACCTTTCGCTCGCCTGGAACAACATCCTCTATAACGCCGAATGGCAGCATCTGGACGTCTGGACGAAGCTGTTGCAGACGGTCGTCATGGCTTTTGTCGGCACGCTCTTTGCATCGCTGATCGCCTTCCCGCTCTGCTTCCTTGCCGCCCGCAACATCACGCCGAGCTTCCTGACCAACCAGGTGGTCAAGCGCTTCTTCGACTTCCTGCGGTCGGTGGACATGTTCATCTGGGCACTGTTCTTCACCCGCGCCTTCGGCCCCGGACCGCTTGCCGGCATCTCCGCGATCTTCTTCACCGACACCGGTACGCTCGGCAAACTCTATTCCGAGGCGCTGGAAAACATCGATGACAAGCAGCGCGAGGGCGTCAAGTCGGTGGGTGCCGCCCCGCTCGCGGTCCAGCGCTTTGGCGTTCTTCCGCAGGTGCTGCCGGTTTTTGCCAGCCAGGCGCTCTACTTCTGGGAATCGAACACTCGCTCGGCGACGATCATCGGCGCCGTCGGCGCCGGCGGTATCGGCCTCAAACTCTGGGAAGCGATGCGTACCAATTCCGATTGGGAAAATGTCGCCTATATGGTGCTTCTGATCTTGCTGGTTGTCTTTATTTTCGACAGCATCTCGAACGCGTGCCGTTCGCGCCTGATGGGCAGCAAGGCACATTGACGACAGCCAAGCATTTGCGTGTCCGCCATCATGATGTTGTCATGGAAATCGGCTAGCTGCGCATCGCATCCCCGCAAACAATCGACCCGCCGCCCTGGCGGGCCGGTCGCTACAAGAAAGTGAAGACCGTGCGTTATGCCATCTATTTCGCGCCGCCGGCGGACGACCGGCTGTCGCAGGTCGCGTCCCGTTGGCTGGGGCGCGACGCCTTTACCGGTGAGGACCTCACGCTTCCGACGATCGCCGGGATTGACGAAGAGACGCAACGCACATTGACGGCTGACCCGCGGCGCTACGGTTTCCACGGTACGCTGAAGGCTCCCTTCGAGCTTGCCGAAGGCCGGGACGAAGACGAGCTCCTAAGTATTTTCGAGTGCTTTGCCGCCGACCTCGACCCGTTCGAGATCCCCGAAATCGTGCTGCACCAGTTGGGCCCGTTCTTCGCACTCGTGCCGTCTGCGCCTTGCGTCGACCTGCTGGATTTGGCCGAAGACGCCGTTCACCGCTTCGACCCGTTCCGCGCGCCGCTGTCGGACGCCGACTTTGCCCGCCGCAAGCCAAACAGCCTGCCGGAGCGCCAGAGGCGCTACCTCAAAGAATGGGGCTATCCCTATGTTTTCGAAGAGTTCCAGTTCCACCTGACCTTGACTGGCCCGGTGCCCACGCAAACCAGCGGCGTGATGCGTACCGCGCTCGAAACCACCTTTGCCGAGCATATCGGCAAGCCACTTCACGTCACGTCAGTCGCGCTCTTCGTCGAACCGGAGCGCGGCGCACCCTTTACTGTCCGCTCCCTGCTGCCGCTCGGCAGCGACACCCAACGAAAGATCGCATGAGATGAGCAAAGAACAGGTTTTGACCAACGCCCGCATCGTCCTCGAGGATAGTATCCTCGATGGTTCGGTGCTGATCCGCGACGGCAAGATTGCCGACATTTCCGAGGGCACGGTTGCCAGCGGCGAGGACTTTGAAGGCGACTATCTGATCCCCGGCCTCATCGAGCTGCACACCGACCACCTCGAAGCCCACTACTCGCCGCGCCCGGGCGTGCGCTGGCTGAAGATCGCGGCAATCCAGGCCCATGACGCACAGGTGGTCACCTCCGGCATCACCACGGTCTTCGACTGCCTGCGTCTCGGCTCCGACGAGGATGGCGGCTTCCAGAAGGGCGAGATGCGCAGCATGGCCGACGCGCTGGCCCAGGCCAAGGAAGAGGGTCGCCTTCGCGCCGATCACCTGATCCACCTGCGCTGCGAAGTTTCAACGTCCGACGTGCTCGATCACTACGAGGACTTCCAGAACGATCCGCAGGTCAAGCTCGTCTCGCTGATGGACCATGCGCCGGGCCAGCGCCAGTTCCAGACGATGGACCAGTACACGCTCTACTACAAAGCCAAGCGCGGCTTCTCGGACGAAGAATTCGCGCGCTTCGTCGAGCGGCAGCAGGCGTTGTCGGCCAAGTATGCCGGTCCGCACCGCACCGCGCTCGCCGAGGCCTGTGCGGCCCGCGGCATCACGATCGCCAGCCATGACGACGCGACCGTCGACCACGTCGAGGAATCGATCGGCTTCGGCATCAAGCTTGCGGAGTTCCCGACGAGCTTCGAGGCCGCCGAGGCGTCGCACCGCGCGGGCCTCAGCGTTCTGATGGGCGCGCCGAACATCGTGCGCGGCAAGTCGCACTCCGGCAACATCGCCGCCCGCGATCTCGCCGAGCGCGGCGTGCTCGACGTGCTGTCGTCGGACTATGTGCCCTTCAGTCTGATCCACGCCCCCTTCGTGCTCTCCGACGAACTCGACGCCGTCGACCTGCCAAAGGCAATCGCCATGGTGACGTCGACGCCGGCGCGTACCGTCGGTCTCGATGACCGCGGCCGCATCGGCGTCGGCCTTCACGCCGATATCGCTCGCGTCCATCGCAAGGAAGGCATCCCGGTCGTGCGCTCCGTCTGGCGCGAAGGACGGCGTGTCGCATGAGCGCGAACAACCAGGGCGGCGCGCTTGTCGTCGTTGTTGGACCGAGCGGCGCCGGCAAGGACAGCGTCATGGGCTTTGCCGCCCGGCATTTCGCGGATTGTCACGACGTGCATTTCGTCCGCCGCGTCATTACCCGTCCGTCGGATGCCGGCAGTGAGGTACATGAAAGCGTCTCGGAAGACGAGTTCGTCGAGATGCAGAAGGACGGCGCCTTCGCCGTTTTCTGGGATGCGCATGGGCTGAAATACGGCATCCCCGCCGTCGTGCTCAGGAATGTCAGGGACGGCATGACGGCGATCGTCAATGGCAGCCGTGGTGCCCTGCCGGCGTTCCGCGAAGCCTTCGGCGAGATCGCCGTCGTCGTTGTTACAGCCGAGACGCCTGTGCTTGCAAAGCGGCTTGCCGAACGCGGCCGCGAAAGTGAAGAGGAAGTTTTGCGACGCCTCAGCCGCCAGGCTCCAGACGTGACCTCAGGCCCGGATGTCAGCGTGATCGACAACAGCGGTCGCCTCGACATTGCCGGAAATCGCTTCGTCGAGGTGGTTGAACGGCTGCGCACTAAGGCGGATCACGCGGTTTAGCGTGATCTGTTTTCGCGGCCCGGCAGGATTTCGGGTCGCGGGCACGCGTCGCGATCCCCATTCCAAGGACACAGACAAAGGTTCCGAACCTCAGGGCTCGGGGCCTTTTCTTTTTGCCTGCGGTGATGACGAACCCGGGGTGAGAAATTCCCGAGAAATCAGAGTTCTACGGTCATCTCCTCAAAGCCCCCGTTCTGTTTCACTCGGCCGATCACCCTTTCCTTTTCCGCAGGCTCCATAAATTTCCCCTTGTGGAGCGAATTAATATGTATATACATTATATTCAGTGGAGGCGACCTGATGAACGAACTCTCGACCCGCAGGCAGACATCCGGCATCTGGCGCAATGTGCGTCTCGTGACGCTTGGCGAAACCGTTGACGGTCTTGGCCTCGTCGAGAATGCGGCCGTTGCGGTCGTCGATGGGCGTATCGCCTATGCCGGGTCGGAGAGCGGACTGCCCGCCGACCTCGCACGCAGCCTTGAAGCGACGGACTACGAGGGCCGCGTAGTGACGCCCGCTCTCATCGACTGCCACACCCATCTCGTTCATGGCGGCAACCGCGCCCGCGAATTCCAGATGCGCCTCGAAGGCGCCACCTATGAAGAGATTGCGCGTGCCGGTGGCGGCATCGTTTCCTCGGTCAAGGCGACCAATGCGCTGACCGTCGACCAGCTTGTCGAAAGCACCCTGCCGCGGCTCGACACGCTTCTTGCCGAAGGCGTCTCGACCGTCGAAATCAAATCCGGCTACGGACTGAACGTCACGGCCGAGCTCAACATGCTGCGTGCCGCCCGCAAACTCGAAACGCTGCGGCCGGTGCGCGTTATGACGAGCTATCTCGCCGCACACGCAACGCCTGTGGACTACAAGGGCCGCAACGATGACTACGTCACCGATGTCGTGCTGCCCGGCCTCGACGCCGCCCATGCCGAAGGCCTGGTCGATGCGGTCGACGGTTTCTGCGAGGGCATCGCGTTTTCGACTGCCGAGATCGCCCGCGTCTTTGACCGCGCCAAGGCACTCGGCCTGCCGGTCAAGCTGCACGCAGAACAGCTCTCCAACCTTGGCGGCGCAAAGCTCGCGGCCTCCTACGGCGCGCTTTCGGCCGACCACCTCGAATATCTCGACGCCGAAGGGGCTGCGGCCCTGGCCAAATCAGGTACGGTCGCCGTGCTTTTGCCCGGCGCCTTCTATGCGCTGCGCGAAGAGCGCCTGCCGCCGGTCCAGGCTTTGCGTGATGCCGGCGCGCGTATCGCGATCGCCACCGACTGCAATCCCGGCACCTCGCCGCTGACCTCGCTGCTTCTCACCATGAACATGTCGGCGACGTTCTTCCGGCTGACGGTTGCCGAATGCCTTGCCGGTGCGACGCGCGAAGCCGCCCGCGCGCTTGGCCTACTGGCCGAAACCGGCACGATCGAAGTCGGAAAATCCGCCGATCTGGCAATCTGGAACATCGAGGATCCGGCCGAGCTCGTCTACCGCATCGGCTTCAATCCGCTTCATGAACGCATCTTTAGAGGGCAAAGGATCGGTCAATGACCATCACTCTACACCCGGGCTCCGTGCCCCTCCGCGATCTCGAAACCATTTACTGGACCGGCGAGCCGGCCCGCCTCGATCCGTCCTTTGACGCCGGCATCAACAAGGCTGCCGCCCGCATTGCCGAGATCGTCGCCGGTAACGCGCCGGTTTACGGCATCAACACCGGCTTCGGCAAACTCGCCTCGATCAAGATCGACAGCGCCGACGTTGCAACGCTGCAGCGCAACCTGATCCTGTCGCATTGCTGCGGCGTCGGCGAGCCGCTCGCCGAGAACGTCGTTCGCCTCATCCTGTCGCTGAAGCTCGTCTCCCTCGGTCGCGGCGCCTCCGGCGTCCGCCTCGAACTCGTGCGGCTGATCGAAGCCATGCTCGAAAAGGGCGTCATCCCTGTCATTCCCGAAAAGGGCTCGGTCGGCGCCTCCGGCGACCTCGCCCCGCTCGCCCATATGGCCGCAGTCATGATGGGCCACGGCGAAGCTTATTTCGAAGGCCGTCGCATGTCCGGCGGCGAAGCGCTGTCCGCCGCCGGCCTCAAACCGGTGGTGCTGGCCGCCAAGGAAGGCCTTGCGCTGATCAACGGCACCCAGACGTCGACGGCGCTGGCACTCGCCGGTCTCTTCCGCGCCCATCGTGCCGCACAGGCGGCACTCATCACCGGCGCCATGTCGACCGATGCGGCCATGGGCTCGTCAGCGCCCTTCCATCCGGATATCCATACGTTGCGCGGTCATCGCGGCCAGATCGATACGGCCGCGGCTCTCCGCGCGCTGCTTGCCGGCTCGGCAATCCGCGAAAGCCACATCGAAGGCGATGAGCGCGTGCAGGATCCCTATTGCATCCGCTGCCAGCCGCAGGTCGACGGCGCCTGCCTCGATCTGCTGCGCTCGGTCGCCCGCGTGCTTGAAACCGAAGCCAACGCCGTCACCGACAACCCGCTCGTTCTTTCAGACAACTCGGTCGTCTCCGGCGGCAACTTCCACGCCGAGCCGGTTGCCTTTGCCGCCGACCAGATCGCCCTTGCCGTCTGCGAGATCGGCGCGATCTCGCAGCGCCGCATCGCGCTGCTCGTAGACCCGGCTCTCTCCTACGGCCTGCCGGCCTTCCTCGCCAAGAAGCCGGGCCTGAACTCTGGTCTGATGATCGCGGAAGTCACCTCGGCGGCGCTGATGTCGGAGAACAAGCAGCTCTCGCATCCGGCGTCTGTCGACTCGACGCCGACGTCGGCGAACCAGGAAGACCACGTTTCCATGGCCTGCCACGGCGCGCGCCGCCTGCTGCAGATGACCGAGAACCTGTTCTCAATCGTCGGCATCGAAGCACTGACCGCCGTCCAAGGCGTCGAATTCCGCGCGCCGCTCGCCACGAGCCCTGAATTGCAGAAGGCCGCTGCCGCCCTTCGCGCCGTCTCGCCGACGATCGAAGAGGACCGCTACATGGCCAACGACCTCAAGGCCGCCGGCAACCTCATCGCCTCGGGCCGTCTGAACGCCGCCGTCTCCGCCGGCATCCTGCCAAGCCTGGAGGCCTGAAATGGCGGTCGTCGAAGTCAGACAAGGCAACTCGCCGGTCATTCTCGGCTTTCCGCATACCGGCACCGACGTGCCGGCTGCGATCTGGGATCGGCTGAACAATAACGGTCGCATCCTCGCCGATGCCGACTGGCATATCCATCAACTTTATGATGGCCTGCTGCCGGAGGTGACCGTCGTTCGCGCCACCTTCCACCGCTACGTGATCGACGCCAACCGCGATCCCGAGGGCGTCAGCCTCTATCCCGGCCAGAACACGACCGGATTGATCCCGGAAACGGATTTCGACGGCAAGCCGATCTGGAAGGACGGAGAGGCACCGACCGAAGCGGATATCGCCGAACGGCTCCGGTCATTCCATGCGCCCTATCACGCGGCCCTTGCCGCCGAGATCGAGCGGGTCAAGGCGATCCATGGCGTGGTCGTGCTTTATGACTGCCACTCGATCCGCTCGCGCATTCCGTTCCTGTTCGAAGGCAAGCTGCCGGATCTCAACATCGGCACCGACATGGGCAAGACCTGCGCGCCTGACATCGAGAAGGCGACGGCCGAAATCGCTGCCGCTGCGGAAGGTTACAGCAGCATTCTCAACGGCCGCTTCAAGGGCGGCTGGACGACCCGCCACTATGGCCGCCCGGAAACCGGCGTGCATGCCATCCAGATGGAGCTCGCGCAATCGACCCATCTCGCCGCCGAAGAGCCGCCTTTCGCACTCGACGCCACACGATCCGCCCTGTTGCGAAAGCCGCTGGGTGCGATCCTGAACCGCATCGAAACCATCGCATTTGACCTCAAGACACTGACAGGGAGCGAGGCATGACCATCAACAATCCGCGCCACAATATTCGCGACGTGCGCGCCCCTCAGGGCACCACGCTCAATGCCAAGAGCTGGCTGACCGAAGCGCCGCTTCGCATGCTGATGAACAATCTGGACCCGAACGTCGCGGAAAACCCGCACGAGCTGGTCGTCTACGGCGGCATCGGTCGTGCCGCCCGCACGTGGGCCGATTTCGACAAGATCGTAGAGACGCTGAAGGACCTCAACGACGACGAAACCTTGATGGTGCAGTCGGGCAAGCCGGTCGGCGTGTTCCGCACCCACAAGGATGCGCCCCGCGTTCTCATCGCCAACTCCAACCTCGTGCCGCACTGGGCGACCTGGGATCACTTCAACGAGCTGGATAAGAAGGGTCTCGCCATGTACGGCCAGATGACGGCCGGCTCGTGGATCTATATCGGCACGCAAGGCATCGTTCAGGGCACTTACGAAACCTTCGTTGAAGCCGGCCGTCAGCACTATGGCGACAACCTTAAGGGCAAGTGGGTGCTGACCGGCGGCCTCGGCGGCATGGGTGGCGCCCAGCCGCTCGCCGCCGTCATGGCAGGCGCTTCGTGCCTGGCCGTCGAATGCAACCCGGACTCGATCGATTTCCGCCTGCGCACCCGCTACCTCGACGAAAAGGCCGAGACGCTGGACGAAGCGATGGAGATGATCGCCCGCTGGACGAAGAACGGCGAAGCCAAGTCCGTCGGCCTGCTCGGCAACACCGCCGAAATCCTGCCGGAGATGGTCCGTCGCGGCATCCGCCCGGACATGGTCACCGACCAGACCTCTGCGCACGACCCGGTCAACGGTTACCTGCCGAAGGGCTGGACCATGGGCCAGTGGAAGGAAAAGCGCGTCAGCGATCCGAAGGCCGTCGAAAAGGCCGCGCGCGCCTCGATGCGCGACCACGTCGAAGCGATGATCGCCTTCCAGGACATGGGCATCCCGACCTTCGACTACGGCAACAACATCCGCCAGATGGCCAAGGAAGAAGGCCTCGAAAACGCCTTTGCCTTCCCGGGCTTCGTTCCGGCCTATATCCGCCCGCTCTTTTGCCGCGGCGTTGGCCCGTTCCGCTGGGCGGCCCTGTCCGGCGATCCGGAAGACATCTACAAGACCGACGCCAAGGTCAAGGAACTGCTGCCCGACAACAAGCACCTGCACAACTGGCTGGACATGGCACGTGAGCGCATCGCCTTCCAGGGCCTGCCGGCGCGCATCTGCTGGGTCGGACTCGGCGATCGCCACCGCCTCGGCCTCGCCTTCAACGAAATGGTCAAGAACGGCGAACTGAAGGCGCCGGTCGTCATCGGCCGCGACCACCTCGATTCCGGCTCGGTCGCCTCGCCGAACCGCGAGACCGAAGCGATGAAGGACGGCTCGGACGCTGTTTCGGACTGGCCGCTGCTCAACGCCCTGCTCAACACCGCATCGGGCGCCACCTGGGTGTCGCTGCACCACGGCGGCGGCGTCGGAATGGGCTTCTCGCAGCATTCGGGCGTCGTCATCTGCGCCGATGGTACCGACGATGCGGCCAAGCGCCTCGAACGCGTGCTCTGGAACGACCCGGCAACCGGCGTCATGCGCCATGCCGATGCGGGCTACGACATTGCGCTCGATTGCGCCAAGGAAAAGGGCCTGCGCCTGCCGGGCATTCTCGGCAACTGATCCGCTCTCGACCGACATACTCACGGACGTACTGATTGGGGCGCCGAAAGGCGCCCCAATCACTTTTTGATGAGACTAGCGTCAGGACTGCGTCTTCCTCGCTCCGGCGCCTTGCAGCTGTTGATAGCAATGCTAGAAAAATCGAGATGCCATCGCATTGCTGGCGACGCGTTGCAGAACATCTCTGTTCGCTCACGCGAGCGCTGGTTTTTTATGAGAAGGCTTCATGCGCTAGGGCGGGTACGGGAGAAGAACCATTAGACATCTTATGTTTGCCACCGGGCTTCTTGCGAGCGTCTTTGTTGCCTCGTCTGCGGTCGCTCAAAACGTGAGTTTCTTCGGCCCTGTTCGCAACGGAGAACGGCACTTTACCGCCTTCCCGGAATTTATCGGCGTCGGAATGAGCCAAGGGGAGACCAAGAAGAGGGACGTGGTCTTCTCGACAATTCAAATGATCGCCATGGCCGCCGGAATTGAGACCAAGGCCCAACCGGGCCTCGGAAGAAACACCATCGGCGTGATCTTCAGAAAGGACGTCGTCAAGAATGGCCGGGTCGACGTCAGCAAAATTGAAGATTTCGGCTTCGACCCCTACTACGAGCGGTTGCTGAACGATACTGCAGCAACTGGCGTACCAAATTGCGCTTCCGCCGTGAACTATTCCGCGGAAGGGCGATTTGACCGCGCTGTCATCGTTGCAAACAGCGATGTCCCCGATCAGGAATTGGCGACCTGCGTGGCGCAGGCCCAGGCGCACGCTTTGGGGATAGCCACGTTTACCTCCAGCAAGGCCGACTTTTCGCGCTTCTTCGCGAGGATCATGATCCTCGCCGATCAAAAGAAGAGATGTCTCCAGGACAACCAGACAAAGTTCACCTGCAGTTTTGTCGATG
The DNA here is from genome assembly GCF_900103045.1 of Ensifer sp. YR511. Classification (NCBI taxonomy): domain Bacteria; kingdom Pseudomonadati; phylum Pseudomonadota; class Alphaproteobacteria; order Hyphomicrobiales; family Rhizobiaceae; genus Ensifer; species Ensifer sp. YR511. The sequence goes on from NZ_FNGR01000006.1 coordinate 88,163, forward strand.
AGCCCTGGGACTAATTCACGAGCGGCGGAATGTTTTCTTCCCTGTTTTATCGCCGTCGAGCGCGAGCAGCAGCACCAGCCCGGCAAGGCCTGCGGCGCCGCCAAGCAGCGCCGTGCCCGAATAGTCGCTGATCCGCGTGCCGAGCGCAAAAAGCCCGGCGCAAAGGCCGCCGCTCAGGAAGAGGTTCACGGCGAGCAATGAGCTTCCGAGGCCCGGGCGGTCGGCAATCAGGTCCTGGAGGTAGCTGATCGGGATCGTGATCAACGCGGCGGCACCAAAGGCACTGATCACGGTGAGCGCGTAGATCTGCCAGGTCGCCGTCGAGAAGCCGAGCAGCACCATGTAGCCGATGTAGATCGCGGTTCCGAGCGCCAGCGCCTTGAATGGAACAAGGCTCAGCTGGATGCGCGCCCAGACGAAGATGAACACGACTTCGAGGAAAGCGACGATCCCAACGATGATGCCGATATCGGTGACGCTGCCGCCGATCTCGTCGGTCATGATCAGGGGCAGCACGGCGGCGTTGACGTGCAGCGACGAGGTGATGATCGCAACGGCGATGACGCGCAGGAAAATCCCCGGCGCCAGGATCTCCCGAAAAGACGTCCAGTAAGAAAGCCGCTTGCCGAGCGATGCGTCGGCCCCATTTTCGTTGGGCAGTTTAAAATAGACGATCAGCAGATTGGCGAGGCAGCCGAGACAGGCGAGCAGATAGGCCGGCAGCATGCTGTCGCCGCCGGCGAGTGCAAAGCCGACCAGTCCTGGCACCAGAACCCAGGACACTGATATGGCCGCGCGGGCGCCCGTCGTGAGCGAGGCAGCGTCATGGCCGCTCATCCGCCGGGCGATGCTGCGCACATTGGCAAAGAGCAGCGTGTAGACCGCGCCGTAGATCGGCAACAGCAACAAGACGCTAACGACGAAGCTCATCTGATGCGGGAGCACATAGACGATGCCGTAGCCGACAACGCCGAAAAAGATCGCCGTCGACATCAGCAGCCGGTAGTTGCCGACGCGATCGGCCAGAATGCCGATCGAAACACTGACGATGACGTTCACCGTCGAGGCAAGCAGGATCAGCAGCGAATAGACGGCATCGCTGAGCCCCAGCTCGTTGATGCCGACGACGGACTGGTAGGGCGAGGTGGCCGCACCGGCAAACCCGAACAGGAAGATTGCCAGCATGCTGATCCGCATGGCCGGGTTGCGCATGGCGCTGAGAATGGTGGAGGTCATGCTAGAATGTGTCCGCGAAGCGGGTGGAGGATATCGCACAATCGCTTAAATTGTGATCGATTTAAGGACGGTGTTATGCGGAAGGCTAAGGCGTTTCAGCGCCCATGCGCGTCGAACGACGCGCGGTGCTTTGAGGGAAGCCCCTACCCGAAACTCGGGTAGGAAATGTGCGAAGCATGTCTCAGGCGCCGCTCGACCAACGCGCCGAAAAGCGGGCGACGGGTTCAAAGGAAAAGTCCTGATCGAAGGGGTAGGCCGGCCGCTGACGGCGGAGGCTCGCGAGCCCTTGGATGTCCTGATTGACGACCCCTTCGGTCAGGGCCATCAGGTTGGGGTTGGCGATCGGCGCCAGTTCGGGCGACAGGTAGCCCGATTTGACGACGAGCAGCCGCACCGCCTCAGGGTCGAGGCCCAGCCGCCGGAAGTCCTCGATGTTGTGGTAGGGCCTGCGCCGTGCCGCGATAACGACATCGATCGCGCCGACCCGCACCACCGCCTGCCGCTCTTTCGCAGGCCCGGGATCATCCAGCGTGACGACCTCGGCCAGCATCTCCGCACGGGGGCTTGCCTGATCGAGGCTGCCGCCGATCTTGAGCATCAACGTTTCGCCGACCCCAGCGGCAAAGCAGGCTTCGACCGCCGGCAGGTCCGTGATGCCGGCGATCAACGCGCCCCGCCAGCCGCGGGCGAGCAGCGCCTTCAGCACGTCTGCGCGATCACCAACGCCGCCGCCGGTCGGGTTGTCGCCGGAGTCCGCAAGAATGATCGGCGTCGTCGTCGCCCGCTCGGCGATATCCAGCATTTCGTTGAGCGGTCCGGTGACCGGACCGAAGCGGAAGTTTCGACGTTCCGACCAGTAGCCCGCGGCAATCTCTTCCGCTGCCCGTTTGGCCGCCGCCCTGTCGGTGGCCGTTACGACCGCACAGGCGGTCGCCCGCGGCTCGTCGGCCCAGACGTAGCCCACCATCAGGTTGGCATCGAGAACGCCCGGCCGCTTATCGATCTCGGGCAGTTGCACGTAGAGCGACTTTGCCGGCTCGTCCTCGGTCGAGGTGCATTCGCCGGGAAGCAGGACCGGGACCGGTGCCCAGGCGATGCCCGGGCGCGTCCCGTCTCTCAGCGCAGATACCAGCATCGACCAGGCACGGGTCATGGTCTCCGGCGTATCGATATGCGGCGCGGTGCGGTAGGCGGCAAAAATATCGAGCTGGTCGATGATCTCCTGGCTGACATTGCCATGCAGGTCGTAGCTCGCCGCCACCGGGCAATTGGGACCGACGACAGCGCGGGCGGCGGAGATCCAGTCGCCTTCGGCGTCGTCCATCCCGTCGACCTTGATGGCGCCATGCATGGCGAGATAAAGCCCGTCGATCGGCAGCGCGTCACGCAGCATTTCGAGGAACTCGGCCTTGAAGGCGTCGTAGGTTGGGCGCGACACGGGGCCGCCGGGCACGGCGCGGGCATGCAAAAGCGGCAGATGCTCGACACCCTCGGCCTTCATGAAACTGAAGTACTCGGCGTCCAGCAGCGTTTGGCCGCGCAGAACGCGAAAATCTTCCTCTGTCATCAGAACAGGCGAATAGGTGCTGCATTCGGTATGGATGCCACCAACGGCGATGCGCATGAGCGTTCCTCTCAGAGGTTCGGGCTGAGCGGCGCGATGGCCGCAAAGCGCAGCCAGTCCTTCGCCGACTTCGGTGTCCATGCCGCCTCGGCGATCGCCGGAAGCCGCGGGAAGACGAGCCGGTTGAAGTAGCCGCGCGAAAGATAATGCTCGGACCAGATGCACGCCTGCACGCCTCTGAGGCGGGCCTTCAGCTCGTCCGGGAATTCGCCCTCGGCCTCGTAGCCGTAGGTGTGGGCGGGTGTCGCCGTGCCGGCCCAGCTTGCACCTGGCTCCTGCCAGGCATCGGCCTGCGCCATGTCGAGGTAATAGGCCTGGCCGGGGGTCATCACCACGTCATAGCCTTCGCGGGCGAGCTCGATGCCGACCTCCGGCCGCTCCCAGGCCATCAGCAGCGTATCTTCGGTCGAGACACCGCCGCCATGCGCCACTTCGTTCCAGCCGGCGAGCTTGCGGCCACGCGCCGTCAACATCTGCTTCACCCGCTTCAGGAAATAGGACTGCAGCGCGAAGGTGCCGGAGATGCCCTCCTGCTCCATCAGCTTCTTGGCCAGCGGCGAAGCGAGCCAAGAACCGTTCGCCACTTCGTCGCCGCCGATATGGATGTAGGCGCTCGGGAAAAGCTCGACCATTTCGTCGAGGACCTTCTCCAGAAACTCGTAGGTAAAGGCAACGGCCGGGTTGAGCGCGTTATTGGGATAGCCCTGAACCGAATGGTAGCTCTCCGGGGCCTCCTGACCGTCTGTCAGATCCGGCAGCGCCACCAAGGTCGCCGTGCTATGGCCAGGGATATCGATCTCCGGCACGACATCGACATGCAGCGCCGTCGCCTGCGCGACGATCGCCCTCACGTCCGCTTGGCTGTAGAAGCCGCCGACAGGCTCAGCGCCATTACCAAGCTGCGGCAGAAGCGGCTCATCCGGCCCGCGCAGGACGCCAAGCGTCGTCAGCTGCGGGTAGGCCTTGATCTCCAGGCGCCAGGCCTCGTCGTCGGTCAGGTGCCAGTGGAAAACGTTGAGCTTGAACCAGGCGAGAATGTCAATCAGCCGCGCCACATCCGCCGTCGGGTAGAACTGGCGGGAGACGTCGAGATGGCAACCGCGCCAGCTGTAACGCGGCGCATCCGAAATTTTGCCGCTCGCCGGAAAGCGGAACTTTTCCGGATGGTTGCGTGCCCCATCCAGAAGCTGGGCCAGACTGGTCAAACCATATTGCCGGCCGGCGCTGCCGCCAAAGCTAAGCCGGATTTCGGTCTCAGAGAAGTCGAGCCGATAGGCCTCAGCCTTAAGACCAGCGTCGGCGGTAAAGACAATCGCCCGCCCCTGCTTCGAGGCTGCCAGGCTGAAGGGGGCGTGGCCCGCAGGGAACAGCCGATGGTACATCGCCAGAACCGTATCGATGGCAGCGACATCCTCGCCCGTCGAGCCGACCGCCGGATAGAGCACCACTGGAAAACCGTCTCCAGGACGAAGCTCAAGCTTCGCTGGCCAGGGCTGCAACGCATAGGGCTGATCGAGCTTGCCGTCCGGTAGCCGCACCGGCGGCGGTTCACTGACGGCATTTTCAAGCAACAGATCGGAGACAGCGACCGGCACGTGACCACCATCGGCAAGCGTCAGATAGGCGGACTTGGCACCGTCGGTGCAGTGGCGCGCGTTGCGGTGCAGGCCGCTGACGGTGAAGGTCCAGCTCCCGCCGTTTTCGATCGTCAGCCCCGCAGGCGGCGCGAATTCGTGAAAATTGGCGTTACGGCGCAGGAACACGGCATTGTCGCAGGCCTTGGGATCGATCACCCGGGTGAGCGAGGTGTAGACGATCCTGAAGCCGGAAAGTGGCGCGCCGGAGAAATTGAACAGCGTGAAGGTAAACCGCCCGAACGGCCCGCCATCCGGCTGCCAGGACGCCTCGAGACGGTAGGAAACCGGGTGCATGCTCTTCCTCCAGAATGCTCTATGTCAGTAGTGGTTTGATTGCGAGAACGTGCGGGCCAACTCAGCCTGTCCGGCGGTCAGGCCGCAATCGACAGGCAGGCAGACGCCCGAAATGGCGGCCGCGAGCGGGCCTGCGAGAAAATGCACGGCATTGGCGACGTCATCCGGATTGACGATGCGCTGCAGCGGATACCAGCGGCGCGCCTCTTCGAAGACATCCGGGTTCGATGCCGCCCTCGCCTCCCAGGCCTGGGTGCGAACCGTGCCGGGTGCCACCGCATTCGAGCGGATGCCGAACTTGCCGTATTCGACCGCAATCAGCCGGGTCAGGTGCAGGAGCCCGGCCTTGGCGGCGCTATAGGCCGGATGGCCGAAGACGTTCATGCCGTTGACCGAGGCGATGTTGACGACCGAGCCGTGGGTCTCTTTCAGCATGTCCTCGACGGCGCGAAAAGTGAGGAAGGCCGCCTCGAGGTTCAGCGCATTGTCCATGCGCCAGATCTCCGGCGTCGTGTCGTGCAGGCTGACGGCACGGGCAGCACCAGCATTGTTGACGAGGGTGCGGACAGCGCCCTTCTCTGCGGCCTTCGCTGCCATCGCCGCCACGCTTTCGGCATTGGTGACGTCACAGGCGACTGCGACGAAGCGCTTGCCGTCGCCAAGCGCCCGCGCTGCCTTTTCGGCGGCCTCCGCATCGATGTCGACGAGCAGAACCACGTCATGGTCGTCGGCAAGCTTGCGGGCGATAGCACGGCCGATATCGCCGGCGGCGCCGGTGACGATCGCGAGAGATTGCGTCATGCGTTGACCTTTCGCGGCACGTCAGTCTCCGAGCAACTGGCGGTCGTCACCGTCGCGGTGGGTCACCAGCTGCTGTTTGATGCGCCGAAGTGTGGCTGTCGCCTGCGGCTGAACCCGATAAGCGACGAGACTGGAGAGGATGTCGAGCAGCGCCAGATAGGCGATGCGGGTGGAGGTGGGGCGGTAGATATTGTTGCCCTCCGGCAGATCGACCGGAACGGTGATGCTGGCAGCGGTGGCCACCGGGCTGCCGCTCTGCGTCAGCGCGATGGTCGGCACTTTCAGTTCGCGCGCAAGCGTGAAGGCGCGCACGAGTTCGGCGTTGCGGCCGGAAAAGGAGGAGCCGATCAGCACGTCCGTCGGCCGGGCCGCCGCCGTCATCATCAACTGCATGCTGTGATCCGAGCTCGATGTGATGCGCAGGCCGAAACGAAAGAGCCGGTTTTGAAGCTCGCCGGCGATCATCGACGAATTGCCGCCGGAACCAAAGGCGTAGATCATTTCCGCTGAGGCAATCCGCTCGACCGCCTGCTCGATCGCGGCGAGATCGAGCGAGCGATGCAGAAGAAACAGCGCGTTCTGCGACTTGGTGATGATGTCCTGGGCGACATCGCCGGTCTCCCGGCTCTTCGGCTCGGGCTTCAGGTAGCGCATGCCGATATAGGCGGTCCGCGCGAGCTGCACCTTGAAGTCGGAGAAGCTGTCACAACCCAACCGCCGACAGAAGCGGGTGACGGTCGGCGGCGAAACGTCCGCCTTGCTCGCGAGCTCGATGATGGAGGCGTTTACCGCGAACTCGAAATCGTTCAGGAGAATATCGGCGATGCGGTTTTCCGACTGGGAAAGCCGCCCCTTTTCTTCCTGCAATGTCGCGAAGATGTCCATCGCCCGCTTATGCCTTGCTTCGGATCACGAGTGAGAGCGGGATGCGGGCAGAAAACCGCTCCCGCTCCAGGATCAGCCTTCTTTCGGCTTATAGGCGACGCAGTCGATCTCGACCTTGCAATCGACCATCATCGACGACTGGACGCAGGCCCGCGCCGGCGGATGAGCACCGAAATACTCCTGGTAGATCTTGTTGAATGTCCAGAAATCCCTGGGATCGTCGAGCCAGACGCCGCAACGAACCACATGCTCCGGACCGTAGCCGGCTTCCGTCAGGATGGCCATCACATTGGCGATCGTCTTGTGGGTCTGGGGGATGATCCCGCCCTCGATGATCTCGCCGTTTTCCATGGCAACCTGACCAGAGACATAGAGCCAGCCGTCCGCCTCGACAGCGCGCGCGAAGGGCAAAGGTTTGCCGCCAGCGCCGACCTGTTCCGCACCATAGCGCTTGATCGTCATCATGAGCCTTCTTGCAAATTATTTTCTTTGATCGTTGACAAGTGACCATAGAAAGCCGAATTTGGCTAGCGAAAAACGCCATTCATGAAAAGAATTTCAATCCAGGGCGCGAATATGCGGGATCCTTTTCTCAATCCATTCCCCTCTTCCGATGCTGCACGCCACTCGATCTGGGAGATGCTGGTCTCCCGCGACATCACTGCCTTTCTGGCAGCCGACTGGTCGATGGTTGCAGACGATTTCGTCGGGGAGAGCTTCATCGGCATCGACGGCCGCCGCGAAACCAATCCGGACAATTGGCGGCTGACCTTCCCGTCGCTGGCCGCCTATCGCGAAGAGTGGCTGCGCCAGGCGCAGGATTTCGCGACACAGAGCTTCGCCGAAGACCCGCGCACGGCGATCTTCACCACGACGACGCTCGAGGACATCGAGATCAACGGTGACCAGGCGTTGGCGCGCAAGAAGTTCGATGGCAGCCTGAAGAAGACGGACGGCAGCGTCGACATCCTGAAATGGCAGACGGTCTATTACTGCCGTCTGCACGAAGGACGCTGGAAGATTGCCGGCTTTACCGGCTACCTGCCGAACCCGATGGGCGCGGCTTCCGCGTAGTTTCCTGGATCGCCATGCATCCGGGAAAAATCATGCGCCAGACTTAGAGCCCGCAGCGACCTTAGCACATCCGGCCGGATGAGCGGCGCTGCAGGCGTGACGCAATAGAAAAGGCAACGGCATTGCGGATCTTCACAGCGGCGCTTGCGACCGAGACCAATACCTTCTCCCCGATCTGCATCGACCGCCGGGCCTTCGAAGCCTCGCTCTACGCCCCGCCGGGAGAACACCCGCAGACGCCGACGCTTTGCACGGCGCCGATCACCGTCGGGCGGCGCGTCTGCGCTGAGAAGGGCTGGGAACTGATCGAGGGAACCGCGACCTGGGCGGACCCGGCTGGCCTCGTCAACCGCGAGACCTATGAGGGCCTGCGCGACGAGATCCTCGGCCAGTTGCGCGCCGCCATGCCCGTCGATGCCGTGGTGCTCGGCCTGCACGGCGCCATGGTCGCCGACGGCTACGAAGACCCCGAAGGCGACCTGCTGACGCGCGTCCGTGCGATCGTCGGTCCCGATATCCTCGTCTGCGCCGAGCTTGATCCCCACAGCCACCTGACGGCCAACCGCGCCGCCGCATCGAACTTCTTCGTCTACTTCAAGGAATTCCCGCACACCGACTTCGTCGACCGCGCGGAGGACCTCTGGAAGATCGCTGTCGACACGCTCGAAGGCCGCATCACGCCCGTCATGTCGATCTTCGACTGTCGGATGATCGACGTCTACCCGACATCTCGCGATCCGATGCGCTCCTTCGTCGACAAGCTGATGCGGATCGAGAAGGAAGACGCAGACGTGCTTTCGCTCTCCGTGATCCACGGCTTCATGGCCGGCGACGTCCCGGAAATGGGATCGAAGCTGCTCGCCGTCACCGACGGCAAGCCGGAGAAAGGCGCGAGCCTCGCACGGGAATTGGGTCTGGAACTCTTCTCCCACCGCGGCACCTTCATCATGCCGCAGATCGACGAGAGGCAGGCGGTGGATGAGGCACTCGCAGCAACCAAAGGTCCCGTCGTCATCGCCGATGTCTGGGACAACCCGGGCGGTGGTACGGCCGGCGACGCGACAGTTCTGCTCGAAGAACTGCTGGCTCGCGGCGCAACCGACGTTGCGGTCGGCACGATCTGGGACCCGATGGCGGTGCAGATCTGCATGGCGGCCGGCGAAGGCGCCGACATCCCCTTGCGCTTCGGCGCCAAGTCGGCACCGGGAACCGGCAATCCGGTCGATGGCACGGTCAAGGTGGTCAAGCTGGTGCGCGACGCCGAGATGCGCTTCGGCGAGAGCTTCGCCCCCTTCGGCGATGCGGCCCACATTCGCTTCAAAGGCATCGACATCATCCTCAACTCGACCCGCGCGCAGAGCTTCGATCCAAGCCTGTTTTCGGTGATGGGCATCGACCCGACAAGCAAGAAGATCCTGGTCATCAAGTCGACCAACCACTTCTACGCCTCGTTCTCCAAGATCGCGTCCGAAATCCTCTATTGTTCGGCCGGCACGCCTTACCCGAACAATCCCGCCAAGACCGACTACAAGCGCGCGCCGAAGAACATCTGGCCGAAGGTCGACAACCCGCACGGAACCGAGAAGGGCGCGGCCTGAGGTTTGCGGCACCGTCGCCGGGCGCAACCGACCCTTCAGCGATCGGCAGCCTCGCGAGCCATCTTGATGTATAGCGCGACTTGTTTCTCATCTATATCCGCCGGGCCCAGGAGCTTGATGTGGCGGCGAAGCTTGCCTGAACCCTCCAGGACGGCATGTGGATCGGGCAAAGCGGCGCCCCGGCTAAACTCCAGCGTCACGTGTTGGGCGTAGGAAAAGACGCCGCAGAAGCTGTCCTTGGACGAAAACAGGATGCCGCCATACTTCACCTCTTCGGTGACTGCGGGGCCCGAGGCGAGCGCGATCTCCCGTAGTCGGGTGACGATCACGAACTGATCGCCGCGATGAAGCTCGATCTCCCGCAGAAGGGTCTGGATCCGGTCATCCATCATGCCGCACCCGAAGCGATGACAAACGGCTTGAACTCCGGCGCGGGTTCGCGATTCGAGTAAATATAGAGCAGGACACCGTTCGGATCCTTTACGGCGAAGCCACGATCTCCCCATGGGTGATCCTCGATCGGCAACGCCGGGGCAAGGCCTGCTGCCCTGATCCGGCTATACTCGCCGTCGACGTCTGCGACGCAGAAATTGTAGGTGAGGCCTTCGGTGTTGCACACAGGCTGCCCCTGTTGCGGTTCCATGAACTGGAGGGACAGGCCTTGGCCGAGTTCCAGGCTGATGTACCAGCTGCAGTCAAACGTCAGCCGTGCGGCGAAATATGTCTGATAGAAGTCTCGCGACGCGCCGATCTGGTTGGTCGTGATGCAGGGCGAGGCAGTGGTCGGGCGCACAGGCGGGCTCCTCCTGAGTCATGGCGTTCGTGGGTTGCGTGGTCGGGCCGGGCGGCTAAGCGGGCGTGGCGGAACAGAGTTCGACAAGGCAGCCGTTGAGATCGCGAACATAGCCCACCACTTGCCCCCACGGCTTTTCTTCCGGCGGCTTCACCGGCGATGCTCCGGCCGAAACAGCCTTTTCATAGGCCTGGTGCGGCGCCGAGCAGACCAGCGCGATTTCGAACCCGGCGGCAAGATCGCTCCTGCGGTTCGCGCGAACAGCAAAACCATTCAGCTCCGCCATGGTTTCGCTGGCAAAGGCCAGAGCCGTCTCACCCGTCTCCATCTCCGCATAGAGGCTGCTTTCGTGTACGAACCTGCGCTTCAGACCAAAGGCAGCCTCATAAAACGAGACCGTTGCCGGCACATCGGGAACATAGAGGATTGTGTATCCGAAACGGACGGCCATGGTTCGTCTCCAAGGGTTGCTCGCCGCCGAAGTCGGCAACGCGCTAAGCGCGCTACCCGAAGCAGCGCGAACGGTTACGGGCGATCATCATTCATTGCCAGGCTCTGATCTTGAACAATTCGGACATCAGTCCGAGATCGTCACCAGTGTGACTTCGGGCAAGCGCGCCGGCGAGAACCCGCCCAGCCGCCGGAAGACCCGGGTCATGTGGGATTGGTCGGCGAAACCGGCTTCGAACGCGGCATCCGCAGGACTGAGATGGTGATCCCGCAACAGCCGCAAGGCGCGATGGAACTGGATGATGGCGGCAAACGCCTTCGGCGTGAGCCCAGTTGCGCGAAGGAGAACGCGTCTGGCGGTGCGCTCGGAGACACCGTGCATCGCGGCAAGCTCGGCGATGCGCAGCCGCCCGCCCGAGGCGTTCAGCGCGCTTATGATGTTGCGGCCGAGCGGCGCCACTTCAAAGTCGCTCTCGGCATCACGCTTGCGGACAAACCGCACCAGGCGGCCGGCAAGCTCCTGCTGGTCCGATGCCGGCACGCAAAGGGCGGCCATGTCGGGCCATTGACCCAGAGCCGCTGCGCCGATCAGGGCGTCACCGTGCAACCGGATCGGCTCCAGGCCCAGAATTTTCTGGAAATGGCCAGGTCGCAGGCGCACGCCGACGAAGGCGGCGCCGGGTTCCAGCGGAACATCGTAATAGCCCGTGGTTGGACCGGTCACGATCGGCGTCAGCTCGCGGAGTGGCAGGGCGTTCAGCGCAAATCGGAGGATGATGTCGCATCGCCCATCCGGCAGGACCCGGTAGCTGCCCTCGTTGCGACTGACAGACGCCCAGACGACTTCGATCCCGGCATTGGCGTCGGCCAGATGGGGAAGTTCCGTATAGCGGCCAAGCGTCATGATGCTCTATCCAAGTGCGCTTGATCGCCTTTGAATAGAGGGCGTCGGCGACCGGCAATCCTTACAGGTAGAGCTGCCGGATATCCAGCCACAACGGCCAAACACTGGCCGCGCCCTGATTGGCCGCGACCATGATCCTGGCTTCGACGACGTCAGGCAGCCGCGGGGTCGAGCACGCCCATATCGATGTCGGTCAACTCGACGCGACGTTCGAGCGCGAGGCCAGCCTCGTCGAACAGGTGGCAATCGACTGCCTTGATGCCTGTCTGGATGGTCTCCTCCGGTCGCACAGCTGCTGTTCCCGGCAGCATGGCACAGAAGTTCTCGCCCTCACCACCGATAGCCGCATAGGCGACCGTATGGGCGCCGAGCCGTTCGATGACCGTTGGCGTCACCTTGAGGGTCAGGTCGCCGGACCCGAGCATGATGTGCTCCGGCCGCACGCCAAGCGTCAGCGTGCGCCCGGCAAGGCCGCTTTGCGGGGTGACGGGGATGACCGCCGTCTGCCCCTTGTAGTCGACCTCGACGCCGGCATCGCTGACGCCCTTGCAGGTGACCGGCAGGAAGTTCATCTTCGGGTTGCCGATGAAGCCGGCAACGAAGGTGTTGGCAGGCTTGTGGTAGAGCTCCAGCGGCGCGCCCGTCTGGGCAATCTCACCGGCATTGAGAACGACGATCCGGTCCGCCATCGTCATCGCCTCGACCTGGTCGTGCGTGACGTAGATCATCGTTGCTTTCAGTTGCCGGTGCAGTTTCGCCAGTTCGATGCGCATGTCGGCCCGAAGGGCCGCATCGAGGTTTGAGAGCGGCTCGTCAAAGAGGAAGATCTTCGGCTCGCGCACGATCGCCCGCCCGATCGCGACACGTTGGCGCTGGCCGCCCGAAAGCATGCCCGGCTTCTGCTGCAGCCGCTGGTCCAGGTGCAGGATGCGCGCGGCATGCTCCACCTTGGCTTTCAATTTCTCCTCGGCCATCTTTTCCACGCGAAGCGGAAAGGCGATGTTCTCGAAGACCGACATGTGCGGATAGAGCGCGTAGGACTGGAAGACCATGGCGATCCCGCGCTTGACCGGCGGCAGATCGTTGACGCGCTTGTTCTCGATCAGGATGTCCCCCGAGCTGGTCTCGTCGAGACCAGCGATCATCCTGAGCAAGGTCGACTTGCCGCAACCGGAGGGCCCGACGAAAACGACGAACTCACCGTTCCTGACTTCGAGATCGATGCTTTTCAGCACCTCGAACGTCCCGTAGAATTTCTGAACCCGATTGAGATTGAGCTGTCCCAAGAAACTGTCTCCGGCCACCGGCGAGAAGCGGCTCATTTATAGCAGAGTTAGGTGGGGCCGCGAACCGATCTTGTCGGCGCGCGGCCCCGGTGGCCTTACTTGTACTCTTCGAGGCTGGAAGCCGCCTTCTTCAAGGCGTCGGCCGGCTCGGCCTTGCCGGTCACGACCGACTGAACCATCTCGATGATGACGTTCTGGAAGCCCTTGTAGTCGGTAAAGAGCGGCTCGGGACCACCATAGGTGATGCCGTCGATGAACGGCTTCCAATAGGGATCCTTCTTGACGAACTCATCGACCATCGGCGACGGACGCAGCGGCGTCAGGCCGGCGCCGCCCTGAAGCTCGTATTCGCCCTGCGGTCCTGGCGAGGTGATGAACTTGGCGAATTCGATCGCCTTCTCCTCAACGCCCGAGCCCTTGAAGATCGCCAGGCTGTCGGTGATGAGCAGCGTGCCCTCGCCCTTTGCTTCCGGGCCGAGCGGCAGCGGTGCTACGCCCCAGTTGACCTTGGTTTCCTTCAGGCGCGTTGCGGCACCCGAGCCCGCCTGGATCATGCCGACCTTGCCGTCAAGGAAGATGGCGCGGATTTCGTTCTGTTCGTAGGCGGTGGCGCCTTCAACAGAGAAAGGCGTGATGTCCTTGTAGGCCTGCAGCGCTGCGAGCACCTGCGGGCTGTCGATGACGATCTTGTCGCCGTCGATGACCTTGCCGTTGTTGGTGTACACCCAGTGCATGAACTGGTGCATGGTGTTGTCGAAGGTCTTGGCCGGCAGGCCGTAACCGGCAATGCCGGTCTTTTCCTTGATCGTCTTGGCGAATTCGATCTCTTCAGCCCAGGTTTTCGGCGGCGTTTCCGGATCGAGGCCGGCCTGCTTGAACAGGTCCTTGTTCCAGTAGAGCGCCTTGGTCGAGAAGGCGATCGGAACGCCCCACTGGTTGTCGTCGAAGGTCACGGTATCGACGATGTTGGGGTAGTAAGTCTTCTTTTCGTCGTCCGTCATCGGCACGGGAACGATAAGGTCGTTCTGTGCAAATTCCTTCAGCGTGCGCGACCCGACATAGGCCATGGCGACCGGTGTGCCGGCGGCGGCAAGGGTCGTTGCCTTGTCCTGGCACTGGGCCCAGCCGACGACTTCAGGCGTTACCTTCCAGCCCGGGTTCTTCTCTTCCCACTGCTTGATGTACTTCTGGTGGACCGCATCCATGGTGTCGCCGCAGTAGATCCAGCTGATCTCCTGGTCGGCCGCCTTGGCGGTCACGGCGCCCAGCGCGGTCGAGCCGAGCAGGGCAAGGGCGAGCACCCCCGTCTTGAATTGAATAGACACGTTTTTATGCTCCCGTTCTCTGGTGGTTGACTTAAGTCTTATTGTTTCACCGCGCCCGCGGTGAGCCCGCTGACGAGATAGCGTTGCAAGAGGAAGATCACGACGACGGCCGGCGCGATGCCGACGAAGCTTGCCGCCATCAGTTCGTTCCAGACCACCTCCTGGCGTCCGAAATAGGCAAACAGCCCGACGGGAAGCGGCATGTATTCGCTCTTGGAATTGAAGGTCAGCGCGTAGATGAACTGCTGGGCATAGGCACCGATGAAGGTGGTGATCGCCACCACGGTGATGCCGGGCATGGCGATCGGCAGGATCACCCGGCGCAGCGTATAGAAGTGGCTGGCGCCGTCGACGAAGGCGGCCTCGTCCAGTTCACGCGGGATGCGCATCATGTAGGTGCGCAACAGCCAGATCGCCGACGGGATCAGGAAGGCAACGCCCGGCACGATCATGGCCAGATAAGTGTTGAGGACGCCGAAGGTGCGCATCAGCCGGAAGAGCGGGATCAGCAGCACCGCGCCCGAAAACATGTTGACGGCAAGGAATGCCCCCAAAAGCACGCCGGCGCCACGGAAGTTGAAGCGGGCGAAGGCATAGGCAGCGGGTATGACCAGCACCAGCACGATGGCCGTGACGATGGTGGAGATGAAGAAGGAATTGAAGATGTAGCGGGCAAAGCCCGGCACGCTCTCCCACATCGTAAAGTAGGCGGCGAACGAGCCGTTTTCCGGCCAGAAGCGATAGGGTGACGAGAACAGCAGCCCGAGCGGCTTCAGCGACACCAGAAAGCCCTCGACGAAGGGCGCCAGGATAAAGCACAGGAACACGAAGATACCGGCATAGATTCCGACAAGCTCGTACCAGCGGTAGCGATTGATCAGGGCAGGCTGGCTCATTTCTGTTCCCCCTGAGAAAGGCGGCTCGTCACCCGGAAATAGGCAAAGCAGAAGATCGACAGGAAGATGCAGATCAGCACGGCGCGCGCTGCCCCTTCGCCATACTTCTTCGACCCGATCGCGGTGCGATAGGTGTCGATGATCATCGTCGTCGTCTCACCGTTGGGTCCACCCTGGGTGAGGATCCAGATGATATCGAACGAGTTGAAGGTCGCGATCAGCGACAGCATCGACATGGTGATCAGCGACGGCACGAGCAGAGGCAACGTGATGCGGCGGAAGCGATAGAAACGCCCTGCCCCATCGGTCCACGCGGCCTCATAGAGATCCTGCGGGATCGCCTGCATGGCTGCCAGCATATAGAGCGTCACTAGCGGCACGCCGATCCACACGTCCGTGATGATCGTCGCCCAGAAGGCAGTCTCTCCGCGGGCGAGGAAGGCGATCGGCCCGTTCGACAACCCCATGTTCTGCAACACGCCGGAGATCATCCCGAACTGGCCGTTGTACATCCAGCCCCACATGAAGATGCCGATGGCCATCGGCACGATCCATGGCGGCATGGTGAGCAGGCGGAAAAGCGCCCGGCCGGGCACGGCCGCGTTCAGCATCGTTGCGCCGAAAACGCCGATGATCATCTTGATCGACACCGAAAAAAACGTCCAGATGAAGGTCCGGAAGATGACCTCGGCGAAGGTCTCGTTGAAGATCTTGTCATAGTTGGTCCAGCCGACCCAATTGGTCGTCTTCTTCAGCGACGCGTCCGTAAACGACAGGATGAAGGTGTCGACCAGCGGATAGGCGACGATCACCGTGACGTAAAGAACAGCAGGAAGAAGCAGGATCCAGGCGAAGATGACTGTGCTGCGTTGAACACTCATCCGTCGCCTCCCCTTACGCCGCGCGGGAATGCAGGGCTTCGTCGAAACGGTCCCATATGGGCCGGAGGTCTATGACGCTCTTCTTGCGCCGAGCCTCGTCCATGGAGAGCGCCAGAATGCCGGCTTCCAGCGCATCGCGCGTCGAAACCGGCAGAGGTCGGCCGTCGCGGACGTGGCCGATGATGTCGGTTGCCATCTGCTCGTCGGCACCATAGTGCTGCGACAGTTCGGTGGCCTTGTACTTGTTCTCGATGACCTTCTTGCCGGTCAGCATCTCGTGCACGTCGAAGTAACCGCGGATGAAATCGCCCTCGGCCATGCCGCGCGAGCCCATGATGCAGAAGCGGCGGAACTGATCCGGCACGTTGAGATTGGTGTGGAAGTTCATGCCGACGCCGTTGGCGTATTCGACGATCGCCACCTGGTAGTCGATGATGTCGCCGTCGCTGTCGAAGACCTTGTCGGACCCCATCCAGCCGCTCGGCTTGCGATGGAAGAGTTCGAGGTCGTTGATGCCTTCGCGGGCCGGGTCGTTGGCAGGGATGAAGCTCTTGCGGCCGCCGAAGCTTGCGACGCGTTCCGGCCGGGCTCCGACGACGCCATTGTAGAGGTCGAGGTCGTGGCAGCATTTCTCCAGCATAAAGCTGCCGGAATAGCGCTCGTAGCGGCGCCAGTCGCGCATGAAGAAGGCGCCATGGTAGGGCTCGATGTGCTCGGAAGCCTCGATCGAGACCACCTGCCCTAGCTTGCCTTCGGCAAGCGCCTGGCGGAGGTCGCGGTACATCGGCGCGTAGCGCAGCACGAGACCGACCATCAGCCGCTCATGGCCAAACTTCGCCATCAGCGCTGCGAGTTCCAGGCTTTCCTGGATCGTGGTGACGATCGGTTTTTCGCTGAAGACCTTCAGGCCGGCTTCAAGGCCGATCCGGATGTGGTCGAGGTGCATGTGGTTGGGCGAGCCGATCATCAGGAGATCGAGCTTCTCGTTGGCGATCAGTTCTTCGGGCGTCGCGTAGGCCTTGCCAGGCGAGATGCCTTTTTCGGTGAGCGTGGCCAGACCGGCCGGGTTCGGATCGACGTATCCGGCGATTTCGAAGCTCTCGTCCATGGCCTTGAAGACATAGCCGAGATAACCCAAACGGAATCCGAGTCCGATGATGCCAACTTTCATGCTCGTCCTGTTCCCCTGCCTTTTGGCGTAATTTATTTTCGCAGACTGGGACAGTTTTTTCAGGCCGTCAACTCAAATCCGCATATTTTGTAAAATTGTGAAATTCATTTTCATATCTCAGGCAAATGCCGACAAAGCAGGCATTCTACAGACAACCAAGAAGGGTGCACGCATCGCAACTCTACGGCAGGAGGAAAGCGGTCCAGACCACTGCACGTTGCGTGAGGGGTCGCTGATCCACTTAGCTCCTCCGTCGGAGACGATCGCGCAAGCGTAGCAGTGTCAGCAAGGTCCGCGCCAGAACGGGTGACGGGATCTTGGGATGATCGCCGACCGTCCCCTTGCGCGCTAACGGCGCCCGCGGATCGATCAGGAACGCGACGATCAGCGCGTTGCCGATGCCGACGAGGTCCAATGGTCCGTCCGACTGGTGGAGCCCCTGATCTCCCTCGTCAAACCGGACGCCCCCGACTTCCACCGAACCGGAGAACACATAGAAGTAAAGGTGCCTCCCCTCCTTCCGGGGAAACGCCACCTTTGCCGTCGCCTCGAGCCTGAGATCGAAGAAATCGATGGCGTTGCGGAAGTAGAATGGCGCTCCCTCCCCCTCGGCCCCAACGAGATGCCGCCAGCAATTGAGGGGCGCCGGCTCGATCGGACCGTACTGAATGTTTGGCGGGAGATCGACGCTATGGGGGCGCACGAGAATTTGCAGCATGCGCAGCGGAGGATCACCAGACAAGGTTTCCTCCGAATGCCAGAAGCTTTGCCCGGCGTTCATCACCATCAGATGCGCGCGATCGGTGACCAGTCTGCCGGTCGCCCGGTCGTCGTGGCGCATGACCCCTTCCGGCACCCATGACAGGATCTCGTCGTTCCTGTGCTCGTGCATGGCGACCAGCCTGCCAGGATCCAATATCGTTTCAGCGACCATCGCGAGCGGTCCGTAGCCATGATCGCGCGGCCATGGCAACAGCCAGCCGGGCATGTTGAGCCTGACCTTGAATCCACCCATGTCCCTGACAACAGGACTTTTGGCGCCGCGGTAGAGCATCGGCCATCCTAACACGGGTGACCGCAGTTTGCTGCGACAGCCGGCCGATTGCCCGGCCGCGCGTCGCCACCGCCTGCGCCTAGCGCCCCATCCGCGCAGCAAGCTTCCGCTCCGCCGCCTGCAACCCATCGTGCAAAAGCACCGCAAGCGTTGCGACGATCAGGCCGCCCTGGACGACGAAGGAAAGGTTGTTCGATTGCAGCCCGGCGATGATTACTTCGCCGAGTGTTTTTGCGGCGACCGTCGATCCGATCGTGGCGGTTGCCAGGCTGATGACGACCGAAAGCCGGATACCCGCCAGGATCACCGGCATCGCCAGCGGCAACTCCACCTTGAGAAGCCGCTGGCCGCTGGTCATGCCGGCGCCGCGCGCCGCCTCCATGACGGAGGAAGGCAAGGTCGTCAGCCCCGTCAGCGCATTCTCGAAAATCGGCAGCAGGCCATAGAGAAAAAGCGCGATCAGCGTCGGCTTTTCGCCGAAGCCGAAGATCGGAACAGCGAGCGCCAGAACCGCGACGGGCGGAAAGGTCTGACCGATATTCACCAGGCTGCGCGACAGCGGCAGGAATTCTGCTCCGGACGTGCGCGTGACGAGAATGGCAAGCGCAAGCGCGACCAGCGCGGCCGCTGCCACCGCCAGCGCCACCGTGCGCAGATGCAAGAACGTCAGGTGCAGCAGGCTTCCCTGGTTGTAGATGACAGGGGCGTTGTCCTGCACCAGCGGCCGCAGCAGCGGCTCGAACCAATGCGGCTGCAGCAGGAACGCGACGAGAACCAGGAAAACCGCGATGCGAATGAGAGTGGCGAGCTTCGGCATCAGGCTGGACCGGCCGCGCGTTTGGCCAACCCCTCAAGGCTGACCCTGCCGATTACGGCGCCGTCGGGACCTGACACCGGCAGCGCATCTCGTCCGGACCAGAGGAGTTCGGCCAGGGCTTCCCTTTGGCTGGCATCGCTCGATATCGGCGCGCCTTCGGCGGCCCCGGGTTCCACCGCGCTCGAGACCGGCGCGATCGCGAGCAGGCGGTAGGGCCGTTCGCCCGCCCCGATCAGGCTTTCGACGAAGGGCGTGGCCGGCTTCAGCAGCATTTCGGCGGGGGTCGCGTACTGCACCACTTTGCCCTTGTCCATGACGGCAATGCGATCGGCGAGGTGAAAGGCCTCTTCCATATCGTGGGTGACGAGAATGATCGTCGTCTGGAAGTGTTTCTGGATGGCAAGCAGGTCGTCCTGCGCCTTGGCGCGGATGATCGGATCGAGCGCCCCGAAGGGCTCGTCCATCAAGAGCACCTTCGGCTCGGCGGCAAGCGCCCGGGCAACGCCCACGCGCTGCTGCTGGCCGCCGGAAAGCTCGTGTGGGAAGCGTGGACCGAAATCTGCGGGATCGAGTTGGAAAAGGCGCAGGAGTTCTTCCACCTTCGCATCGATGCGCGCCCGTTCCCATCCGAGCAAGGTCGGCACGGTCGCGATGTTCTGGGCGACGGTGCGATGGGGAAACAGACCGTGCCCCTGGATTGCGTAGCCGATCCGGCGGCGCAACTCATAACCGGGCAGCGAACGATTGTCCTCGCCATCGAGGCGAATTGTGCCCGAGGTCGGCTCAACCAGCCGGTTGACCATACGCAAGAGCGTGGTCTTGCCGGAGCCGGAGGTGCCGACGACGACGGTGACGGTGCGCGGCGCGATCGTCAGGCTGACGTCGTCGACAACGGTGCTTTCGCCATATCGCTTGGTGATGTTCTCGATCTCGATCATGCGGCCTCTGCCTGCCTGGTGTTGGGTGTGGCCATCTCGATCACCGCGTCGAGCACGATCGCCGCGGCGAACGCCAGCACGACCGTCGGGACGGCGCCGAGCAGCACGAGGTCCATCGCGGTCTGACCGACGCCCTGAAAGACGAAGACGCCGAAGCCGCCGCCGCCGATCAACGCGGCAATGGTCGCAAGGCCGATATTCTGGACGAGCACGATGCGGATGCCGGTGAGGATCACCGGGAAGGCCAGCGGAAATTCGATGCCGACCAGCCGCTGCCAATCGGTCATGCCGATGCCACGCGCGGCATCATTCGCGTCCCGCGGAACGCCTGCCAGACCGACGACGGTGTTGGCGACGACAGGCAGCAGCGAATAGAGAAAGAGCGCAACAAAGGCCGGGGCAACACCGATGCCACGAATGCCGATGGCAGCCGCACCCGGCACATGGAGGGCGATCCAGCCGAGCGGCGCGATGAGAATGCCGAAGAGCGCAATCGACGGGATCGTCTGGATCGCGTTCAGGACGCCGAGCAACCCATCGCGCAGCCGCGTGACGCGGTGGCAGAGGATGCCGAGCGGGATGCCGACGAGGGTCGCAGCCACGAGCGAACCGAGCGCCAGGGTCACATGCTTGCGGCCCTCCGCCCAAAACGTGTCCACCCGGCTTGCATATTCCTTGAGAATCGACAGGCCGTCCCAGGCGCCGGCAAGAAGGATGGCCGAAGCAAAGGCCAGCACGACGGCGAGAACGACGATGCGCACGAAGGGCGCCGGGCGCAGTCGCGTCAAGGCGTCGGCGGCGAGCAACCCGAAGGCAAAGAGCATGATCCAGAAGCCCGAAGCCGGCGAGACGCGGGCATAGGTGTTGGCTTCGGGTGTCAGATGCGTGGCGGCAACGCCGATGCCGAGCGCCAGCGCGGCGAGCGCGACAAAGGCGGCAGCGAGACGTAGGTAAGCGGGCGATCGGACCAGCGCGACGATGACCGCGCAGACCACGATGCCCAACAGCACGGCACTCCACCCCGAAGGCAGGGCGTCGGCCACCGACTTGACCTCACCGGCGACGATACGGTTGGCACGAAACGTTGCAAAAGGCGCTATGAAGGCGCCGCCGAGCGCCAGGGCCGCAATGATCGCTCCGAGCTTGTCAAAGCGGAGTGCTTTCAAACCACATTCCCTCCCCGCCTGTGCCGGCGCATCTCCGGCACCTGCAGGCCTATCCCCGGAACGCCAGCCATCCGACCAGCGTCCCGGATCTCCGTCAACTTATTTCAGAAAGCCGTTCTTCTTCAGGAAGTCCTCGGCGACCGCCTTGGCCGGTTCGCCGCCGACCTGCACGCGACCGTTCAGGTCTTGCAGCGTCACCAGGTCCAGTTTCTCGAACACGGGCTTCAAGAGTTCCTCGATCTGCGGGTTTTCCTTGAGCACCGCTTCGCGAATGATCGGGGCCGGCTGATAGACGGGCTGGACGGCCTTGTCGTCTTCCAGGACCACGAGCCCGGACGGGGCGATGCCGCCGTCGGTGCCATAGACCATGGCTGCGTTCGCACCGTTGGTCTGGTTCGCCGCGGCCGCGATCGTTGCCGCGGTATCACCGCCGGAAAGCGTGATCAGTTGGTCCTGCTTCAAGGTGAAGCCGTAGGTGGTTTGGAAGGCCGGCAGTGCGGCGGCCGAATTCACGAATTCCGACGACGCCGCGAGCACGACCTTGCCGCCGCCAGCGATGTACTTGCCGAAATCGCTCAGCGTCTTCAGCTTGTTTTCGTCAGCGACTTCCTTGCGTAGGCCGATCGCCCAGGTGTTGTTGGCCGGCGATGGCGTCAGCCAGACGATCTTGTTGGCGTCATAGTCGAGCTTCTTGGCCGTCTCGTAGCCCTTGGCGGCATCCTTCCAGACCGGATCGTCGGCCTTTTCGAAGAAAAAGGCGGCATTGCCGGTATACTCCGGATAGATGTCGATCTCGCCGGCGGTGATCGCCTTGCGTACGACCGGCGTCGCCCCAAGCTGGACGCGATCGACCGTCTTTATGTTGTTGGCGTTGAGCACGGCAAGGATGATGTTGCCGAGCACGCCGCCCTCCGTGTCGATCTTCGAGGATACGACCACATCGGCGCTCGCCGCGGCGGCAGTCAAGGTGAAGGCAAGGGCAGTTCCGATAAGCAGTCTGGTCAGGCGCATAGGTTTCTCCTCGGATTTCGATGCGCAAGTTTGATCACGGAACGTCCGCTCCGTCGGGGCAAGCCATTCCATATATGTCAGCCCCCGGCAAAAAATAGGGTTGCATCCAGAGACTGTGGCAGGCGAATATTTTCCTACATTGATAAACACGATCGAAAGCATAGACTACCGTTTATGGCGGTAGCTGATTGGGCGTTGCAATCGCCGGCGTTGTCGGCCACTCTGATCGCGGCCCGCCAGAAACACCCGCTTTCACTCTTGGTTGCGATGCCGCTCGACCCGAACCGCTTGGGGGCTGGTGGCTTGGGTTCGCCCGGCGAACGTTCGGGGACACGATGTCGATCTATTTTCTGACGCTCATTATCGGCGTGGTCGCTGGCCTGCGCACCATGACCGCACCCGCCGCCGTCAGTATTGGCGCAGCCGCGGGATGGTTGCCGCTCAGCGGTACCTGGGCGGCCTTCATGGGCTTTCGCTTCACACCTTACATCTTCGGCCTTCTGGCCCTAGTTGAGTTCGTCACCGACCAATTGCCGAGCACACCGAGCCGAAAGGTGCCGCAACAGTTCGGCGCCCGCATCGTCAGCGGCGCGTTCTGCGGGGCCGCGCTCGGATTGACCGGACATGCTATGCTCCAAGGATTGGTCGCCGGCGTTATCGGTGCCGTCATCGGCACGCTCGGCGGCTATGAAGCCCGCAAGCGCCTCGTCGCGGCCATCGGCGGCAAGGACCTGCCGATCGCCCTTCTCGAGGATGCTGTTGCCGTTCTCCTCGCACTCTGGGTGGTGTCCTCGGTCTCATGACGAAACATTTCGACGCAATCATCATCGGTGCCGGCCAGGCCGGCCCATCGCTTGCCGGCCGGCTGACGGCAGCGGGCAAAACCGTCGCGCTGATCGAGCGCAAGCACTTCGGCGGCACCTGCGTCAACACCGGCTGCATGCCGACCAAGGCGATGGTCGCGAGCGCCTATGCCGCGCATCTGGCGCGACGGGGCGCGGACTATGGCGTGACGACCGGTCCCGTCACCATCGACTTTACCCGCGTCATGGCGCGCAAGGACACGGTGCGGTTCACGTCCAGGGGAAACATCGAAAACTGGCTGAAAGGCATGGAGAACTGCACCGTCTTCGAAGGCCATGCGCGCTTCGAAAGCCCGCATGAGATCCGAGTCGGCGACGCGCTGCTCTCGGCCGACCAGATCTTTCTGAATGTCGGCGGACGCGCCGCAACCCCGGATTTCCCTGGTGTCGCAGAGGTGCCCTATCTCACCAACGTCTCGATCATGGATCTCGACACCCTGCCCCGCCACCTGATCGTCGTCGGCGGCAGCTATATCGGACTCGAGTTTGCGCAGATGTTCCGTCGCTTCGGCTCCGAGGTCACCGTAATCGAGAAGGGGCCGCGGCTGATCGGCCGGGAGGATGCGGACGTTTCAGACGCCATTCTCGCGATCCTCGAAAAAGAGGGCATCCAGTTTCGCCTCAATGCCGAATGCATCCGCTTTGCCAGGAGCGGCGACGATGTGGTCGCCGGCGTGGATTGCACGGCGGGCGCGCCCGAGATCGTCGGCTCTCACCTGCTGCTTGCAACCGGCCGCCGGCCAAACACGGACGACCTCGAGCTCGGCCGGAGCGGCGTCAAGACCGACGCCCGCGGCTATGTCGAAGTCGACGAGACGCTCAGGACCAACGTACCGCACATCTTCGCGATGGGCGACTGCAATGGACGCGGCGCCTTCACTCATACGGCCTATAACGACTTCGAGATTATCGCCGCCAATCTGCTCGACGGAGAGGCGCGGAAGGTCAGCGATCGCATTTCGACCTACGGCCTCTTCATCGATCCACCGCTCGGTCGCGCCGGCATGACCGAGACCGAGGCGCGCAAATCGGGGCGCAAGCTGCTCATCGGCACGAGGCCGATGACCCGCGTCGGCCGCGCCGTGGAAAAGGGCGAGACCGAAGGCTTCATGAAGGTGATCGTCGACGGCGACAGCAAGGAGATCCTCGGTGCTTCGATCCTCGGAACGAGCGGCGACGAGGCAGTGCAGAGCATCCTCGACGTGATGTATGCGGGCAAGCCCTACACGACGATCACGCACGCGGTTCATATCCACCCAACCGTGTCGGAACTGATCCCGACGGTCTTTGGAGACATGCACCCGGCCACCTGAGCGGCCGGGCGTTTGATTCCTCGCGCTTAAACGAGCGCCGCGCGTGCGAGCTGGTAGAAATAGGTCGCGCCGCGCTCAAGGATGTCGTCGTTGAAATCGTAGCGGGTTGTGTGCAGTCCGCTGCTGTCGCCATTGCCGATCAGCACATAGGCGCCCGGCACCTTTTCCAGCAGGAAGGAGAAATCCTCGCTGCCCATCAACGGCTCGGGAAGCTCGACATAGGCATCAGCGCCGAATGTGTCGGCAATCACCGCACGCGCATCCTCGACCGCCTCAGCATCGTTGATCGTCGCGGGATAACCGACCTGCCAGTCAAAGACGGCTTCGGCGTTGTAGCTTTCCGCCTGCAGGCGGGCGATCTGCTCGACGCGCTCCTGCAACTGCTTGCGAACAACAGGATCCATCGCGCGCATGCTGATTTCCAGCACTGCGGTATCCGGAATGATATTCGAGGCCGAGCCCGCCTGGAACGAGCCGACCGTCAACACGGACGGCTGGTGCGGCGACACATTGCGCGAAACCAGCGTCTGCAGCGCCATCACCACGCTGGAACCGACGACGACCGGGTCGACCGTCAGTTCCGGCTGGGCGCCGTGGCCGCCCTTACCCTTGATCGTCAGCGTCAGCACGTCGATCGATGCCGCCATGGCACCGGCGCGGCTGGAGAACTGGCCGACCGGAAGACCCGGCCAGTTGTGAAGCGCATAGACCCGCTCGCAAGGGAAGCGCTCGAAAAGGCCGTCTTCGATCATCAGCTTGCCGCCGCCGAAGTTTTCCTCGGCCGGCTGGAAGATCAGATGAACCGTACCGTTGAAGCTCGCGTCCTTCGACAGCGCCCAGGCGGCACCGAGCAGCATGCTGGTATGACCGTCGTGGCCGCAGGCATGCATCGCGCCCGGATGCTTGCTCTGGTAAACAAGACCGGTCTCTTCGTGCATCGGGAGCGCGTCCATGTCGGCACGAAAGCCGATGGCGCGGTTGCTGTTGCCACGCTTCAGCGTTGCAACGATGCCGGTTGTCGCAAGACCGCGCGTAACCTCGAAACCCCAGGACTGCAGCAGTCCCGCAACGAACTCCGAGGTCTTCACCTCGGAAAGGCCGATCTCGGGCATTTCGTGCAGCTTGTGGCGGATATCGACGAGTTCGGGCAGGAACTCGGAAAAATTGGTGTCGCGCATCGGGGCCTCCTCAAGCCATCTGCAGGAACTGGCGCAGGCGCGCCGATTGCGGGTCACGCATCATCTCAGACGGCGCGCCGCGTTCTTCGACCAATCCCTTGTGCAGGAAGATCACTTCGCTGGAGATATCACGGGCGAGTGACATTTCATGGGTGACCATCACCATGGTGCGGCCCTCTTCGGCGAGCTTCTTGATGACGAGCAGCACCTCGTTGACGAGTTCCGGATCAAGCGCCGAGGTCGGCTCGTCGAAAAGCATCACCTCAGGCTTCATCGCCAGCGCCCGGGCAATTGCCGCGCGCTGCTGCTGACCGCCCGAGAGCTGATTCGGATAGTGGTCGCGCTTGGGCGTGATGCCGACCTTCTCCATCAGCAGTTCGGCTTCGCCGATCGCATCCTTCTTGGTCATGCCGAGCACGTGGATCGGCCCTTCGATGATGTTTTCGAGAATGGTCTTGTGGGACCAGAGGTTGAAGCTCTGGAACACCATGCCGAGGCGCGTGCGGATATGTTCGAGCTGCCGCTTGTCGGCTGCATGGAACTTGCCGTCCTTGCCCTTGACGGTGCGGATCACCTCGCCCGAGACGGAGATCTCGCCCTCGTCCGGCGTCTCCAGATAGTTGATGCAGCGCAGAAGCGTGCTCTTGCCCGAGCCGCTGCTGCCGATCAGCGAGATGACGTCGCCGGACTTCGCCTCGAAGGAGACGCCTTTCAGCACCTCGACGGACCCGAAGCTCTTGTGAATGTTCTTCACCGAAAGCGCTGATGCGACCATGTTCATTCCTCTCGCGCGCCGTGGCGCGTCTCCTCTTTATGCCTTCGCCGTGCGGTAGCGCGTGAGCCGCTTCTCGACGACGCCCATGATGCGCGTCAGGATGAACACGACGGTGAAATAGATGATGCCGGCGGCAATCAGCGGTTCGAAGATCAGCAGCGACTGGCGCTGCAGCATGCGGGCGGTGCCCATGACCTCAAGAATGGTGATGGTCGAGGCAAGCGACGTCGTCTTCAGCAGGATGATCAGGTCACCCGTCAAAACCGGCAGGCACGAGCGGAACGCCTGCGGCAGGGTGATGCGGCGCAGGACCATCGACGAGCGCATGCCGATCGATTTTGCCGCCTCGATCTGGCCGCGCGGGATCGCCTTGATCGCGCCGCGGATGACCTCGGCATTGTAGGAAGCCTGGTTGAGGCTGAGTGCAAAGATCGCATACCACAGGCCGTCACGCAGATAGGGCCAGAGGAAGCTATGGCGCACCCAGGTGCCGGGTAGGATTTGCCCGAGGCCGTAATAGATCAGGTAGATCTGCACCAGAAGCGGCGTGCCGCGGAAGGCGAAGGTGAAGACATAGGCCGGAACCGAAAGCACGCGGCGACCGGAAAGCCGGGCGAGCGCCACGAGCGTGCCGATGACGAGGCCGAAGACGCCGGCGACCGCCGTCAGAAGCAGCGTGAGCGGTGTCGCCTTGATCAGCGCCGGCAGGAAGCCGACGACGTTGGAGATCGTTTCCATCAGTTGTGCCCCCGATTGAGGCGGCGCTCGATCTGGGCGATCACCAGGACGGAAACGAGCGTAATTGCCAGAAACAGAATGGCCGTCAGCCCGTAGAAGAAGATGTACTGCTTGGTGCCTGCCGCCGCGCGATAGCCCGTGTAGAGCAGCTCGCTGAAGGAGCCGAGCACGCTGATGATGGCGCTTTCCTTGGTGATAGACAGCCAGAGATTGCCCATGCCGGGGACCGCGTGGCGCATCATCTGCGGGAAGATGATGCGGGTGAAGACCTTGCGCCTGTTCATGCCGATCGAAACCGCCGCCTCGATCTGGCCCGGCGGCACGGAGAGGAAGGCCGAGCGCAGCACCTCGGTCATGAAGGCGCCGGAAACAAAGGCGAGCGCGATGATCGCCGCCCAGAACGAGCTGAACTGAAAGGTTTCGGCAACGAGCCCGAAGTGCTTCAACAGCCGCTCGGCACCGCTCGCGACCGAGAAATAGAGAAGCAGGATGACGAGCAACTCAGGCAGCGAGCGCACGACCGTCGTGTAGATATCGGCAAGGAAACGCGGGATCCGGTGCTTCGACAGTTTGCCGGCAGCGCCCAGGAAGCCGAAGAGAACCGCAACCGCATAGGCGACCACGGAGACCTGCAGGGTCATCACCAGGCCCCAGGCGAAATCGTCGCCCCAGCCCTCGCCGCCCCAGGCAAGCAATTGCCAGTAATAGTCCATCCGTCGTTACCTGTTCCCGATTGTCTCGTCAGCCCCTACGCCGCTGCCCGATCGGTGCGGGCAAGGTGGCTGTAGCGGTTGCTGCGATGGTGCCCCGGCGCTGCGGCCGGTTTTGGCGAATGAGGGCGGCGACGCTGGCCGCCGCCCTCCGAAATCCGGTTTACTTCTTGCCGAAGATCCACTTGTCGACGAGCTTCTGCGTCGTCCCATCCTTTTCGAGCGCGGCAAGGCCGGCATTGACCTTGTCGAGGGTCGCAGCGTCACCCTTGCGGACGGCATAGGCGACGCCTTCGCCGAGCGTGACGTTCTTCGGCACTTCGACCTTGACCTCGTAGTCGGCGCCTTCAGGCGTCTTCAGGAAGGTCTGGATGTAGAGGTCGGGGATGAGCACGTAGTCGACGCGACCGGCGATGAGGTCGGCGACCGAGTTGTCGGCGGTGTCGTAGCTCTTGGCTTCGGCGCCGGTCAGGTACTTGGCGACATAGGCCGACTGCACGCTCGACGTCTGCACGCCGATGATCTTGCCCTCGACGCTTGCCGGGTCAATGATCTTGCCAGAACCGTCGGCGGCGTCGGCCGTCTTGATCTCGCTCGTGTCACCCTTGGAGCCAACGAAGGACGTGCCTTCGGTGTAATAGGGCGTCGAGAAATCGACGACCTGGCGGCGCTCGTCGGTGATCGAGAAGGCGCCGATGATGAAATCGACCTTGTTTTCCTTCAGCGACGGGATGAGACCGTCCCAGGCCATCTGGTTGATGTCGCACTTGACGGCCATCTTCTCGCAGAGCGCGCGGGAGAGATCGGCTTCAAGGCCCTCCCACTCGCCGCCGGCGTTCACCTGGGTGAACGGCATGTAAGGCTCCGGCGTCATGCCGAGGCGCAGCGTCTCCTCGGCAAACGCGCTGCCGGCAGCCATGGAAAGGGCGATCCCTGCGAACAGGGCGGTCTTCAACGTCTTCATAATGTTCCTCCTCGGGGATTGCGTCGGATCAGAGCGTGTTGCTGAACCAGCGCAGCGACATGCAGGAAAGACCTGCGTCGATCTTGCCGATCTCCGTCGTCTTCATCGGCACGACCTTGTAGCCGAGCTTGTCGAGCATCTCGATCGTGCGCGGGAAGTCCGAGCCGACCATGACGACGTCGTTGACGCGCAGCGCATTCGCTGCCGGCTCTTCGCCTTCGGGAATGATCACCTGTTTGAAGCGCTCGAAGGCGCCGGACTTGGCGAGGCGCGCGGTCGAAAGCACGGTCTCGTCGTCGAGCAGCGAGCAATCGGTCTTGAAGTGCAGCACGCCTTCCGGCGTGGCGACGATCTCGCTTTTGCGACCGAGCTTGGTCAGGCAGGCCTGAAGTGCTTCGGCGCCAACCTTGTTGGTACGGGCCGAAAGACCGATCATCACGCTTTCGCGGGTGGTCAGAACGTCGCCGCCATCGGCAAAGCCGGTGCCTGGCAGATCGAGAACCGTTTCGAACATGGCGCGAAGCGTCGGCTCGATCTCCGGCGTTTCCTTGACGCGGGTTTCGGCACCCGGACGCAAGAGGATCGCGCCTTCGGTGAAGACCAGCGCCGGATCTTCGACGAAGATCGAGTCCGGGAAGGCTTCGAGCGCCGGCAGCACCGTCACCTTGACGCCCGCGTCCTTCATCGCCGCGATATAGGCATCGTGTTCTGCCTTTACACCTTCGAAGGTGGGGTTGCCGCGGTCATCGGCGCGAAGGCCGTTGACGACCGACTTCGACGGGGTGCGGACGATGATGTTGTTGAACTGGTAGACGGGGCGTGACTGCGACATTTGTAGACCTTTGGCTTGGATGAGGTGCTTCTATCGATCGGACATGGCGGCGTAAAGCGGTTGCTTGTTCACGTTTTCCCGACGTGACAGGTGAACGCCAGCGAGCATGCAGCGCACGGAGCCGCCCGCGAGCTCGATGGTCGGAACGTCGAAGGCGAGAACACGGGCAGAGACTTCGAGCGCCTTGATCTGGTCGGCGCGGAGCGAGGCGAGCGCGCGAGCCGACATGACCACGACGCGGCCATCGGCACCGTCGAGTTCGATGGCATTGCCGGCGAAGTTCTCGATTTGCTCCAGCGTCAGATCGATGACCTGGCGGCCGGTTTCCTCAAGCCGCAAGCAGATCTCCTGGCGACGGGCGAGATCCGGGATCATGCTCGTGCCGATCAGCGCAAACTCGGTGCCGATGCACATCAGCACGTTGGTGTGGTAGATCGAGTTGCCCTGGCGATCGACCGCGCCGAAGATCATCGGCTCGAAATTGAAGTGGGTGCAGAAGCGTTCTAGCGCCACTTCATTGGTGCGGTTGGAACGTGCGGCATAGGCGACGCGACCGATATGGTCGAGCACCATGGCGCCCGTGCCTTCGAGGTAGACGCCGTCCTTTTCAAGGCCGGAGTAATCGATCACGTCCTGAACGCGGTACTCGTTCTTCAGCATCTCGATGATGTCGGAGCGGCGCTCGCTTTGACGGCTTTCCGAATACATCGGATAGATCGCGACATGGCCACCCGAATGGGTCGAGAACCAGTTGTTGGGGAACACCGAGTCCGGCCGCGTCGTCGTCTCGTCTTCGAAGAGATGGACTGCGACGCCGGCGTTCGAAAGCCCGTCGGCCATGCGGCTGACTTCGTCATAGGCGGCCTTGGCGATCGCAGTCGGCTGGCGCGCCGCGTCGGTCGCCTGGAAGGCATTGTCCTTGGCCGTCATCGGGTTGGGGCCGAAGTGGTGCGGGCGGATCATCACGACGCCCTTCGGCGCCTGTACGGACAGTCTCTTCATGTTATGCGGCACTCCGCTCGGCAGGGACCGCCGGCTGCTGCCGGAACAGGCCGTAGAGATCGCGCGGATGGTCCGGCTGGGTCGTCAGGTCGAGCTCGGTGTAGAATGCGGTACCCTGGATCTTGTCGCGCAGGAAGCGCAGGGCCGAGAAGTCTTCGGTAGCAAAACCGACGGAATCGAAGATGGTGATCTGGGCGCTCGAGCGACGGCCTTCGGCCTCGCCGGCAATCACCTGCCAGAGTTCGGTGACCGGGAAGTCCGGCGCCATCTGCTGGATCTCGCCCTCGATGCGGGTCTGTTCCGGATATTCGACGAAGACGTCGGCGCGGCGCAGGATGTCCCCCTGCAACTCCGTCTTGCCGGGGCAATCGCCGCCAACGGCGTTGATGTGAACGCCGGCGCCCACCATGTTGTCGGAGAGGATCGTGGCATTGCGCTTGTCGGCCGTGACGGTCGTGATGATGTCCGCGCCAGCAACCGCTTCTTCCGCCGTGGTTGCGACGACGATGTCGAAGTCCATATCCGAGAGGTTGTTGCAGAACTTGGCGGCGGCTTCCGCATCGATATCGAAGACCTGAAGGCGCTTGACGCCAAGAAGGGCGCGGAAGGCGAGCGCCTGGAATTCGGACTGGGCGCCGAGACCGATGATCGCCATCGAGCGGGCATCAGGACGTGCGAGGTACTTCGCGGCAAGCGCCGATGTCGCCGCCGTGCGCAGTCCCGTCATGATCGTCATTTCGGAAACGAGACAGGGGTAGCCGGTGCTGACGTCGGAAAGAACGCCGAAGGCGGTCACCGTCTGCAGGCCGACATTGGGGTTCTTCGGATGGCCGTTGACGTATTTGAAGCCGTAGTGCTCGCCGTCCGAGGTCGGCATCAACTCGATGACGCCGGTCTTCGAGTGGCTGGCCAGCCGCGGAGTTTTTTCGAAAACGTTCCACCGGCGGAAATCGTCTTCGATGTATTCCGCAAGACCCACAAGAAACGTCTCAATGCCGATCGATTTGACCAGCTCGATTACGTTGCCGACACCGACATACTGAACCACGTTTAAAACTCCATCGGAGAAATTCGATGAAGTCAGCCTAGGCTTGCAAGAAGTGAGTTGAAATTTTAAACCTGCGCAAAATTACAGGACATATTGAGCAATTTGCGCAATCGTAATATACACCTTTCATGCATATCTTCGATGACCTCGACCACCAGCTCATCTCGCTCCTGCGAGAAGACGGGCGCGCGCCCTACTCCAAGATCGCTGCGGTGCTCGGCATATCGAGGGCGACCGTGCAGACTCGCATCGACCGGCTGCTCGAAAGCGGCGCGGTCCTGGGCTTCACGCTGCGCGTGCGGCAGGATTATGACGATCGCGCCATCCGTGCGATCATGATGATCGAGGTGAGCGGCCGAAACACCACCAAGGTGATCAAATACCTGCGCGGCCTGCCGGAACTTTATGCCCTGCACACCACCAACGGCGGTTGGGACCTGGTCGCCGAAATCCGCGCCAACAGCCTCAGCGATTTCGACCGCATCCTGCGCGAAGTGCGCGACGTCGAGGGCGTGTCGAACAGCGAAACGAGCATTCTGCTCAGCACCGTCTGACGCTCCTACCCATCATCTGCGCAGCTCGCGCACGACCAAGACAGGCATGACCATGAGCCATATCCCCCAGATCGACTACGACACCGCCTCGGATGAAATCCGCGCCGCCCACGACGAGGAGGTGCGCGTGCGTGGCCGCATGACCAACATGAAGCGCACGCTTTTACATTCGCCGGTCGCGCACCGGATCTATGCGGAATGGTTCACGCTCCGCGAGGAACTACGCCCTACCCTCGACGACAGGGCGATCTGGTTCCTCTCCCATTCCATTTCGGAGGCCATGAAATCCCCAATCGCCATGGGCTTCTTTCGTCGCGCCTTCGCCAATGCCGGCATCGATTTTCACACGGACGTGCCGAGCGAAGACGAACAGCGCCTGATCGCGTTCGGCCGCGCCATCGTCGCCGACAGCAATGCCGTTACGGAGGAAATCTGGGTTGGCCTCAAGGCACGCTACGACGCCAAGGCGCTGGTCGACCTCGTCGCTTTCTCCGGTATCATGGTGGCGACGGCGCTTTTCAACAATGTCGTCGAAGTGGAGTTCGACAAGGAACTGGAACCCTTCGTCGATTGAGACAGTGAAGAGCAGCGTGACAAACGATATGACAATCAGGCGCGCGACCGTCGCGGATGCGTCAAGCCTTGCGGCGATCAGCCTGGAAGTCTGGCTGAACACGTATATCAGGGATGGCGTCAACGCATTCTTTGCCGATTATGCGCTGCAGCACTTTACCACCGCGCGCTTCGAAGAAATTCTGGGCGACCGCAACGAGACCGTCTGGGTTTCGCAGAACGTTGTCGGTATCGACGGCTTCTTGCGCATGTCCGCGAATTCGCCGGCACCGGTCGATATCGCCTCCGACCTGGAAATCACGACGCTCTATGTCCAGCCCCGTCACCATGGTCGCGGCCTCGGCAAGGCACTCCTGAAGACCGGCCTGCAATTCTGCCTGGACACGGGCCAGCTAGGCACCTGGCTGGCGGTGAACGCCGAAAACGAAAAAGCCACGGCCTTCTACCTCGCGAGTGGCTTTGAGATGGCGGGACAAACCCATTTCACGATCGGCGACAAGGCTTACCCCAACCACGTTCTTCAGTTTCGCTTGGACCGCTGATCGCTTCGAACAGCGCCTTCACACCAAGAAACGGTTGACGTCGATCGCTTGCGTGTATATACACACATTATGTCTCGTTGCTATTGTGCCCTCTTACGCAAAGCCACCCGGCGAGTGACGTCAGTCTATGACGACGCGCTGCAGCCGATTGGTCTTAACCTTGCCCAGTTCAGCCTGCTTCGACACATCGCGCGCGATGAACCGATCTCGATGACCGAGCTTGGCCGCAAGATCGAACTCGAGCGATCGACGGTCAGCCGCAACGTCAAAGTGCTGGAGGGAATGGGATTGACCGCAACTGGAAGCGGAAAGGATCAGCGGGAGGCCATTGTCGAGCTTACGGAGAGCGGCCACCGGATACTGGCTGACGGCGCGCCGCTCTGGCAGGCCGCTCAGGACAAGATCGAGGCGCGGCTGGGAGCCGACGCCGCCGCCCAGCTGGAGGACCTGCTGCTGGCGCTCTAGCGCCTCGTTTCCAGACCAACTTTCTGGTCGCAGTCTGCGACTTGAGGCCAGAAGAATCCGGGCAGCCTAAGCTGCCAGGAACCGGCAGAAAACTGCCAAACAACAGTTCAATCTGCGACCTGCGCTCCGAAAGCCCGCGCAGCGCTGTCGCACGCCCTAAAAACACCGACGAAAGGAAGTCGACGATGCTCGGTCCGGCGCTTGCGCGTTATCTTGCCAGACGCAATATCCACTACGGCTGGGCTGTCGCCGCCGTCACCTTCCTGGTCATGCTTTCGACAGCGGGCGCCATGGGCTCGGCCGGCGTGCTCATCAAACCGCTCGAGACCGAATTCGGCTGGACCAATGCGCAAATCTCGCTGGCGCTCGCCATCCGGCTTTGCCTTTTCGGTCTGCTCGGTCCGTTCGCAGCCTCGTTCATGAACCATTTCGGCGTGCGCCCGGTCGTGTCTACGGCGCTGATCCTGATCATCTCCGGCATCGCCGCCTCGTTCTACATGACGGAACTCTGGCACCTGGTGGCGATCTGGGGCGTCGTGCTCGGCGTGGGTACCGGCATGACGGCGCTGGTGCTCGGCGCGACGGTCGCAACGCGCTGGTTCGACAAACGGCGCGGGCTCGTCGTCGGGCTGATGACCGCCAGCAACGCCACCGGCCAGCTGGTCTTCCTGCCGTTGCTCGCTTCTCTCACCGAAACGATCGGCTGGCGCTCGGCGCTGACGCTGATCATCGTCATCCTGCTTGCGGCCTTCACCCTGGTCCTGCTTCTGATGCAGGATCGCCCTGGGGACCTTGGCCTTGCGCCCTTCGGCGGCAAGCAAATGGTGGCGGCGCCGCCGAAGGCGA
Source organism: Ensifer sp. YR511 (assembly GCF_900103045.1). Taxonomy (NCBI): domain Bacteria; kingdom Pseudomonadati; phylum Pseudomonadota; class Alphaproteobacteria; order Hyphomicrobiales; family Rhizobiaceae; genus Ensifer; species Ensifer sp. YR511. The sequence goes on from NZ_FNGR01000006.1 coordinate 122,407, forward strand.
AGAGCTTCGGGGAACTGCTGATGGCACCGATCCGGGCGCTTTCCGACGCCGCCAAGACCAACACCTTCTGGGTGCTGTTTGCGACCTTCTTCGTCTGCGGCTTCAGCACCAACGGGCTGATCCAGACCCATTGGGTTTCGATCTGCGGCGATGTTGGTATTGCCCCCGTCGCAGCAGCCAGCCTGCTGGCGCTGATCGGCGTATTCGATCTGATCGGCACCATCGGTTCCGGCTGGCTCTCGGACCGTTATGACAACCGCTGGCTGCTCTTCTGGTTCTACGGCCTTCGCGGCCTGTCGCTGATGTTCCTGCCGTTCAGCGGCTTCAACATCTACACGCTGTCGATCTTTGCGATCTTCTACGGCCTGGATTGGGTCGCGACGGTACCGCCGACGGTGAAACTTTCGGCCGAACGCTTCGGTCCGGAACGCGCCGCCCTCGTCTTCGGCTGGGTCTTCACCGGTCACCAGCTGGGTGCGGCCAGTGCGACCTTCCTCGCAGGCGCCAGCCGGACGTCGCTTGAAACCTATACGCCGGCGCTGATTGCCGCCGGGATGCTCTGCATTGTCGCGGCCCTGCTGGTGCTGACGATCGGTCGGCGTCAACCGGAGGCGCTTACGCCGCAACCGGCCTGAGTCCTTCTGCCAGTTGCATCAAAAAGGGCGGGCTGCCAATGGCAGCCCGCCCTTTTGTTGGACGCTGAGACCCAATGAACGTCAGTGGGCAAACTCGGTCACGAATTCCGGATTGCCGCGGATCGTATTGCTAACGGTGCAGATCTCGTTTTCGGCGGCTTCCGCGATCGCATGGCGGACCGTGTCGTCAAAATCACCCTTGATGTCGAAGACGATGTTGAATTTTGCGACGCGGGACGGCTCGTCATGGGCTTTCTCGCCCGTCACCTTGGCACTCACTTCCGTCAGCCGGTCGAGCACGCCAAAACGGCTGGCGGCGATGCGGGCGCTCAGCACCAGGCAGCTTGCGAGCGACGCATAGAGCAGATCGAGCGGGCCGTAGCCCGCCTGCGACGGGCCGGTGACGATATCGAGTTCACCACCGGTGACCGAGGTCACATGCGGAAAGCCGGTCTTGCCGACCACAGCCGTCGCACCGGTTTCCCGCGTTCTCACCTTCACATCCGCCATGTCGTAAAACCTTCCCAGAACTTATCAAACCGATCGGTAGAAACACGTCGCCCCGGGCCGGAAGGCCCAGGGCGTTTTGATATGTGCGCCTTTTTCTCATCGGCGCAAGGGCGATCGCTGGCGGATCAGTTCTTCTTCACCAGGCGGTAGAAGACATAGTCCGAGATGGCGCCATTGACGTAGCCTTCGACCTTGTCCTTCATCGCGACCTGGGTCGCGGCCTGGAACATGATCACGATCGGCGACTTTTCCTGCACCTTGCGCTGCAGGTCGACATAAAGCGCGTCGCGCTTGGCCGGATCGGCTTCCTTGAGGGCTGCCTTGGTCGCTTCGTTGAGTTCCGCCGGAACCGCCCAGCCGTTACGCCAGGTGGTCGTCGACTGATACTTGTCGTCGGCGTTGTCTTCGTTATAGGCGAAGGCCTTGGCGTTCGAATGCGGGTCCATGAAGTCCGGGCCCCAATAGAGCAGCATCGCTTCGTGGGTGCGCGCGCGGTACTTGGTGATGACCTGGCTACCGGTGCCCGGGATGATCTCGAAGTTGATCCCGGCTTCGGCGAAGGACGCCTGCAGTGACTGCGCCATGTCGGTGAACGGCGTCGAGTTGATGACGTCGAGGGTCACCTTGATCGGCGTCTTGATGCCGGCATCGGCCAGGATCTTCTTCGCCTTTTCAACATCGTAGCTGTAGGGGGTCTCGTCGAGCGAGCCCGGGAAGCCCTTCGGCCAGAAGGCCTGGTGAACTTCCATCTGGCCCTTGAGGAAGCTGTCGGTCATGCCCTTGTAGTCGACGAGGTAGCGAGCGGCTTCCCAGACGGCTTCCGGCTGCAATGCTTCGTCCTTCTGGTTGAACGACAGGAAGTGTACGGCGGCCTGCGGATAGGATTCGACCTTCACGCCGTCCTTGCCTTCAAGACCCGAAACCTGGTCCGGGGTCAGGTTCTTCGCCATGTCGACGTCGCCGGTCTGCAGCATCAGCTGCTGGGTTGCGGCTTCGGCCACGTGACGGATGATGACGCCCTTGATAACAGGAGCGCCGCCGAAGTAGTTCGGGTTGCTCGCAAGGTTGAGCAGCTCGCCGGCGCGGAAGGCCTTGAGCACGAACGGGCCGGTACCGGCCGAATTGGCCTTGAGCCAGGCATTGCCAAAGTCGCCATCGGCCTCGTTGGCCTTGACGGTTTCCGCGTCGATCACCGAAGCCGGGCGAGCGGCGAGAACGTTGAGAACGAAGGCCGACGAGAAGTCGCCGTCATACTTGACCGTGACCTTGTTACCTGCGGCGGTCACCATCTTGTCGATGTTTTCGGGCGTCCAGCCGAGCTGCGTCAGGATGAAGGCCGGCGCCTTGTTGAGAACGACGACGCGCTTGAAGGAGTAGACGACGTCTTCGCCACGCAGCGGATTGCCGGAGGAAAAGGTAACGCCATCACGCAGCGTGAAGGTGATCGTCTTTGCCGCATCGTCGACCGTCCATTCGGAGGCAAGACCCGGCGCCAGCTTCTTCACGTCGGGCGCATCGTACTGCACCAGGCGGTCATAGGTCTGGGTGACGTATTCGCCCGAGGAGAACTCGTAGGCCTCGGCCGGGTCGATGCTGACGATGTCGTCGATATTCTGGGCAACGACCAACACATCGGCTGGCGTTTCGGCGAGTGCGGCCGGCGCCACGCTCATCATCAGGGACGCCGCGAAGACCGCAGCCTTGAACATTCTCATCATCATTCTCCTATTTTCGATGAGGCTTGGTTTTTGTCGGTGCCGGCTTCAGCGCCGATTGCGGCTGACCGGTCTCGTTGGATTGGGAAGCGCGGGGCCGGAAGAGCGGCAGGGTGCCGGTCCAGATCAACCGCACGGGTGCGTCTGTCTTGTTCCACCAGTAGTGGGGCTGGATGCCGCGGAAGTGCAGGCCGTCGCCAGGCGAAAGCATGGTGTCGTCGCCATCGAGCCCGAAGAGGATCTCGCCTTCGAGCATGTAGACGAGCTCTTCGCCCTCATGGCTGAAGACCTCGGAGCGATGCCCCGGCGGAATGGTGATGACGAAACTCGAAAGCTGGTTGCCGGCGAAATCCGCGCCAATGCGCTCATAGGAAACAGGCGAGCCGCCGACCGAAAACACCATGCGCCCCTCGGCGCGCGAAAGCCCGGTGTCGATCGCCGGTGCCAGGATGAAATGGTTGAGTTCGGCGCCCAGGCCTTGCGCAATCTGGGCCAGTGTGCCGAGCGAGGGCATGGCAAGATCGCGCTCGATCTGGCTCAAATAGCCGACCGAAACGCCCGCTGCGTCGCTGAGCGTCTGCAGGGTCATATGCATCTGCCGGCGGCGCGCACGCACCAGCGCGCCCACCTTCGGTTGCCCTGCCCCGGCCGATTTGCCCGACGCGGCCTGCGTATCCTCTGACGGATCGCTCACAGCGGTTATTCCTCCCGTTTCCGCCCCAGTAAAATTTTTTTGATTTAAGCAAACTTATTTATATACTCCAAGCAAATTTTTGCGGTATCGACAAGTGAGACCGCAAGCGAAGAGGGATGGTGACGCCACGTGGCAAACGACAGCACGACAGCAGCAGCGCCGGCGCGCCGCGCCGCCAGACCCAGTCGGGGACGGCAGCGCCTTCTTTCACTGGCAGGCTTCCTGGTAACGCTTGCGATAACCTTCCTCGGCCTGCTCGCAATCACCTTCTTCATCGGCCGCATCGTGCCGATCGACCCGGTTCTGGCTGTCGTCGGCGACCGCGCACCCGTCGCCGTCTATGAGCGCGTGCGCCAGGAAATGGGGCTCGACCAGCCGCTGATCACCCAGTTCGTCAGCTACGTACGTGACGTCGCCACCTTCAATTTCGGAACATCGGTTTCGACGGGCAAGCCGGTTATCGAGGACCTCGCTCGCGTCTTCCCGGCAACACTCGAAATGGCGACGCTCGGCATCATGCTCGGCGTGCTGATCGGCGTGCCGCTCGGTGTTTTTGCCGCCGCCCGCCGTGGCTCCTGGCTCGATCAGGGCATCCGCGTCATCGGTCTGCTCGGTTATTCGGTGCCTGCCTTCTGGCTCGGTCTCGTCGGCCTGGCGATTTTCTACGCGAAGCTGAAATGGGTCGGCGGCCCCGGCCGTGTCGACATCTTTTACGACGGCATGGTGTCGCCGGTCACGGGCCTGATCCTTGTCGACAGCATCATTGCTGGCGAATGGGAGATCTTCCGCAACGCCGTCTGGCACCTGATCCTGCCGGCGTCCTGCCTCGGCTTCTTCTCGCTCGCCTATATCGCCCGCATGACGCGCTCCTTCATGCTCGACCAGCTGAGCCAGGAATATGTGACGACCGCCCGGGTCAAAGGCGTGCCGGAGCGCCTGGTCATCTGGCGCCATGCCTTCCGGCCGATCCGCGTGCCGCTGATCACCGTTATCGGCCTGTCCTATGCCGGCCTGCTCGAAGGCTCCGTGATGATCGAGACGATCTTCTCCTGGCCCGGCATCGGCAACTACCTGACCGTCGCTCTGCTCAATGCCGACATGTCGGCCGTGCTCGGCTCGACCCTCGTCATCGGCGCGGTCTTTATCGGCATCAACAAGATTTCGGACGTGCTCTATCGCGTGCTCGATCCGCGTGCACGCTAAGGGAGGAGCGACCATGACCACACTTCGCGACTGGCTGATCGACGACAGCCCCGCCTCGCCGATGCAGGCGCGCCTCGGGCGCTTCTATCGCATCTTCGGCGCGCTGATGCGCAATCCGCTCGCCGTTGTCGGCGCCGTCATCATCCTCGTTCTGGTGCTGACCGCACTCTTTGCGCCGTGGCTCGCCACCCATGATCCGCTGCGCCAGTCGCTGAGCGAACGCCTGCTGCCGCCGAGTGCCGCCCACTGGATGGGAACCGACGAACTCGGCCGCGACATCTGGTCCCGCGTTGTCTACGGTTCACGCATCACGCTGGCCATCGTCACGCTGGTTGCAGTGCTCGCAGCCCCTGCCGGCCTGGTGATCGGCGTGGCTGCCGGTTATTTCGGTGGCTGGGTCGACCGTATCCTGATGGGCATTACCGATATCTTCCTGTCGCTGCCGAAGCTCATCCTGGCGCTTGCCTTCGTTGCAGCCCTTGGTCCCGGCATCGAGAACGCGATCATCGCCATCGCGATCACCTCCTGGCCCGGCTATGCCCGTGTCGCTCGTGCGGAGACGCTGACCTTCAAGAACTCCGAATTCATTTCGGCGGTGCGTCTGCTCGGCGCGTCGAGCCTCCGGGTCAATCTCGGCCACGTGCTCCCGCTCTGCACCTCATCGATGATCGTCCGCGTCACGCTCGACATGGCCGGCATCATCCTGACGGCCGCCGGTCTCGGCTTCATCGGACTTGGCGCTCAGCCGCCACTTCCCGAATGGGGCGCGATGATCTCGCGCGGTCGCTCCTTCATTCTCGATCAGTGGTGGGTCGCGACCATGCCCGGCTTTGCCATCATTCTCGTTAGCCTCGGCTTCTGCTTCCTCGGTGATGGCCTGCGCGACGTGCTCGATCCGAAGAGCGGGGAGCAGCGCTGATGAGCAATCTTCTCGAAGTCGAAAACCTGCGCGTCACCTTCCCGACGCCCCGCGGTGATCTCGAAGTCGTGCGCGGCATCTCCTTCACCCTCGGCCGCGAACGCCTCGGCATCGTCGGCGAGAGCGGCTCGGGCAAGTCGATGACCGGTCGCTCGATCCTGCAGCTGATCCGGGCACCGGGTCGGGTCACCGCCGACAAGCTCGTCTTCGACGGCGTCGACCTCCTGAAGCAGTCCGAGCGGCAGATGCGCGCCATCCGCGGCGCCCGCATTTCCATGGTGATGCAAGACCCGAAGTTCTCGCTGAACCCGGTCATGACCATCGGCGAGCAGATCGCCGAAGCGTTGCTGACGCACCAGAAGCTGCCGCGCCGCGAGGTCAACGCGCGCGTGCTTACGATGCTGGAATCGGTGCGCATTGCAGATCCGGAACGCGTCGCCAAGCTCTACCCGCACGAAGTCTCCGGTGGCATGGGCCAGCGCGTGATGATCGCGATGATGCTGATCCCCGAGCCGGACCTTCTGATCGCCGACGAGCCGACCTCGGCGCTCGACGTTTCCGTCCAGGCCCAGGTGCTCGACATCATCGACGAACTGGTGAAACGCAAGGGCATGGGCCTGATCTTCATCAGCCATGACCTCAATCTCGTCTCCAGCTATTGCGACCGCATCCTCGTGATGAACACCGGCGAGGTGGTCGAGGAATGCAAGGCCGGCGAACTGATGGCGGCCAAGCACCCCTATACGCGCGGGCTGATCGCCTCCATTCCGCGCCTCGATGAAACACGGGACGAGCTGCCGGTGCTCGACCGCAGCGCATGGGCCAAGGCATGACCGCGCTCTCTCTGAAGAACCTCGACATCTCGTACGGCGACGTGCAGATCACCCACGACGTCAATCTCGATATCGCCGACGGCGAGAGCTTTGCCCTTGTCGGCGAAAGCGGCTCGGGAAAATCGACGGTGCTGAAGGCAATCGCAGGTCTCGCGCCGGAATGGACCGGCGAGATCACCGTGCTCGGCTCGCCCCGCGGCCACGGCATCGACCGCGCCTTTTCGCGTCAGTGCCAAATGGTGTTCCAGGATCCCTACGGCTCGCTGCACCCGCGAAAGACGGTCGACGCCACGCTCGGCGAAGCGCTGACGATCCACGGCATCGGCGACCGCAACGCCCGCATCGAAGAGGTCATGACCTCGGTCGGCCTCGATCGCAAGTTCCGCTTCCGTTTTCCGCACCAGCTCTCGGGCGGCCAGCGCCAGCGCGTGGCGATTGCCCGTGCACTGATGCTGAAGCCGAAGGTGCTCTTACTCGACGAGCCGACATCCGCGCTCGACGTTTCGGTCCAGGCCGAAATCCTCAACCTGTTGAAGCGCCTCCGGCGCGAGCAGAACCTCACCTTCCTGATGGTCACCCACAACCTGGCGGTCGTCTCCTTCCTCTGCGATCGCCTCGCTGTCATGCGCCAGGGCCGGATCGTCGAGATTGCCGATGTCGCCGACCTCAAGCGCGGTGACCTCAAGGATCCCTATTCGCGCGAGCTGATGCAGATCAGCGCCGCGCATGCCAACTAGGATGGGACAACACCGACGATTTCTCGTCTGTCCCCTTCTAAGATATCGAGTAACCCCAAGGACATAGCATGAACAGTGAACAGATCGCTGCCGCGCTGGCGGAATTCGACGCGGCCATTGCCAAGACCACCGATGCCGATGCGGTATGGACCGCATTGCAGACGCTTAGCCGCCAGGTGATCGGCGCCAAGCTCTTCACCATCATGACCGTAGACATGGTCAACGAAGTCGCGCGCCGCGCCTACACCTCGCACCCCGCGGAGTACCCGACCTCGGGCACCAAGCCGATCCGCTACGACAGCTGGTTCGACATCGTGCACAAGGCGCACCAGACCTTCGTCGCCAACACCATCGCCGATATCGCCAAGGTTTTCCCGGACCACGAGACGATCTGGTCGCTCGGCTGCGGCTCGGTTGCCAACATCCCGGTCGTTGTCGGCGGCGAGCTGCTCGGCACCGTCAACTGCCTCGACGTCGAGCATCACTACACGCCGGAGCGCGTGGCACTCTCCAAGCACCTGGAGCTGCCGGCGAAGCTCGCCTTCCTCGCCGCAGCACGCGCCGAGAAGAAGTAAGACAGCAGGCCGGAGGCGTCATCGCCTTCGGCCATCCATCCGCTCAGCGGCCGATCGCCCCACCGGTTTCCTTCAGGAAGAAATGCATTTTCTCCGTCTCGATCGGCACCGCGATCTGGTCATCGGGGCCGATGCGTGACGCAGCGTGAACCTGCGCCGTGAAAGCGGCGGGCCCGACCCGGCCAAGAGCCAGCGTATGCGGGCCGAGCGGTTCGATATCGCGCACGATCAGCCTGACTGTTGGCGCATTGGCGTCCGCCGCCATCGTATGTTCCGGCCGGATGCCGAGCACGACCGCTTTTCCGACGTAGGCGCCGAGTTTTTCGGCGCGGTTTTCCGGGATAGCCACGGCCACGTCCCCATCCGCTATGAACTGCATCCCTCCATCGCCGCGCTCCAGCCGGCCCTCGAGGAAATTCATGCTCGGCGCACCGATGAAGGCGGCGACGAAAAGATTGGCGGGGGCCTCATAGAGCGTGATCGGATCGGCCGCCTGCTCGATGCGGCCCTGGTTCATGACGACGACGCGGTCGGCCATGGTCATGGCTTCCACCTGATCGTGGGTCACGTAAACGGCAGTCGTCTGAAGACGCCGGTGCAAGAGCTTGATTTCGGTGCGCATTTCGATGCGAAGTTTGGCATCCAGGTTCGACAACGGCTCGTCGAAGAGGAAGACATCCGGCTGGCGTACGATCGCCCGGCCGATCGCCACGCGCTGGCGCTGGCCGCCCGAAAGTGCGCTCGGCTTGCGATTGAGATAGGCGCCGAGGTTGAGGATGCGAGCGGCATCCGTTACCGCCTTTTCGATCTCCGCCTTCGGCGTGCCGCGCACCTTCATGCCGTAGCCGATGTTCTCGGCGACCGTCATGTGCGGATAGAGCGCGTAATTCTGAAACACCATGGAGCAATTGCGCAGGCCCGGTCTGAGATCGGTCACGTCGCGATCGCCAATCCGGATCGAACCCGAAGTCGCAGTTTCGAGGCCGGCAATCATCCTGAGCGTCGTCGTCTTGCCGCAGCCGGAGGGACCGACGAGCACGACGAACTCACGATCGGCAATGTCGAGATCGAGCGGCGGAATGACGGTGACGCTCCCGAAGGACTTGGTGATCTGCTGCAATCGGACCTGTGACATGCTGTAGCCTCTGATGCTGTCTGTGCCCGGTCTCGCCGGGGACGGTGGCGCCCGCCCCGATCGTTTCGGGGCGGGCGTGGGTTCGTTACTGCTGCGGCAAGCCCATCGAGGCGCGATAGGCGGCAAGCTGCTTGTCGCGGCCGAACTCGTCGGTCAGCTTGTTCCACTGTTCCGCGACGCTATCGAGCGCCTGTTGCGGCGTCACTTCGCCGGCAAGCGCCTTGGAAAGCTCGATCTCCAGCACTTCGGTATAGGAGAAGTAGCCGGGAAGGCGCATGTCGAGCGCGATGTTCTTGGCGGTCACCGCCTCCTTCTGCGCACCAAGATATTCCTTCGCCTCACGCTCGGAGAAGATCTTCGACCAGAGATCGAGATTGGTCGTGTGCGAGATGCGGTAAGGGTTCACACCGGTGCCGCCGGTAATCGCCGCCTGGCCCGAGACGGCCGGGCTCGTCAGGTACTGGATGTAGTTCCAGGCTGCTTCCTGCTTGGTCGAGGTCGCGGGAACTGCCGCCTGCCAACCGCCGAAGGCCATGAAGGAGGTCTGGACGACGTGGTCGAACTTGTCCCACTTCTTGGTCTTGTAGTTCCAGATCTCGTCCGATCCCGGCAGCGATGCCGAGCCGACATTGCCGGCCACCTTCGACTGCTTCGGGTCGGCACCGATGACGCCGGTATCACCCCAGCCGATCGATTCCGCCACCTGGCCGCCGGCAAAAGCGGCGTTTACTTCGCCGAAGGAGAAGTTCAGCGCGTTCGGCGGCGCGAGCTTTGAGGCCCGGATGTATTCCTCGAGGCCACGAACCCAGCCGGGATTGTTGACCTGCGCATCCATCGTTTCCGGATTGAAGAACATGGCGCCCGGGTTGTCCGGGTGGCTGGTATAACCGGCCACGTGGCTGAACAGGAACCAGAATTGCTGGCCGCCACGCCGGAAGGCTTCCGCCGTGCCCCAGAGGTTGTTGGCCGGCTGGTTGAAGTATTCGGCGATGTCCAGGTACTGCTTCCAGGTCTTCGGCGGCGCCAGATCGTAGCCGTACTTTTCCTTGAAGGCCTTCTGGTTGTCGGCGTTCTCGAAGAGGTCGATGCGGTAGCTGTAGGTATGGGCGTCGCCGTCCATCGTCTGCGACAGCACCTTGCCGTTCCAGACCATCAGCTGTTCGCGGTAGACGGGCGCGATATCGTCCCAGTCGGCGCCCTTCTGCATGTCGGCCGGCATTTCCGACAGGAAGTCGGTGAAATCAGGGGCCCAGGCCGGTGCAAAGGCGATCACGTCGAAAGCGTCTTCGCCAGAGGTCAGCGAGGTCACGATCTTCGGATAGAGCTCCGACCACGGGAACTCGACGACCTTGACCTTGCCGCAGGTCTTTTCCTCCCAGCCCTTGGCCGCAAGCTGCAGCGCCGAGGCAATGTAAGGACCGGTCTGTGTGGTCGCCGTCAGTTCGACGCCGGTGTAATCCGGGTCGCAGGCGAGCGCCGTTCCCGCGCTCCCCGATGCGAGTGCGGCGAGAGATGCAGATGCCAGTAGCAATTTCCTCATTCTATCCTCCCTGTGAATGAATGCATGCCAAAGCGGTTGGTTACTTGATCGCTCCAAGAAGCAGGCCGGAGCGCATGAGCCGGCTCAAAAGCCCGGCCATGACCATCATCGGAACGATGGCAACGAGGGCGGCAGCGGAAATCGCCCACCATTCGTCGCCGCGCTGGCTGTTCTGGCCGGCAACGAGAATGGGCAGCGTCTGCCATTTGGAGTTGGTCAGGAACAGCGCGAACAGGAACTCGTTCCAGACGAAGGCGAGCGTGATCATGAAGGTGGCGATCAGACCCGGCTTCGACATCGGCAGCACGATGCCGAAGAAGATCCGCCACGACGGCACGTTGTCGACCATCGCCGCCTCCTCGACCTCCACCGGCAGCGCCTCGAAGAAGTCGCGCATCAGCCAGATGACGATCGGCAGCGAGAAAGCGATATAGGCGAAAGTGAGGCCAATATAGCTGTCGACCAGCTTGAAGCCGAGTTTTCCCATCTCGGTATACATCAGGTAGAGCGCAAAGGCAGCGACGATCGGCGGGAACATGCGCTGGCTGACGAACCAGAAGACGATGTCGTTGTTGCCGAGTTCCGGCCCCGGAAGGCGAAAGCGGCTCGAGATCACTGCAAGCGCGAGCGCTGCGACAAAGGCATAGACCAGCGAGATGCCCTGGCCGTAGCCAAGCACATGGCGGCCGAGCAGGAAGCCGCCGAAGGCGATCACCACGAAGATCAGTGCCGAGAGCAGGCGAAAGCGGAAGGTGAAGCGCACCAGCGCATAGGCTGCCATGGCGCCGATGAAGGTCGCGGCGATCGACGCCGAAAGGCCGATGATTGTCGAGGCCAGGAAGGTGTTGAAGAACTGGCCACGCTGGCCCGACAACAGCTCGCTCCAGGCCGTCAAGCTCGGTTCGAAATCAACGAAGGGCAGATAGGTCGGCCCGCCGACGACGGCGATCGGCGTCTTGAACGAGGTGATCAGCACCCAATAGAGCGGAAAGAAGGTGATGGCGAGCCAGACGAGGCAGCCGCCGAGCGCCAGCCAGCGCCGTTTCCCTTTGAGAGTGCGCACGCTCATTTGTGCTTCTCCAGATAGGGCTTGAGGATGGCGAGATAGACGAGACCGATCACCGTGATGACAATCAGGAACAGGAAGGAAAGCGCCGAGGTGTAGCCGAGATTGAACTTCTTGAAGCCTTCCTGATAGGCAAACAGCGTCAGCGTCTCGGTCGATATCCCCGGCCCGCCGCCAGTCATGACGAAGACCGTGTCGATGATCTTGTAGCTCTCGATCAGCCGGATGAAGACGACGGCAACCGAGATCGGCAGGAGCATAGGAAAGGTGATGTCGCGGAACTGCTGCCACGGCGTGGCATTTTCGAGCGCGGCCGCCTCGTAGACGTCGTCGGGCAAGGTCTGTAGCCCGGCAAGCAGCATGAGGATGACGAAAGGCGTCCATTGCCAGACCTCGACGGCAATGATCGAGCCGAGCGCCCAGCTGGTCTGGGTGAGGAACGGCAGGTTGGGGAACCCGATTGCCGTCATCAGCTCGTTGAGCGGGCCCATCGTCGGGTTCAGCACCTGGCGGGCGATCAGCGCGACGGCGACCGGCGCCACCAGCATCGGCAGCAGGAAGCTGACGCGGAAGATGCCCTCTCCCGGCACTCTTGAATTCAACGCCAACGCCACCGAAAGGCCGATCACATATTGCAGCCCGACGGAGATGAAGGCGATCAGCGTCGTCGTTCCCGCCACATGCCAGAACCGCGGGTTCTGCAGGAGATCGAGATAGTTGCCGAAGCCGACGAAGCGGGCCGGCGTCGGCGGCACCAGCCGCATGCTCATGAAGCTGGTCGTCAGCGAATAGACGAGCGGGAAGATCGAGATCATCAGCACGATGATCAGCGCCGGCCAGATGAAGAAGTGCTTGATCGGGTCGTTGCGCGTCATGCGGACGCCCCGCGCGCAAGCAGCGCCTCGATCTCGGCAAGCGTCGGCATGGCGGGCGCGGTGCCGCGGCGGGTGACCGCGATGCCGGCGGTGGCGCAGCCGAAGCGTACAGCGTCAACCGGTGAAAGGTCGCGGGCGAGCGCTGCGGAGAAGCCTCCGACAAAAGCGTCCCCCGCCCCGGTCGTGTCGATTACCGGCCCGCTGGCGATCGCCGGCACCAGCACCGACTGCTCGTGGTTGTGATAGAGCACGCCGCGTTCACCGAGCGTGATCAGCGCCGTTTTCGCACCCTTCTTCAGGATCGCGTCACCGGCACGACGAACGTCGTCTTCCGTGGCGAGCGCAAAACCGACGATGGCTGCGGCTTCCGTCTCGTTCGGCACAAGATAATCGCAGAGCGGATAGATCGCATCCGGGAAGGCTTCGGCCGGTGCCGGGTTGAAGACGGTGATGACGCCGGCCGCATGGGCAATTTCGAGCGCCCGCCGAGCGGCGGCCACCGGCTGCTCCAATTGGGTGACGAAGATGCGCGAACCTTCGATCGTCTCGCGCGCGGCCTCGACATCGTCGATCCCGATCGAGCCGGCGGCTCCCGGATAGACGATGATAGCGTTTTCGCCGTTCTGGTCGTTGACATAGATGAAGGCAGCCCCCGTAGGCAGATCGTCCATCTCAACGATCTTCGGCGTCACGCCGGCCTCGGCATAGGTGCGCAGCGCCATCTCGCCAAAGGTGTCGCAGCCGAGCTTGGAGATGAAGGAAACGGGACTTCCCGCCCGAGCACAGGCGACCGCCTGGTTCGAGCCCTTGCCTCCCGGCCCGACGGAAAAGCCGCTGCCGGTAATCGTTTCACCGACAACCGGCATGCGCCGCGCCAGATAGGCCGTGTCGGCCACGAAGATGCCAAGGATCGAAACACCAGTCTTCATTCAAGCCTCCCCCTGCGACCGCACCGCAAGCAAAGCGGCGTGCCCAGGCAATCTCTCGCGATTTCATCTGTCGTCTCGTGCCGCGCGGCGACCGCGCGGTCCGTCAGGTCTTGGGCGGAATGACGCCCTTGGTGAACAGGAAGCAGCCATAGAAGCGCGTCTCGCCCGTGGTGATGACGCAATAGGCCTTCTTGGCTTCCTCGTAGAACTTGAAGCGCTCGATGCCGTACATCGGCGCCGATTTACCCTCAGCGCGATCGATTACCGCCTGCACTTCCTGCTGCACGGGCAGCACTTCGTCGGGCGCACCCATCACCTCCATGCGCCCGGCCGAAGGCTGCAGCGGCGTATCGAGCGGCAGCACGGAAAGCACCGCTTCGACGGCACGCGCGGCCGAGACGTTGTCGATGCGCAACAGCGTGCCCAGCGTGGTCTTGCGGGCAATGGCGTCGGACGGGAAGTTGGTGTCGGAAATGACCAGCGTGTCGCCGTGTCCCATGGACCTGAGCGCGTGCAGCACATCGGCGTTCAGCGCCGGATCGATATTCTTCAGCATACAGTCCTCCTCCTGGCGCGCTCCGGTTTCCGTGGCGCGCAATGCATTCCCCCTTGCAGGCGAGCGCGTCTCCCTACTGTTCACTTGTCCCACAGCGCGGGCCGGCTCCCCCCGCCCCGCGCGTGGTGGCTCTCCTACTCGCCGTAGGGGATCCAGATGTTCTTGACGTCCGTCGCGCGGCGCAGATAGGCCGGGCCTTCTGCCGCCTCGCGATCGAGCCAGTTCGTCGCCTTTCCGTAGTCGACAAAGGTGCGCTTCAGGTTGCCGACCGAGAGCCTCTCCACGAGGGTCGAAAGTTCCGCCGAGCCGAAAGCCCAGAGCGCATCCACGTCGTTGTGGCTTGCGAGCGTCTTTGCCAGTTCGATCGTCGAACCGGTGACGATGTTGACGACACCGGCCGGGACGTCTGATGTTTCGAGCACCGTATAGAAATCGGTGGCCGCCAGCGGATGCTGTTCGCTCGGCACCACGACGACACGGTTGCCGGTGGCGATCAGCGGCGCGACCAGACTGATCATGCCAAGCAGCGGCGCTTCCGGCGGGCAAACGACGCCGACGACACCGATCGCCTCGGGGATCGCAAGTGCTACGCCGCGAAGCGGCGGCTGGTGGATCGCGCCTTCGTACTTGTCGGCCCAGGCGCCATAGGTGAAGAGGCGTGCGATCGAGGCTTCGACTTCCGCCTTGGCGTTGGCCGCAGACGCGCCGGTCATGTCGGCGATCCGATCGGCGAATTCGCCCGCACGGCCACTCAGGTTTTCGGCGATGTAGTAGAGGATTTGCGCGCGGTTGTGCGTCGTTGCCGACGACCAGCCGGATGCGGCTTGCGCTGCGACGACTGCGTTGCGGATGTCCTTGCGGTTGCCCTCGCCGACCTCGCCAAGCACCTTGCCCTTGGGCGAGAGCACGTTGCGGTTATAGTTGCCATCCGGCCGTGCCTGCTTGCCGCCGATGAAAAGCTTGGCGGTACGGTCGACGTCAGGCATGGCGAAATCGCCAGCCACGGGCTTCAATGCCGGTTCGACGGCGGCGGGACGCGGCTTGCGGCCGGCCCAAGCCTTCGGCTTCAGATATTCGTAGCAGCCCTCGCGACCACCCTCGCGGCCGAAGCCGGATTCGCGCTTGCCGCCGAAACCGGCAGACGCATCGAAGAGGTTAGTCGCATTGACCCAAACCACACCGGCGGCGAGCTTGGCCGCGACATGCAATGCCAGGCCGATGGTCTCGCTCCAGACGCTGGCGGCAAGGCCGTAGCGCGTATGGTTGGCAAGCTGGATCGCCTCTTCCGGGGTGCGGAAGGTCATGGAGACGGCGACGGGGCCGAAGATCTCTTCCGTCGCAACGATCGAGGTCGGCTGCACGCCGGTGAGCAGGGTCGGCGGATAGAAGCTGCCGCCCTGCGGCAGTTCGATCTTCGGCTGATGCAGCGCTGCTCCTTCGGAGACGCCCTTGGCGACTAGGTCTTCGATCCGCTGCAACTGCACCGGCGCGACGATCGCTGCCATGTCGATCGCCTTGTCGAGCGGATGGCCGACGCGCAGCGTCTGCATGCGGCGCTTCAGGCGCTCGTAGAACAGCGGTGCCACGCCTTCCTGCACGAGGATGCGCGAGCCGGCGCAGCAGACCTGGCCCTGGTTGAACCAGATGGCGTCAACCACGCCTTCGACGGCGCCATCGATATCGGCGTCGTCAAAGACGATGAAGGGCGACTTGCCGCCAAGCTCCAGCGTCAGCGACTTGCCGGTTCCGGCCGTGCGCTCACGAATGAGACGGCCAACCTCTGTCGATCCGGTAAAGGCGATCTTGTCGATGTCGGAGTGCTCGACGATCAGGGCGCCGGTGTCGCCCTCACCCGTCACGACGTTGAGCACGCCTGCCGGCAGACCGGCAGCGGCTGCAAGCTCTGCAAAAAGAAGCGCCGTCAGCGGCGTGAACTCGGCCGGCTTCAGGATAACCGTGTTGCCGAGCGCCAGCGCCGGCGCGACCTTCCAGGCGAGCATCAGGAACGGGAAGTTCCACGGAATGACCTGGCCGACGACGCCGACCGGCACCTGATCGGCAAACTCGGCTTCCTGCAGCTGCGCCCAGCCGGCGTGGTGATAGAAGTGGCGGGCGGCGAGCGGCACGTCGATGTCGCGCGTCTCGCGGATCGGCTTGCCGTTGTCGAGCGCCTCGACCACGGCAATCAGACGCGCATGGCGCTGGATCATGCGGGCGAGCGCATAGAGATGGCGGGCGCGGGCATGGCCCGGCAGTTTCGCCCAGGCGGCTTGCGCCTTGCGGGCAGCGGCAACCGCATCGTCGACGTCCTTGGCACCGCCGAGCGCGATCTTTGCGAGCAGCTTGCCGGTTGCCGGCTCCTTCGTCTCGAAGGTCTTGCCCGAGGCGGAGGCGACGAAGGCGCCGTTGATGAAGTGGCCGAATTCGCCCTTGTGACGGGCGAGCCACTGGCGGGCTTCCGTATCGGCTTCAGGGGCTGGACCATAGGACATTTCGTCAAAATACCTTGCGACAGTCATCGGGATCATCCAATCGGGTGACGGTTGAGGGCCGAATAGGCGCCGGTAACGTGGTGTTCGAGCTGGCGCTCGATATCGGCAAGCAGGCTCGATGCGCCGATGCGGAAGAGATCCGGCTCGAGCCATTCGCGCCCGAGCTCGTCCTTCATCAGGAACTGGTAGTTCAAGATGTCCTTTGCCGCAGAAATGCCGCCCGCCGGCTTGTAGCCGACCTTGAGGCCGGTCTGCTCCTGATAGGCCCTAATCATGCGCAGCATGATGAGCGTCACCAGCAGCGTGGCGTTGACGCCTTCCTTGCCGGTCGAGGTCTTGATGAAATCGGCGCCAGCCATCATGCAGACGAGCGAAGCGCGCGCGACGTTGCGCAGCGTCTTCAGGTCGCCGGTCGCAAGAATAGCCTTCACATGAGCGTCACCGCAGGCGGCACGGAAATCGCGCATCTCATCATAGAGTGCCTGCCAGTTGCCCGTCAGCACATGCTCGCGGGTGATGACGATATCGATTTCCTTGGCGCCATCGGCGACAGAGGCTTCGATCTCGCGCAGCTTCACGTCATGCGGGATCAGGCCGGCAGGAAAACCGGTGGAGACGGCTGCCACCGGGATACCGGAACCTTCGAGCGCCTCAACGGCGGTCGAGACGAAGCGATGATAGACGCAGACAGCGCCCGTCGTGATGCCGCGACCGCCCATGCCGAGCGCGTCGAGCAGATCCTGGCGCACCGGTTGGCGCGCCTTGGCGCAGAGCCGCTTGACGCGCTCCGTCGTGTCGTCGCCGTTGAGGGTCGTCAGATCGATGCAGGTAACAGCCTTCAAGAGCCAGGCGGCCTGCGCGTCCTTCTTCACCGTGCGGCGACCGGGCAGCGTCGCAACGCGACGCTCGGCGGCCGACAGATTGACACGCTGGTCCAGCACCCAGCCAAGATCGAGATCGATGCCGTTGTTGCGCGGCCAGTTATGGCCCGCCGCCGGAGAATGCGCGGCCTTCGGCGCGCCAGTTTTCACAGCAAGGTCTTCCAAGCGATGGCTCCTTGAACTCCCTGTCACGACCAGCCGCACTCGAGCACAGCCGCCGAGAACTCATTTTTGTTATTTTTCTATCGAATTTTTGTGACTATTCCATCAAGAACAGAGAGTGTCAAGCGAGACACCGCCGTTTTGACGATTTCGTAATATTTTTGCGGATGCCGCCTTCACAGACCCGGCAGCTGCGTTTCACCCTCTTCGGTGATGATAGAGCGAAAAACGCCGATTGGCGCGAAAAAAGCCGGCTTCAGCTTGCCGATCTTGCTGAGGTCGACGACCAGATGGCTCTCGCGCGCCAGCGAGATGACCTTCTGCTTCACCGACACTTCGTGGAAATGCACGCAGGTCGCACCACGCGCCGGATCGATGCCGGCGGCCGACAGGAATGCGACGTTGATGCCGAGCGAATCGAGAGTCTCCAGACCGGAGTTGCCGGAAAAAGACGCAGACGAAGGGTGATAGACGCCACCAAGCATGACGATCCGGACATTCGGCTTATGGGTCAGCTTCTCTGCCACGTTCAGGGAATAACATACTGCTGTTATTGAATAATTCTCGGGAACGAGGTCGACGAGATATTCGAGTGTGGTGCCGCAATCGATGAAGATCGTCTCGTCCGGGCGGATATGGCGCGCCGCGTGGACACAGGCCTCGCGCTTGGCGGCAGCGTGGCTGTCGGCCTCGCGTGCCAGCTCGTAGGGCACATCGCCTTCGATCTCCGACGCCGGCACGATATGTCCGCCGAGAAAAGCAAACTGGCCGGGATTGTCGGCAACGTCACGACGGATCGTCATTTCAGAGACGCCGAGCAGGGCCGCGGCGTCGCGCAAGTGCAAGACTCTCCGTCCTGAAAGGGCATCGGCGAGCTGGATGATGCGGGCTGTCTTGCGGCTGACCATGATTTCTTCCGTGTCCGACGAGTTCTGCAGCCGTTCATGGCGTGAACAGGTTTTGTGAAAAATATCACAAACTATCTCCCCCAAGCAAGAGGAGTCACATTGATTGAAAGCGACCTGATCGCGGCCGGGGAGCCCATCGCCAAGAAATGACAACGGCGGACCTACCGGCCCGCCGCTCCACTGTCGTCATATTAATCCGCGAGAAGAAGCGGACGAGGCGCTATCACGCGCTGATCGGAGCCGACCGGTCGGAAAGCCAGCCCACCGTCTCCGGTTCAAGCAAGCCGTCCAGTTCCTGCGCGACGCGACGGTGATAGGCATCGATCCAGGTCCGCTCAGCCGCCGTCAGCAAGCCGAAATCGGCCAGCCGCAGATCGATCGGCACCAGCGTCAGGCTGCGGAAGCTCAGGAAACCGTCGCCGTCGTCGACCACCTCCACCTGGTTTTCGATGCGGATGCCGTAGGCGCCGGCCTTGTAGTAGCCCGGCTCGATCGTCGTCACCATGCCCGGCTTCAACTCGATCTCGTTGACGCGGCGATCGAAGCGCTGCGGCTGTTCGTGGACCGAGAGAAAGTGACCGACCCCATGGCCGGTGCCGTGGTCATAGTCGAGACCAAGATCCCAGAGCGGGCGGCGGGCAAAGGCGTCGAGCTGGTGGCCGAAGCTTCCCCTGGGGAATTTCAGCGATGCCATAGAGATCAACCCCTTAAGGACGGCCGTGTAGGCCCGCCGGATCTCGTCGCTGACCGGACCGATCGCCGTCGTGCGCGTGGCATCGGTGGTGCCGGTCAGATACTGCCCGCCAGAATCGAGCAGATAGACACCGTCCTTGCGGATCAGCCCGTTGCTCGCCTCGGTGGCTGCATAGTGACACATGGCGGCATGACCGCCGGCTGCCGAAATCGAGCGGAAGCTCGGTTCGACGAAACTTTCGGCCATCTGGCGATAGGCGAGGATACGCTCTTCCGCTTCCAGTTCGGTCACCGGTTTGCCGCTCGCCTCCCGTTCGGCGGCGTGCCGCTCGAGCCAGGCAAAGAAGCGAACCCAGGCGGCGCCGTCCAGACGGTGACAATCGCGGAAGCCCGAGAGCTCGGTCGCGTTCTTGTGCATCTTGGCGAGCGTGATCGGGCTCTTCGCGAGCTGCACGGTGCCACCTGCGGCACGTGTGGCATGGGCCGTGGCCGACGGGGCAAATCCGGGATCAATCAGCGCCGTGCGTCCGGCCGCCATCGCCCTGACGCGGTCGAGCAGCTTGCCAGGCTCGGCAATGGCAACATCGTCAAGCTCGAAGTCCGAGAGGTCGTTCGGAAGCTTGCGATGATCGACCAGCCACTCCGTTTGCCCGGCGCGGTCGAAGATCAGGAAGGACTGCGGCATCGGGTTGAAGGCGACGTCGCGGCCGCGGACATTGAGGAACCACGCGATATTGTCCGGCTGCGCCTCGATCAAAAGATCGGCCCCCTGCTCCGCCAGCATGGCGGCGATGCGGCGCCTCTTCTCTCCAACACTTTCGCCGGCATTGGCGACCGGGAAGGCGGTAATCTTGCCGAGCGGTTTTTCCGGCTGGTCGGTCCAGATCGCGTCGACAAGATCCCCGTCGACAGGCGTCCAGACGCCACCCGCCAGCTCGACCGAGCGGTTGCAATCCGCATCCCAGGTGGACGGCAGCAGCATCGCATTGAAGCCGACGCGTTCGCCGTTGCGCAGATTGTTCTTCAGCCAATCCTTGAGCGGTGCGTCATAGAAGTGTTCGATCGCGAAGGTGCCGAGATCCACTTCGTCGCGCACCTGCACCTGATAGCGACCATCGACGAAGATCGCGGCGCGGTCGCGCATGACGATCGCCACGCCGGCCGAGCCAGTGAAGCCGGTGACAAAGGCCAGTCGATGGTCGTGTGGCGCGCAGTATTCGCCCTGATGTTCGTCGAAGCGCGGCACGACGTAGCCGTCGAGCCCCGCTTCCGCAAGTTTGCGCCGCAGCGCGCCGATGCGGCCGGAGATATCCGGCCTTGCTCTCGTATCCATGATGTCTTTCCTATCGAGTGGAGTTTGAGGCGCCGCCGATCGTCTCGGCGAAATGGCAGGCGGTCATGCCCGATCCGACCGGGCGCAACGCCGGCTTTTCGCGGCGGCAGCGTTCGGTCGCGTGCGGGCAGCGCACGTGGAAGGGGCAGCCGGGCGGGATGGCGAGCGGGCTCGGCAGCTCACCCGACAGTGCCGGCGTGCGACGCCTGGCGCCCGGGTCAAGCGACGGTGCGGCAGCAAGCAGTCCCTTGGAATAGGGATGCATCGGCTTCGAAAACAGCGCCTCCGACGGGCCGATTTCGACGATGGCGCCGAGATAGATGACGGCGACGCGGTGCGAGACATGGCGTACGAGGCGAAGGTCGTGGGCAACGAACAGCACCGTCAGGCCCAGCTCGTCCTGAAGCTCGATCAGGAGATTGACGACCTGCGCCTGCACCGAAACGTCGAGCGCGGAAACGAGTTCGTCGGCGACCAGGCAGGTCGGTTCCAGCGACAGCGCGCGCGCAATGCCGATGCGCTGGCGCTGGCCGCCGGAGAACTCGTGCGGGAACTTATCCGCGGCCCCTTCGGGCAGCCGCACCAGATCCAGCAGTTCGTCGACGCGACGGTCGATCGCCGCTCCATCGCGCATGCGATGCACCGTGATCGCCTCTCGCAAGGTATCGCGCACGGTCATGCGCGGGTTGAGCGAGGTATAGGGGTCCTGAAACATCATCTGGACGCGCCGGTTATAGGCGCGCCTCCGTGCCCCCTTGAGGCCGACGACGCTCTCGCCCTCGAACAGGATATCGCCTGATGTCGGCCGGTGCAGGCCGGCGATCAGGCGCGCAAGCGTGGACTTGCCGCAGCCGGATTCGCCGACGATCCCGAGCGTCTCGCCGGGCATCACATCGAGATCGATGCCATTGACCGCCGAGACGACCTGCTGCGGACGGCGGGCGAGCGTGTCGGACAGCGAGCGCCGTTTCTCGAACTGGATCGACAGCGCACGCAGCGAAAGCAAAGGCGTTGTGCTTGCTGAAGTGGGCATAATCATTGCGCCGCCTCCCGCGGTCCGAAATGCGCTTGGGCATCTTCAAGATGATGGCAGGCAACGAGCCGCGACGAACCGATCTCTTCGAGCGCTGGCCGAATGTCAGGACATTCGCGTCCTGCGACCGGACAGCGGGCGCTGAAGGCGCAGCCGCCTGGAAGCGCGTTCAACGCCGGCGGCGCGCCGGGGATCGAATAGAGCGGCGTTCGCGGCGCAACGTCGCGCGGGATCGAGCGCAACAACCCCAGGGAATAGGGATGGCGCGCGTCGGCGATCACATCCGTCGTCGTACCGACTTCGCAAAGCCTGCCGCCATACATGACGGCCACGCGATCGCAGGTCTCGGCGACGACACCCATGTCATGGGTGACGAGGATCACCGCCATGCCGAGATCGCGGCTCAGCGACTGGATGAGCCTGAGGATCTGGTCCTGGATGGTAACATCGAGCGCCGTCGTCGGCTCGTCGGCCAACAGCAGCTTCGGATTGGAGGCAAGCGCAATGGCGATCATCACCCGCTGGCGCATGCCGCCGGAGAACTCGTGCGGGAAATCGTCGAGACGATTGCGGGCGCCGGGGATGCCGACGAGATCGAGCAGTTCGATCGCGCGTGCCTTCCGCGCTTTTGCGTCGAGGTTCGTATGCGCCACGAGGTTTTCCTGGATCTGCAGGCCGACCGTCAGCAGTGGATTGAGCGACGACATCGGCTCCTGGAAGATCATCGCGATCTCGCGGCCGCGGATGCGCCGGAGACGCGCCTCGTCGAGCGGAACGAGGTCGCGGCCGTTCCAGAGGATTTCGCCGGCGACCCGGCCGCGCGGCCGGATGATGCCGAGGATCGAGCGCAGCGTGATGCTCTTGCCCGAGCCGGATTCGCCGACCAGCCCGAGGATCTCGCCCTGCCCCACCTGGAACGAGACGTCGTCCACCGCGACCAGTGGGCGATCTTGCGGGCCGAACTCGGTTCGAAGGTGCCTGACGTCGAGCACGACCGGTTTTTCTGTGCTTTTCATCTCAGCGCCCCTTCGGCCGAAGCAGATCGGCCAGCGCGTCGCCGACGAGGCTGAAGCCGAGCCCGGTCAGAACGATGGCGATGCCGGGCATCAGGCTCATCCACCAGGCCGTCATCAGGAAGTTGCGGCCCTCGGCGATCAAGACGCCCCATTCGGCAGCCGGCGGCTGTGCGCCGACGCCGAGATAGCCGAGCGACGAGCCGAGCAGGATCGCGAGCGCCATATCGGTCATCCAATAGACGAGGATTGGCGAGATCGCGTTCGGCAGCAGATGGCGGAAGATGATGCGGCGATCGGAGTAGCCGAGAACCCGGCCGGCCGCGGCATAGTCGTTGGCCTTCTGCGCCATGATTTCGGCGCGCGTCAGCCGGGCGTAATAGACCCAGTTCACCGCGGTGATCGCCACGTACATGTTGACGAGGCCAGGCCCCAGCACCGCGACGATCGCGATCACCAGCACCAGGAAGGGAAAGGTGATGATCGCGTCGACGCAACGGCCGAAGATCACGTCGGCAATGCCGCCGTAGTAACCGACGAAGGCGCCAACGGTGAGGCCGATCAAAAGCGCGAAGATCGTCGCGAAGAAGGCCATCTGCATGTCGACGCGATAGGCCCAGATGACGCGCGAGAGCACATCGCGGCCGAAATTGTCGGTGCCGAAGGGATGCGCAAGGCTCGGCCCCTGCTGGATCGCCTGAAGGTCGAAGGCAAGCGGGTCGTAAGGAGCAAAGAGCTGAGGGAACACCGCAAGCGCCAGCGACAGGCCGAGAATGACAATGCCGATCACGAAAGAAGGACGGGCGAAGGCGCGTGCCAGAAAGGCGGCGAGCCGTCCCCGCGTCCGCGAATGGGTGAGAGTCAGGACCGTCATGATTGGCGAAGCCTCGGGTCGAGCCAGGATTGCACGACATCCGTCAAGAGGAAGACGACGGAGACGAGCACGGCGAAGGTGAGCGTCAGGCCCTGGATCAGCGGATAGTCGCGGGCAAAGATCGCCTCCAGCATCAGCCGGCCGACACCAGGAATGGCAAAAACCGTCTCGGTCACCAGCGTGCCGCTCATCAGGTTGCCGATCGACAAACCCAGCAGAGTGACCGTCGAAACGAGCGCATTGCGCAACACGTGCCGGGTCATGATGATACGCGGCGACAGGCCCTTGGCCCGCGCGAACTGCACATAGTCGGCGTCGAGCACCTCGATCAGCGAGGCGCGTAGATTGCGCAGGATGATCGCCGACGTATAGAGCGCGACGCTGAGTGCGGGCAGGATCAGGTGATAGAGATTGGCGAAAAAGGTCTTGCCGTAGCCGCCGACCGGAAACCAGCGCAACTGCGCCGCAAGCACGGTGAGCAGCAGGAGCCCGATGTAAAAGACGGGCATGGAAAGACCGACCTGAAAGACGCTGCGGATGGCGACATCGACAGGGCTGTTGACGCGCGCTGCCGCAAGGAAGGCGAGCGGCCCGGCGAGGAACACAGCGAGCACGACCGCATAGAGCGCCAGGAAGATCGTCGTCGGCAACCGGCTGAGAATGACCTCGGTCACCGGGGCCTTCAACATGATCGAGCGGCCGAGATCGCCGGTCAGCGTGTTCTTGACGAAGACGAGGAACTGCACCGGCAACGGCTCATCGAGACCGAGATTGTGCCGGATCTGTTCAAGCTGCGCATCGGTCGCCTTGGCCTCGGCCATGGCGATGGCCGGATCTCCCGGCAAAAGGCGCACGAGCAGGAAGATGAAGATCATCACCAACAGGAACGTCGGGATGATCTGCAGCAGCCGTGCCACGAGATAGGAAAGTGGGGGCATGGTTCCAACCTTCAACGGAGAACCGGGCGGCTTGCCGCCCGGTTTTCGCAGATCGTTCCGCTATCAGTCGGCGCGCCAGGCTTCAGAGAAGTCATTGGCGCCGAGCGGCGTCTGGACGTAGCCTTCGATCGATTTCGAGACGGCGACGGCAAACGGCGTTTCGAACAGGAAGAGCAACGGTGCCTCGGCCGCGTAGATCTCCTGCATGCGCTTGTATTCGTCCTTGCGCTTGGCCGGATCGGTCTCGACGTTGGAGGCCTCGAACAGCGTGTTGAATTCCTGGTTGTTCCAGCCGGTGCCGACGGCCTGACGCTGCTTGTAATAGCCGAGCCAGCCGGTCACCTGCGCCGGGTCGTTGACGTCGTTCGCCCAGCCATACGTATGGATGTCGAAATCGCCGGACCGGTTCTTCTCGCCGCGGGTCGGGTTGTCGACCTGCTCGACCTTGAGGTTGACGCCGAGTGGCGCCCACATCTGCTGAAGTGCGGTAAACAATGTTGCATCGTCGGCGCTGCCGGCAAGCGTGGTGAGCTTAACCTCGAAGCCGCCGCTGAGGCCGGCTTCCGACAGCAACTGCTTGGCCTTTTCCGGATCGTAGGGGTAAAGCGGCGCCGGACCGTAATGCAGCTGCGTCGCAGCCGACATCAGCGAGGTCATCGGCTTGCCGGTATCGAAGGTCACGAGCTTGATCAGCACGCTCTTGTCGGTCGCATAGTTCAGCGCCTGGCGCACCTTGACGTCGGCAAGCGGGTTCTTCGCGCCGTCCTTCTTCGCCTCGCGCGTATTGATCGGCGCGTAGACGATGCGGGTCGAGGGGAAGAGCTCCATCTTCAGGTTCGGATCGGCGCCGAGCTCGCCGACACGGGCAAACGGAATGAACTCGGCGGCGTCGACTTCGCCGGCCTGAAGCTTGAGGATGCGGGTCGCGTCATCTGGAATGACGAGGAATTCCACCCGGTCGAGATAGGGCAGCGGCTTGCCGTCTTCGCCCTGGCGCCAGTAGTTCGGGTTGCGTTCGAAGCTCATGCTCGAGCCCTGCACATGGCTCTTCATGACGAAGGGCCCCGATGTCACCGGACCAGCCGAGAAGAAGGCGCGCGCCTTTTCCTGGTCGGTCGCGCCGGCCGCCTTTTCGAAGGCTGCCTTTGGCATGATGCCGGTGTTGAAAGTTGCAAGGATCGAGATGATCGTCGGGTCGGGATTTTTCAGCGACACAGTGATCTTGTTGCCATCGGCCGTGACCGCGTCGACTGCGCCGAGCAGCCCCGCCCAGGGGCCGAGTTCGGCATTGCGTGCCCGATCCAGCGAGAAGACGACGTCGGCGCCGGTAAGGTCGGAGCCGTCGGAAAACTTGAGGCCGCTTCGAAGCGTCAGGGTGATGGTCTTGCCATCTGCCGAAACCTCGTGAGCCTCGGCGAGACCCGGCACGATCGAACCATCAGGACCGTTGCGGAGCAGCGTTTCGTAGAGACCGTTCACCATCCAGAGATCGGGATTGCGGTCGGCGTAAACGGGATCGATGACGGTCGAGTCGTCGTAGCGGGCGAATGTCATCGCGCCACCGCGTTCGATCGCAAACGCCGAGGTGGCCGCAAGCAGACCCAGCGTCGTGCCGAGCAGAATAGGCAATATAGGTTTCATCTCACTCCTCCTTTTGACCGCAGCCGACATCGATCGCGCGCTGAACACGTTTATTGGATATTGGATCCAATTTTTCTTAGTATTTTTTGCCGCCGACGGATTGCCGCGAAGACGTTCTTGTAGTTCCCCTTTTCAAGAAGGCTGGCATACGATCTGATCGGCTTGCCGAACCAACTTTAGCTGGACTAAAGTACATCGATAGACGTGAGTCAAGCGGAAAGAAAGTCATGCCCCTGAAGATCGAAGAGGCGCCCGGAGCCCATGAAGGCGCCTCCCTCCCCGAAGCCTCGACACCCGCCTCGCTCGGGCAAATGCTCAGAGCCCGCCGCAAGGAAATCGGCAAGACCATGAAGGACGTGGCGCGCGAGGCCGGGCTGACGGAAGGCTTCATCAGCCAGATCGAGCGCGGCATTTCCACCCCGTCGCTAATCTCGCTGTACAACGTCGCCAATGCGCTCGGCACCAGCGTCGACACCTTCCTGTCGCAGCCGCCGCAGCATTCGCATTCGATGGTCTCGCACGCAGGGGAACGCCCCGGCTACAATGTCGAGACCAAGGAGCGCGTCTACGAACTGATCGAACGCGGCTTTCCGGGCGCGGCGCTCAACGGCTGCATCACCCATATGCCGCCGGGCTATGCGTCGGAACTGACCAGCCACGAGGGCGAGGACTTCCTTTACCTGATCGAGGGCGAGATGCTCTACCAGATCGATGGCAAGGACTATCTGCTGAAGGCCGGCGACACGCTGCACTTCCCCGCCTCGCTGCCGCACCGCGCCCGCAATGTCGGCGCGGGACCGGCCCGCGAACTCTGGGTCGGCACCACCCGGATCATCAAGGAAGACTGAACCGGCAGAACAATCCAAAGGCCTGGGCCGAAAGGTACGGGCCGCAACGAGGCGGCCCGCAAAGGCAGACCTTACTGCTTGAGCGGCCAGGTGTCGGCAAGGCGGTAGCCGGCTGGCCACGGATCGGCCGGGTCGAGCATCACCTGGTGCGTGCCGGTAATCCAGGCACGTCCGGAGATCTCAGGCACGATCGCCGGGCGTCCGCCGACCGTCGTTTCGCCGACGATGCGGCAATTGAAGGTCGAATCGATGATCGAGTGGCCGCTGAAGCGCTGGCCGACCTTCATCAGCCCACGCGCGTGCAGCACCGCCATGCGCGCCGAGCAGCCGGTGCCGGTCGGCGAGCGGTCGAGCTTGGCCGGCTGGATGACCACCGTGTTGCGGCCATGCAGAATGCCGTCCTTTTCTTCGACCGGCATCGTCAGCTGGCAGAAGGAGATATGATCCCATTCCGGATTTTCCGGATGGGTGAAGCCGAGCTGTTCGTTGGCCGCGCGGGTGATCTTGATACCGGTTTCGGCAAGCTCGCGCGCCTCGTCTGGCGTCACCGAGAAACCAAGAGCGCGAGCGTCGGTGATGACGAAGCTGTCGCCGCCATAGGCGGTATCGACCGTCAACGTGCCCAGACCCTCGACTTCAAGCTTGGCGTCGAGCTTGTCGGCAAAGGACGGCACGTTGGTGACGGTGATGCGCTCGGCCTTGCCGTTGCGGCACTCGGCAACGACGTTGACCAGTCCACCGGGCGCTTCCAGCACCATGCGCGTTTCCGGCTCCTGCATCGGTACGATGCCGCTGTCGAGCAGAACGGTGGAGACGCAGATCGAATTCGAACCGGACATCGGCGGCGTATCTTCGGGCTCCATGATGATGAAGCCCATGGTCGCGCGCGGGTCCTTCGGCGGCACAAGCAGATTGATGTGGCGGAAGACGCCACCGCGCGGCTCGTTGAGCACGAAATTGCGCAGCGTCTGGTCTTCGGCGATGAAGCGGCGCTGTTCCCAGAGCGTGTTTCCAGGCGGCGGCGCGACGCCGCCGACGATGACGTCGCCGACTTCCCCTTCCGCGTGGCAGGAAACGATATGAACGACCTTGTTGCTGCGCATGCGCTTTCTCCTTCCGTGACGGTGGACGGACGCCACCCGGGCGCGCCCTTCACTTGCGGCCGCTCCCCCATTTCACCGGGTGACGCGATGGCGTCGCCCGTCGACGAAACGACTCTTAGAAAAATTGGATCCAATATACAATCTGAAAATACTCATAATCCAAATCCGGCCAGAGAGGCCTGCAAACGTAGGCCGTGACAGTCCGCCGACCGGCTTGTCGGCAGCGACGTCGAAATAGCTGCGCTTTGAGTTCGATCAGCGACATGGAAGCGCCTCGAGCACACCTCAAGAGCTCACATGAACCCCGGATTGCGGGGCAGATAGCGCGTCCAGTCGCCATAACCGGGAGACGCCATCAGCAGCATTGGAAACGTGATCCGCATCCCCTGATTGACCGCAAGGCTCAAAGCGCCGTCGCATGCCCCGGGCAAGAAGGCCGAAATCCTCTCAGACGTGCCCGCGGCGGCCAATCGCAACGCGGCCGCGAAGGCATCTTGAACATGACCGGGCCACAGGACGGCGAGTGGGCCGATGTGCCCGTTGGCGCCGATATAGCCGTATCCGGCAGGATCGCTGCCGGCGTAAAACAGAAACCCTCGGGTTGCCAGATCGCCAAGCAGGTAGCGATGATGCTTGTCCCGCGATACGCCGATGGCGCAGCGATCGACCGTCGCCAGCGTCTCCATGGTCGCTGCATCGGGTTCGATCGGCACGGCGCGCAGGACCGTCTCCGGCAACATCCGCATTGCCTCTCGCCTGGCATCGAAAAAATAGATCGGCGTGCGCGGAAAGAAGCCGTGTCGCATGTAGAGCCCCTGCGACACCCGATTGAAGGTGAAGGTGATCAGCGCCTTGTGGGCTGCGCCTGACTTGCGCGCATGTTCCAGAGTTCGTTCCAGCAGCGAATTTCCGATGCCCCGGCCCTGTTGAGCGGGATCGACGAACAACTGGGCGAGAAACCAGAGATCCCCGCAAGTCCAACTCCAGGTGCATCCGACGATGCCCCCGCCCTCTTCGGCCACCCAGAGGCCGTCCGGATCGTCCCTAAGGCAAAAAAGCTGAAAATTGGGAGGGCTTGTCGCCGCCATCGGGCCGAAGCCGTGCCGAATGGTAAGATCGTTGATGCTTGAGACGACCAGTGCATCGGTCGCAGCCAATTCGTCGGCTCGAGCAGGCCTGTAAACGAGCGGCATTGGTAACACCACGAGAGGTTTCCAAGACAAGGCTGGCTTCGCAGCTCGACCATATCACGCTCTGCCGCTCCGCTTCATCAGAGACCTTTCCTCCGTCAGACGATTTCCGGTTCCGGCGACGAGATCGTCGCGCCTACTTTCCAAAGCTCTGTTGCCCGGCGCCCGGATTGGACCTATGACCGTTGACCAACAGCGCGAAAACGCTTCCGAATTCGCCGTGCCGAGGGGCTTGGCCAGCGGGGTTTGAACAGGATGAAACTCGACGCCGTCGATGTCAGGCAAGCCGCCTCAGCGGCCGATATCGTCTATGAGGCCTTGCGCAAGGCGATCATCGAAGGCGACCTCGCCGAAGGCGAGAACCTGCGCCAGGACCACATCGCCCAGATGTTCAACACCAGCCGCATTCCGGTGCGCGAGGCGCTTTCACGGCTGGAGCAGCATGGGCTGATTACCACCGAGCGCTATAAGGGCGCCGTTGTCGCCGGCCTCTCGATTGAGGAAATCGAGGAGATTTTCGAGTTCCGCGCACTGATCGAGGCGGAGGTCATTCGGCTTGCCGTACCCAGTCTCGACCGCCGTACGCTGGACCTTGCACGCCAGCATTGCGAGGAATTCGAGCAGGAGGAAAATTCCGACCGCTGGGGCGAAATCAACCGCAACTTCCACTACAGCCTCTACGAGGCAGCACGTCGCCCCTATTACCTGCAGATCGTTCGCGCCTCTCTCGATCGCATCGACCGTTACCTGCGGGCGCAGCTGACGCTAACCTCGGGCGTTGCGCGCGCGCGCCGCGAACACAAGGCGATCCTGGATGCCTGTGTGGCGCGCGACGCCGAGCGGGCCAGCGCCTTGACGCGCGATCATATCCTCGATGCCGGTCGCTCGCTGACCGTCTTCCTGAGAGAACAACGAGGCTAGCGGCGCGGTTTCTCCCGCGGCTTTGGCCGACCGTCATAATAGTTTGATTTACATATCGTTTTATCGTGTTTCATTCCGGATCGATGCTCGATCCTTCACAGCAGTGCTCCCGCTGAAATTGCGCCGCACGTCGACTGCTCTCCGGTTGACAAGCGGGGCGGAAGCCTGAAAAGTGAAGCCTCTATCGAGACCGGCAGCGTTGGGAGGACTTGATGTCTGTGCGCGCGTTTTTCGGCCTTTCCACCCTCTTCCTGTCGCTTTTGACCGCCGGCATCCCCGCCGTTGCCCAGGAGAGTGGACGGCAGATCGAGATCACTCAGGACGGCGATTATTTCGGTTTCGACCTCAGGACCGAACAGAACGTCTCGCTCGACGAATGCCAGCAGACATGCATCGCGGACCAGGCCTGCCGCGCCTTCACCTACAATCCCAAGGTGAAGTGGTGCTTCCTCAAGTCCGACTATAACCAGCTCAACACCTTCCCCGGCGCCATCGCCGGCAAGGTCGTGCAGCCGCAGGTCACACAAGCCGACATCGGGGCGCCGCCGCGCCTGAAATTCCTGTCGGATCAGTTGCTGCAGGACGCCCGCAACACCAAGGCCAATCTTACCCTTGCCGACGATCAGCAGGGCATGGGCGTCAATACGCTCATCGACATGGCACGCGGCCAGGCCGGCATGGGCAATATCGAAAATGCGCTGAAGGCCTTCCAGGGCGCGTTGGCGATCAATCCTGATGACGCCGAACTCTGGCTGGAGGCGGCGCGAACCGCGAACCGCATCACCAACAATTCAAGCGTATCGATCCAGGCGGCGATCGCCGCGATCAACGGCTACGAGCTGACCCGCACCACCGAGAGCCGGGCGCATGCGCTTGCCGTCATGGCCAAATCGCTGGAAGGCGCCGAGAATTTCCGCGCCGCACTGAACGCCTACAAGGCGAGCCTGGAACTGGTGAAGGCAAAATCGGTCGAGGCAGCCTATCTCGACCTTAAGCAGCGCAAGGGCTTCCGCGTCGTCGAACATACGATCGATTCCGACGCTGCGACGCCGCGCGCCTGCGTGCAGTTCTCCGAGCAGCTTTTGAAGAGCGGCGCCGACTATGCCTCCTTCGTCACCGTCAATGGTGCTGCGCCAAAGGCGCTTGAGGCGAAGGGCGACCAGATCTGCATCGAAGGCCTATCGCATGGCGAGCGCTACAAGCTGACCCTTCGCGCCGGCCTGCCGTCCACCGTCGACGAAATGCTCGAAGCGCCCGTCACCCTCGATATCTATGTCGCGGACCGCGCCCAAATGGTGCGCTTCACCGGCGACAGCTTCGTGCTGCCGTCGACCGCGCGCCGCGGCATCCCGCTCGTTTCCGTCAACACCGACAGCGCCAAGCTGAAACTCTACCGCGTCGGCGATCGCAGCATCGCCCAGGTGCTTCAGAGCTCGCAGTTCCTGACCCAGCTCGACGGCTACAGCGCCCAGCGCATCGAGGATGAGATCGGCGAACTCGTCTGGCAAGGCTCGATCGACATCGAGCGCGACGTCAACAAAGAGGTCGTCACAAGCTTCCCGGTCGACGAGGCACTGCCTCAACGCAAGCCCGGCGTCTACGTCCTAACCGCCGCACCGACCACCGGTATCAGCCAGGAATGGGATGCGCGCGCGACGCAATGGTTCGTCGTTTCCGATATCGGTATCTCCACCTATGCCGGCACAGACGGGCTGAACGTCTTCGTGCGCTCGCTTGCGACTGCCGAGCCGATCGAAGGCGTCGAACTGCAGCTCGTCGCCAAAAACAACGAGATCCTCGGCACGGCGGTGAGCGATGATGACGGCCGCGTGACCTTCACTGCTGGACTGATCCGTGGCACGGCCGGCCTCACGCCCGCCGTCATCACCGCCAAGAAGGGCGAGGACGACTATGTCTTCCTCGACATGAGCCGCGCCGGCTTCGACCTTTCGGATCGTGGCGTCACCGGGCGCGCGGCTCCTGGCGCCATCGACATTCTCGCCTGGACCGAGCGCGGCATCTATCGTGCCGGCGAAACCGTGCATGCGGCAGCGCTTGCCCGTGACGTTGACGGCATGGCGATCGAGAACCTGCCGCTGACCTTCGTCTTCCTCCGCCCGGATGGTGTCGAATATCGCCGCATGACCAGTGCCGGCGGCAAGCTCGGCGGCCATACGCTCGACCTCGACACCCAGGCAAACGCCATGCGCGGCACCTGGACGATGCAGATCTTCACTGACCCGAAGTCGCCTGCGATCGGCGAGAAGCAGTTCCTGATCGATGACTTCGTGCCGGATCGCACCGAATTCGATCTCACCAGCGACGCCAAGGAAATCGCCGTCGGTGAGACGGCAAGCGTGGCAGTCGACGGGCGCTATCTCTATGGCGCACCGGCTGCCGGCCTCGAACTTGAAGGCGAAGTGACGATCAAGCCGACGCGCGAAAACGCCGCCTTCAAGGGCTATTCCTTCGGTCTTGCCGACGAAGAGGCGAGCGAAGACACGCGCCTGCCGCTCGAAGAGCTTTCGTCGCTCGACGAGGAAGGCAAATCCAGCTTCGACGTCCTCATCGACGAAGTGCCCTCGACCACGCAGCTGCTAAATGCCACCGTGACCGTTCGCATGCGTGAAGCCGGCGGCCGCGCCGTCGAGCGCTCGCTGAAACTGCCGGTGCGCGCCGAGGGCCCGATGCTCGGCATCAAGCCGGAATTCGAGGGTGAGCTCGCCGAAAACTCCGTCGGCAAGTTCCGCGTCATCGCCGTCGATCCGGCCGGCAGCAAGGTCGCCATGCAGGGGCTCCTCTGGAAGCTGATCAGCGTCGAACGGAACTATCACTGGTATCGCGACGGCAGCGCCTGGAAATACGAGCCCGTCGTTACCACCAAACAGGTGGCCAACGGCAGCGTCGACCTGACGGAAGACGGCGGCGATATCTCCGTGCCCGTCGGCTGGGGGCGCTATCGCCTGGAAGTCGAGACGGCCGCGGTCGATGGCCCGACTTCGAGCGTCGAATTCGACGCCGGCTGGTATGTCGCGGCCACCTCGACGGAAACGCCTGACGGCCTTGAGATCGCGCTCGACAAGGAGAAGTATGCGGTCGGCGACACGGCCAAGCTGAAGGTCTCGCCGCGTTTTGCCGGCGAACTGCTGGTCACCGTCGGCACAGAGAACCTGATCACGACCGAGACGGTATCGATTGCGGCTGAAGGCGGCGAAGTCGAATTGCCGGTCACCGACGCCTGGGGCGCCGGCGCCTATGTCACCGCCACGCTCTACCGGCCGGGCGATGCCCAGGAAAGCCGCATGCCGATGCGCGCCATCGGCATCAAATGGCTCACCGTCGATCCGGCCGAGCGCAAGCTCGCCGTCACGCTTAACGCGCCCGAAAAGATGGAGCCGCGCCAGCCGCTCGACATCAGCCTCCAGGTCGCCGGTGCCGGTGCCAATGAGGAAGCCTATGTGACGATCGCCGCCGTCGATGTCGGCATTCTCAATCTCACCCGCTACGAGCCGCCGAACCCGGAAGCCTGGTATTTCGGCCAGAGACAGCTCGGCCTTGAAATCCGCGACCTTTACGGTCGCCTGATCGACGGCTCGCTCGGCGCGACCGGAAAACTGCGCACCGGCGGCGATGGCGGCCAGGTCGCGCTTCAGGGCAGCCCGCCCACGGAAAAGCTGGTCGCCTTCTTCGAAGGACCGGTACAGCTCGACGGCGACGGCAAGGCAACCGTCAGCTTCGACATCCCGCAGTTCAACGGAACGGCGCGACTGATGGCCGTTGCCTGGACGAAATCCGGTGTCGGCCACGCCACGCGCGACGTGGTGATCCGCGACCCCGTCGTCGTTACCGCCAGCCTGCCGCGGTTCCTGGCGCCCGGAGACCGGTCGGACCTGAGGCTCGATATCGCCAATACCGACGCACCGGCCGGCGATTACCAGATCCATGTGACGACCAGTGGCCAAGCCACGGTCGAGCAACCGGGGACGGGCAGCACGGTCACCCTGGACCAGGGCGGTCGCTCCTCCATCACCTTGCCGGTCGTCGGGCAATATCCCGGCAACGGCGTCGTCACCGTGGCGCTGACCGGCGCCAACGGCCTTTCGCTCGAGCAGTCGCTCGACCTGCTCGTGCGTCCGGCAACCCTGCCGGTGACACAGCGACAAGTGGTTTCGATCGCGCCAGGAAGCAGCCTGACGGTCGACGGGCAGTTGCTCGCCGACAGCATCCTGCAGGGCGCTTCCGTCAACCTCAGCGTCACCCGCTCTGCCGCCTTCGATATGCCGGCACTGCTGATGACCCTCGATCGCTATCCCTATGGCTGCACGGAGCAAACGACCAGCCGCGCGCTGCCGCTGCTCTACCTGAGCGAACTCGCCAAGCAGTCCGGCCTTGCCGATGACGAGGGCGTGACGAAACGGGTGCAGGAGGCGATCTACCGCGTGCTCTCCAACCAGTCCTCGTCGGGCAGCTTCGGGCTTTGGGGCCCGGGCTACGGCGACCTCTGGCTCGACGCCTATGTCACCGACTTCCTGACCCGCGCCCGCGAGCAGAAATATGACGTGCCCGAGGCCGCAATGGTTCAGGCGCTGGAAAACCTGCAGAACGGCGTCAGCTACGACACCAACGCCAAGGATCGCGGCAACGAGATCGCCTATGCGCTCTACGTGCTTGCCCGCAATCGCAAGGCGGCGATCAACGACCTGCGTTATTACGCAAACACGCTGATCAACGATTTCCCGACGCCGCTCGCCAAGGCTCATATCGCCGCAGCGCTTTCGCTGTATGGCGATGCTCAAGGGGCGCAGGACACGTTTGCCAACGCGGCGAACA
This sequence comes from Ensifer sp. YR511, assembly GCF_900103045.1. Taxonomy (NCBI): domain Bacteria; kingdom Pseudomonadati; phylum Pseudomonadota; class Alphaproteobacteria; order Hyphomicrobiales; family Rhizobiaceae; genus Ensifer; species Ensifer sp. YR511. The sequence goes on from NZ_FNGR01000006.1 coordinate 157,189, forward strand.
TGTCGACGGGCCTCGTCAATGTCAGCCTGTCGCGCTCCGACTACGGCTCGTCGCTGCGTGACGGCGCGGCGGTGCTGGCGCTTGCGGCCGAAAGCCGACCGGTCCCGCCGATCGTTCCAGAGCTATCGAAAATGGTCGCCCGCGAATGGGAACAGAAGACCTATACCAGCACCCAGGAACAGGCCTGGATGCTGCTTGCCGCCCGCGCCATCCAGAATGGCGACGAGGACATGGCGCTCGACGTCAACGGCGCATCGAAGTCCGGCAGCTATGCCGCCCAGATGACCGGCGACGCGCTCATCACCCACCCGGTGGTGATCCGCAACCAGGGTGCCGATCCGGTTTCGGCCGTGGTCACCACGGTCGCCGCCCCCGCCCAGCCGCTTTCGGCCGGCGGCGACGGCTTCACCATCGAGCGCACCTACTACACGCTCGACGGAGCCGAGGCGAACGTCATGGAAGCGCGGCAGAACGAACGCTACGTCGTCGTGCTGAAAGTCACGGAGGCCAACGACTGGCCGTCGCGCGTGCTGGTCACCGACCTGCTGCCGGCCGGTTTCCAGATCGACAATCCGAGCCTCGTCGACAGTGCCCAGCTCAGCAATTTCGAGTGGCTCGGCGAAATCACCGCGACCCATACGGAGTTCCGTAACGACCGCTTCGTCGCAGCACTCGACCGCAGCATCGGCGCCGGCCGCGAGGTCACGCTGGCCTATGTCGTGCGCGCGGTAACGCCGGGCACCTATGACCATCCGGCCGCAACTGTCGAGGACATGTACCGGCCGCAGCTTTCGGCCCGCACCGCGACCGGGCGCATGGAGGTGCTGGCCGCGCAATAGGCAAGATCATGTCGATTGGGCGCAAACTGCTGATCGCCTTGCCCGTCTGCCTGCTGGTGACGGGGCTGACGGGCTTTGCGATCGAAAAGGCTGACGAGGCCTTCCCGCCGCCGCTTGCGGAGGCGGACGTCGTCTCGCGCGAGGTGGACGACGCCAACGGACAGCTCTTGCGCGCCTTCGCAACGCCGGATGGCCTCTGGCGACTGCAGACCACGGTCGACGATGTCGATCCGCAGTTCCTGAAGATGCTGATCGCCTACGAAGACCAGCGTTTTGAGGAGCATTCCGGCGTCGATATATTGGCGCTTGGCCGCGCCGCGCTTCAATTCGTCAGCAATGGCCGGATCGTCTCGGGCGCCTCGACGCTTTCCATGCAGGTCGCCCGGCTGATCGAGCCGCGGCAGCAGCGCTCGATAACCGCCAAGATGTTGCAAATCGCACGCGCGATCCAGATCGAGCGACGGCTATCGAAGGACCAGATCCTCAATCTCTATCTCACCCATGCGCCTTATGGCGGCAATATCGAGGGTGTGCGCGCCGCGAGCCTCTCGTGGCTAGGCAAGGAGCCGAAACGGCTGACGGCCGGCGAAGCGGCCCTGCTCGTGGCACTACCGCAATTGCCGGAGAAGCGCCGCCCGGACCGCAACCATGCCGCCGCTGTCGCCGCCCGCGAACGGGTGCTGACGCGTCTCGCCGTTGCTGACGTGATTGGCGACGGCGAAGCGGAACGCGCAATCGCCACGTCCGTTCCGTCGCGCAGGCTGCAACTCCCGGCCTATGCCGCGCACCTCGCCGAACGGGCGTTGCGCAAGGACCCGCGGGCGGTTCGGCATGAGACGAGCTTGCGCCTTGCCGTCCAGCGCAACCTCGAAGCCGTGGCAAAGGAAGGGGCAGCCAAGCTCGGACCGAAGGTTTCGGTCGCCATGGTGATGGCCGATGCGAAGACCGGAGAGATCGTCGCTTCGGTCGGATCGGCCGACTATTTCGATGCGAGCCGCTCCGGCTGGATCGACATGACGCGCATCACGCGTTCGCCGGGCTCCACCCTCAAGCCCTTCATCTATGGCCTTGCCTTCGAAGAAGGGCTCGTCAGCCAGGAAACGATCATCGAGGACCGGCCGGCGGACTTCTTCGGCTACCGCCCACGCAACTTCGACATGAGCTACCAGGGCGATGTCAGCGTGCGCGAGGCGCTGCAATTGTCTCTGAACGTTCCGGCGATCCGCCTGCTCGACGCGGTCGGCCCGGCCGAGCTGATGATGCGCTTTCGCCGCGGCGAGGTGAAGCCGGCACTTCCTGCCGGCGAAGCACCCGGCCTTGCGATCGGTCTTGGCGGCGTCGGACTTTCCCTGCGCGATCTCGTGCAGCTCTATGCGGCGCTTGCCAACCGCGGCTTCCCGCTCCGGCTCGGCGACGGCGTTGAGGGCAAGGCGGGCCTGATCGAAGCGGAACCGGTGCTTTCGCCGGTCGCCGTCTGGAATGTCTCCGACGCGCTCTCCGGCGTGTTGCCGCCCGCTGGCAGTCGCCAGCGCGGCATCGCCTATAAGACCGGCACCAGCTATGGCTACCGTGATGCCTGGTCGGTCGGCTATGACGGCCGCCATGTGCTCGGGGTCTGGGTCGGACGGCCCGACAATGGGGCGGTTCCCGGCCTCACCGGCTATGGCAGCGCCGCCCCCATTCTCTTCGAAGGCTTCGCCAAATCCGGCTTCGGCATCACGCCGCTGCCCGATGCGCCGGCCGGCGCGATCCGCATTTCTCAAGCCGAACTGCCGATCAGCCAGCGCCGCTTCTCGCTGACGGCAAGCGGCCTCGTCAACGCTTCGGCCCGCGAGCCGGCACCGCAGATCGTGTTTCCGCCCGAGGGCGCACGCGTCGAGCTCAGTGCGAACCATCAGGCGCTTTCGCCGCTGACACTCAAGCTCCAGGGCGGACGCGCGCCGTTCCGCTGGCTTGCCAATGGCAAGCCTCTGCCGGAGCTCACCCGCCGGCGGGTCACGCAGTGGCAACCGGATGGTGCCGGCTATTCGACGCTGACGGTGATCGATTCCGTCGGCCGCGCCGCCAGCGTGCGCGTCTTCATCGAGTAACAGTGCGGATCTCGCGTGCCGCGTCTTCAGCCCGCTCGGCGAGGAGCGCTTCGATCTCCTCCTCCAACCGCACCGCATCGAGCGGCTTGTGGAGAAGACGGTGGCCGCTTGCGGTCACTTCCTTCAGCCGTATCGGCGACGTATCGCCGGAAAGGATCAGCGCCGGCACCTCCCGCCCGAGATGGGCCCTGATCTCCCGGATCGCATCGATCCCGGTCTTGCCGGCCTCGAGACGGTAATCGGTGATGACAAGATCGACCGGCACCTCTCCTAAGCGCGCAGCCTTCGCAAGCTCCTTTCGGGCCCCGGCAGCCGAACGCCCGGCATAGACCGCATAGCCGAGCGTGCGGAGCAACAGCGCCGTCGCATCCAGCGCGTCGCGCTCATCGTCGATGACGACGATGCCCCCATGCTGCGTCGCAGCGGCCGGATGGGCGCGTCCGGGCTGTGCCAGCGAAGGCGGCGCGACCACCGGCAAAGTGATGGAAAACATCGAACCGCGACCCTCCGTCGAGACCACCTTGACCGGGTGGCCGAGCAGAGCGGCGGTACGCTGGACGATAGCAAGGCCGAGCCCGAGCCCTTGCGCCCGGTCGCGCGCCGGGTTCTGAAGCTGTACGAACTCCTCGAAGATTGCGTCCTGTTCGGACGCCGGGATGCCGACACCGGTGTCCCAGACCTGCACCTCCAGCGCAGCACCGCGGCGTCGGCAACCGATCAGCACCGTGCCGGTCCGCGTGTAGCGGAAGGCATTGGAAAGAAGGTTGTCGAGGACACGCTTCAGCATCATCGGGTCGGTATCGACCCAGACATCCGTCATCACCACGCGCCATCCGAGGCCCTGGTCCTTCGCAATGCCGGAGAACTCCGCCTTGAGGTCGTGGAACAGTCGCCGTAGGGACACCGGTTCTCGCGCGACGGTCACGATTCCCGCGTCAAGCTTGGAAATGTCGAGCAACGCGTCGAGCAGACCGCCGAGATTGCCGATAACCGAGCGCGCGCGATCGGCGAGGTCGCGGGCGTTCTTGGCCGGAACGTCACCGTTGCGACCGAGTGCTGCGAGCGTCGAGGTGAAAAGGCTGAGGGCGTGGATCGGCTGACGCAGGTCGTGGCTTGCGGCAGCGAGGAACCGCGACTTGGAGCGATCGGCGCTCTGCGCCTTGTCGCGCTCTGCCTCAAGGCTCGTGATCAGCGACAGATTCTCGAAACGCAGCCGCACCGTTTCGGCAAGCGTCCTGTGGGTGACGCGGCTGTAGTAGAGGTCGACGCCGAAGAGGCAGATGGTGAAAATCAGATAGGTGTCGTAGATCGGCCCTTCGCCGAGGAAGCAGCGGATCGCGAAGGGCAGGAGGATCGCAACCAGCGAGCCGGCATAGGCGAGCGGAAAGGCAGACAGCGACGGCACCGCACCGCTGGCAATGCCTGTGATCACGATGCAGACGAAGGCAAGCGTCTGCGGCTCGTCCGGATGGAAGGCAAACCAGCCAAGCGCGCCCCAGAGACCGCTGGAAACCCACGAAAGCAGCGTGAAGCGCCAGGCCCATCGCCGCCAGTCCCGCGTCCGCCCTTCATCGGTCTGACGCCGATATCGCCAGTCGAGAAGAATGCGGGCGAACGTCAGCAGATAGAGTGCGGCACCCCATGAAAACAGCAGATCCCACGACACAAGATCGCGCAGGACATAAGCAACCGGCAGTGGAATTGCGAAATTGGCAAAAAGCACCGCGTAAGATTGACGAAATAATAAGCCTATCAGGAGAGGTTGCAGGTGTTCGCGAGTCTCCATTGCCGCTCCTGTCTCGATGCAACGCCATGTCCGCGGAGAATTGCCGATTTCGATGAAGGATTGCTTACATGCGCAAACTGCTGACGATCGTGGTGGCAGACGATCACGCCATCGTTCGCGAGGGCCTGAAGCTGCTGCTCTCCACCATGGACCATGTATCGGTGGTTGCGGAAGCGGCCGACGGCGAGACGCTGACGACCATCGTTCGCGCCAGCAGTCCTGATCTGGTGATCCTCGACCTCGGCATGCCGGGGGTTGCCGGCGTGCAGTTCATCAACGAACTCCGGGCGGTCGCGCCGCGCATGAAGATCCTGGCGCTGACCGCAAACATCGAGCCGCGAACCGTGCGGGCCGTGATCGCCGCCGGGGCCAGCGGTTACCTGACGAAGACCGGCGATCCGGCCGAACTGAATGCAGCACTCGACGCAATGCTGCGAAACGAAATTTATCTCAGCCAATCGGTTCGTTTCGCCATCGACGATCCCCGCAGCCACCAGCCGCCGCCGACAACCGATACGGCGCTCTCCCCCATCCCCCTCACCCGCCGCGAAATGCAGATCCTCTCTCTCGCCGCCCAGGGGCTGACCGCGCGCGAGACCGCCGATCGCCTCGGTATCAGCCCGCTCACGGCCCGCAAGCATCGCGAGAACCTGATGCGCAAGCTCAGTCTGCACAACACGGCAGAGATCGCCGCCTATGCGCTGCGCATCGGCCTGCCGATCGGTTGATATCGCAGTCCTCGCCGGTCTTTCCGGAAGTCACCTTCCCTTAACCACGGCAAAACAGGCGATCCTGCCACAACGCCGAAATACGGCACCTGCCGTATGTCAATCGGATACAACCAAGCGTAGTTCTCCCGCTCTATCGCGCCACCGAGATGGTTCGACGCCAAGACGTCGGCCCGGGGGCGTTCCGGCTATTTCGGGAGGAGCCCCCATGCCGTCGCTGGAGCATTGGATTTCGTTCGCACTGGCAACGGCGATTTTCGCCTTCATGCCGGGTCCTGCCATTCTCTATATGACGGCGCAGACGTTGGCGCATGGCCGCAAGGCCGGCCTCCTGGCGGCGCTCGGCATTCATATCGGCTGCTACGTCCACATCGCCGCCGCGGCGCTCGGGCTTGCCGCCCTGCTTCACCATGCACCGCTTCTCTATGGGGCGATCAAGCTTGCCGGCGCCGTCTATCTGGTCTGGCTCGGCGCGACCATGCTGCTCGGGGTCGGCAAACATGCCGCCCACGCCGAGGCTGCGAAACCCGGCGTCCTGCGCGACAGCATCGGGGTGGAGGTCCTCAATCCCAAGACCGCCTTGTTCTTCGTGACCTTCCTGCCGCAGTTCGTGGATCCGGCCGTGGCGATGCCGATGTCGCTGCAGTTCCTGATGTTCGGCCTGCTGGTGAACCTTGCCCTGTCGGTCGCCGATATCGCGGCCGTCTTCCTCGCCTCCTTCACGCTCGGTCGGCTGGTTGGTGGCGCCGGCAATCTTGTTCCGCGCACCTGCGGTTCGATCCTCATCGGCCTCGGCCTGATGCTGGCAAGTCAGCCGATCTGATCGCCCAAAGACGGTGCGCGCGCCGGGTCCGACCTTGGTGTATCCTTAAGGGCGCTGAAGTCGGGGGGCGCCATGCTGAATGCAACCGAGATCGCCAAGGCCGCCGAAAGCCTGCATCAGGCCGAACGCGATCGAAAACAGATCGGGCTCCTGTCGCTCAAGCATCCCGAAATGACGGTCGACGACGCCTATGCGATCCAGGCGGCTCTGGTCCGGCGCAAACGCGACGACGGCCACCGCATCATCGGCTGGAAGATCGGGCTGACGTCCAATGCCATGCAGCAGGCGCTCGGCATCGACACGCCCGATTCCGGCGTGCTCTTCGACAACATGCTGTTCGACGACGGCGCAAGCATACCCCCCGATCGCTTCATCCAGCCACGGGTCGAAGCGGAGATCGCGTTCATCATGAAAACCGGGCTCAAAGGCCCGCGGGTCAACATCGTCCAGGTCCTGAACGCCACGGATTATGTCATGCCGGCGCTGGAAATTCTCGACAGCCGGATCGTCCGCACGGATCCGAAAACAAAGAAGGCGCGCATCCTCGTCGATGCGATCGCCGACAATGCCGCCAATGGCGGCCTCATCCTCGGCGGCCGCGCCGTGCGCCCCGATACGGTCGACATGCGCTGGATGGGGGCGATCGTCTCGCGCAATGCGGTGATCGAGGAAACGGGGCTTGCGGCCGGCGTGCTCAACCATCCGGCGCGCGGCATCGCCTGGCTCGCCAATCGTCTCGCGCAATGCGGCGACGCGATCGAGCCCGGCCAGATCGTTCTCTCAGGCTCTTTCATCCGCACGCTCGAAGCCAGGAGCGGCGACACGATCGTCGCCGATTTCGGCGCTTACGGCTCGGTCAGTTGCCACTTCGCGTGAAGTGTATAACGACAGGCAAGCTACACACCCGCCGCGCGGATATCACTGCACCAGGATGGCGCGGAAATCGTTGACGTTGGTGCCGGTCGGGCCGGGCTTGAAGAGATCGCCGAGCGCATCGAACGCCGACCAGCTGTCGTTCTTCTGCAGGAATGCCGCGGCATCCAGCCGTTGCGCCGCGAGACGGGCGATGGTGGTATCGTCGGCGAAAGCGCCGGCGTTGTCCTCGGAGCCGTCGATGCCGTCGGTGTCTGCGGCCAGCGCCGAGACCCCTTTGGCACCGTCGATGCCGAGCGCCAGCGCCAGCAGGAATTCGCTGTTGCGTCCGCCCTTGCCCTTGCCGCGGATGGTGACGGTCGTCTCGCCGCCCGAGAGAACGACGACCGGTTTGGTGAACGGTCGACCGCGGCCGACGACTTCCCGGGCGATCGCCGCATGCACACCGCCAACGTCGCGCGCCTCGCCCTCGATCGCATCGGAAAGAATGATCGCGTCGATGCCGGCGGCACGCGCCTCTGCAGCCGCGGCCTCGAGCGAGACGGATGCGGATGCGATCAGCCGGACTTCGTTACGGGCAAAACGCGGGTCATCAGGAGATGGCGCGGCGCTTTCCGGGCTATTGATCCACGCCATAACCTTTGCCGGCAGGTTCAGACTGTAGCGCTCGATCAGCGTCAGCGCATCCTCGCGCGTGCTGGCGTCCGCCAGTGTCGGGCCGGAGGCGACCAGCGCCGGATCGTCGCCCGGAATATCGGAAACGATCAGCGAAACGACCTTGGCCGGATAGGCCGCGGCAGCCAGCCGACCGCCCTTGATCATCGAGACGTGCTTGCGCACGGCATTCATGGCGCTGATCGGCGCGCCGGAGGCAAGCAACGCCCGGTTGACGGCGATCTCGTCTTCCAGCGTCAAGCCGGGTGGTGGCGAGGGCAAAAGCGCCGAGCCACCGCCGCAGACGAGCGCGACGACAAGATCGTCCGCCGTCAGGCCGCCGACTTCGGCGAGCAAGCGCTTCGAGGCCAGCAAACCGTTTTCATCAGGCAGGGGGTGCGACGCTTCCAGCACCTCGATCGTCTCGCATGGGGCAGCATAGCCATAGCGGGTGACGATCACGCCCGAGAGCGGACCATCCCAATGGCGTTCGAAGGCGGCTGCCATCTGGGCCGCACCCTTGCCGGCCCCAACCACCACCGTCCGCCCCTTCGGTCGCGCCGGCAGGTTGGCCGCGATCACTTTCTCCGGATCAGCCGCGGCAACGGCCGAGGTGAACAGCGCTTCGAGGAAACGGCGTGGATCGGTGATGGTTGGCATTGGTCTCCCCCTGGAGGATGTCGCGTCGCTCCATCCTTATATGTCATCCCAGCGCAAATCGCGGTTGGAACTGCATGAAAGTCTCGGGCGGCGGTTCCTCCAACCGCCGCCCGGACGCATGACCGGTCCGGCACAATGGGACGCCGGACGAGTCATGCGCATTTAAGGTCGTCGCCTGATCTTTTCAAAGCGGCGCAATTCCTAACGGAAAACCGCTTCGCACGTTCCCTGGAATTGCTTAGGCAACCTGGTGGTTCGCCATGCGCTCCAGCGCCCGGACGAGGCCGGAGTGGTCTAGGCCGCTGTCGCCGTTGGCTGCGCAGTTGTTGAAGAGTTCCTGCGTTGCCGCCGTGTTCGGCAGCGAGATGCCGAGCGACTTGGCACCCTGGAGAGCCAGGTTGAGGTCCTTCTGGTGCAGCGAGATGCGGAAGCCCGGATCGAAGGTGCGCTTGATCATGCGCTCGCCGTGAACTTCGAGAATGCGCGAGGAGGCAAAGCCGCCCATCAGCGCTTCGCGGACGCGCGCCGGATCAGCACCCGCCTTGGAGGCGAAGACAAGCGCTTCCGAGACCGCTTCGATCGTCAGCGCAACGATGATCTGGTTGGCGACCTTGGTGACCTGGCCGTCGCCGCAATCACCGACGAGCGTGATGTTCTTGCCCATCAACTTCAAGAGCGGCAGGGCGCGGTCGAAGCTCTCCTGGGCGCCGCCCGCCATGATCGAGAGCGAAGCATTCTTGGCGCCGACTTCGCCGCCGGAAACCGGGGCGTCGATGTATTCGGCACCGGTCTCGCGAACTTTCTTGGCGAATTCCTTCGTCTCGATCGGCGAGATCGAGCTCATGTCGATGACGAGCTTGCCCTTGGAAAGACCGTAGGCGACGCCGTTTTCGCCGAAGAGAACATCCTTGACCTCAGGGGTATCCGGCAGCATCAGGATGATGGTGTCGACGGTTTCGGCCAACGCCTTCGGCGAGTCGACGAACTTGAGGCCGTTGTCGAGCAGCTCCTGGCGCGGCGGGATGACGAACTTCGAGGTGACGATGGTGTGGCCGGCATCCTGCAGGTGGCGCGCCATCGGCGTGCCCATGATACCCAGTCCAATGAAACCGATTGTTGCCATGGTGTTTAGCTCCTGATCTTGATGATGTCTGCGGATTGGGTGCGCTGGCGCTCGGCGCCGAGCCAGCCAAGGCCCTCGGCAGTCGTGGTGCGCGGCTTATATTCGCAACCGATCCAGCCGTCGTAGCCGGCCGCTTCCAGCGCGTCGAAGACGAAGGGATAGTTGATCTCGCCGGTGCCCGGCTCGTTGCGGCCCGGATTGTCGGCAAGCTGGACATGAACGATGCGATCGGCAAAGCGTTTGTAGGTGCCGATCAACTCGCCCTGCGTGCGCTGCTGGTGGTAGAGGTCGTACTGGATGAACAGGTTGTCGCTGCCGACCTCCTCAATGATCGAAGCCGCCTGCTCGACCGTGTTGAGATAGAAGCCCGGAATATCGAAGTCGTTGATCGGTTCGATGAGCAGGCGAATGCCCTGCTTGCCGAGTTCGCTTGCAGCAAGCTTGAGATTGGCGACCAGCGTGTCGCGCAGCACCTGTTCAGAGACACCGTGAGGCGCGATGCCAACCAGGCAGTTGACCTGCTTGCAGTCGAGCGCCGTCGCGTAGTCGATGGCGCTCGCCACGCCTTTGCGGAACTCGTCGACCCGGTTAGGCAGGATGGCGATGCCGCGTTCGCCGCTCGCCCAGTTGCCGGCCGGCAGGTTGTGCAGAACTTGGGTCAGGCCATGGCGCTGAAGCTCTGCGCGCAGGCTCACCTTTTCGAATTCGTAGGGAAACAGATATTCCACGCCCTCGAAGCCGGCCTTGGCAGCAAGGGCGAAACGATCGAGGAACGGCACCTCGTTGAACAGCATTGTCAGGTTCGCAGCGAACTTCGCCATGCGATGTTTCCTCCTTGTGTTTGTCTTGTGAGCGATGCGGGCGGCGGAGCGCCCGCATCTCCTCAGTCATTCAAGGCTCAGTCGAGCAGGGCCGTGATCGCGGTCGGCACGTCCTCGCCGCGCAGCGCCAGTTCCTCGAACTCGACGACTGCATTGATGTCGGCGCCCATGGAGATGTTGGTGACGCGCTCGAGGATGAACTCGATGACGACGGGAACCTGGTGCTCGTCCATCAGCGCGCGCGCCCGGTCGAAGGCTTCCTGGAACTCGTTCGGACTGCGCACCCGGATCGCCTTGCAGCCGAGACCTTCGGCAACCGCGACGTGGTCGACGCCGTAACCCTTCTCCGCATCGCCCGACGCGTTGATGTTGTCGAAGGCGAGGCTGACTTCGAAGTCCATGTTGAGACCGCGCTGCGCCTGGCGGATGAGGCCGAGATAGGAATTGTTCACGACCACATGCAGGTAAGGCAGCTTGTGCTGGGCGCCGACAGCCAGCTCCTCGATCAGGAATTGGAAGTCGTAGTCGCCTGAGAGTGCCACGATCGTTCGGTCCGGATCGGCAGCGCGAACACCGAGTGCCGCAGGCAAGGTCCAGCCGAGCGGTCCGGCCTGGCCGCAATTGATCCAGTTGCGCGGCTTGTAGACGTGCAGGAACTGGGCGCCGGCGATCTGGCTGAGGCCGATGGTCGAAACGTAGCAGGTGTCGCGGCCGAAGGCCTTGTTCATCTCTTCATAGACGCGCTGCGGTTTCAGCGGCGTCTGGTCGAAGTGGGTCTTGCGCAGCATGGTGCGCTTGCGCTCGCGGCACTCCTCCGCCCAGGCGGACCAGTCACGCAGCTTGCCCGCCGTCTTCCATTCCGTCGCGACATCGAGGAAGAGCTTCAGCGCAGCGCCGGCATCCGAGACGATACCGAAATCGGGCGCGAAGACGCGGCCGATCTGCGTCGGCTCAATGTCGACGTGAACGAACTTGCGGCCTTCCGTGTAGGTCGGAACGTTGCCGGTGTGGCGGTTTGCCCAGCGGTTGCCGACGCCGAGCACGAAGTCGGAGGCGAGCATGTTGGCATTGCCGTAGCGATGCGAGGTCTGCAGGCCGCACATGCCGGCCATCAGCGGATGGTCATCCGGGATCGTGCCCCAGCCCATCAGCGTCGGAATGACCGGAATTCCGGTGATTTCGGCAAATTCTGTCAGAAGGTCCGATGCATCGGCGTTGATGATGCCGCCGCCGGCAACGATCAGCGGGCGTTCCGCTTCGTTCAGCATCGCGATCGCCTTCTCGGCCTGGGCCCGCGTCGCCTTCGGCTTGTAGGCTTCAAGCGGCTGGTAGGTGTCCGGATCGAATTCGATCTCGGCAAGCTGGACGTCGACCGGCAGGTCGATCAGCACCGGGCCGGGACGGCCGGAGCGCATGATGTGAAACGCCTTCTGGAAGACGAAGGGAACGAGCGCCGGCTCCATGACGGTAACCGCCCACTTGGTGACCGGTGCTGCGATCTTGGCGATATCGACAGCCTGGAAATCTTCCTTGTCGAGACGGGCGCGCGGCGCCTGGCCGGTGATGCAGAGGATCGGGATCGAATCCGCCGAGGCCGAATAGAGGCCGGTGATCATGTCGGTGCCGGCCGGGCCCGACGTGCCGATGCAGACTCCGATATTGCCGTGCTTGGCGCGCGTATAGCCTTCGGCCATGTGGGAAGCGCCTTCGACGTGGCGCGCCAGGATATGACGAACCGAGCCGCGCGCCTTCAGCGCCGAGTAGAACGGATTAATGGCGGCACCCGGTACGCCGAAGGCACAGTCGATGCCTTCCTTTTCCAGAACAATAACAGCCGCGTCAACGGCACGCATCTTAGCCATGGGAACTCCTCCAATTTCCTGAAACAATAATCCATTATCGTCGATACGCAACACGCAAATGGAATTCATTTCCAGCATGTGGAAATAAAGATCTTCAATAATTCGGAGAAAATCGCGGCATGGCCTGATAGAGGATGATGGGCGAGACACGTGATTTGCAGAGAGGCTTTTATGGACGGCAACGGCAGGGGAAAACGCGGACGCAAGGCGGGCGAGAACGCCGCCCCTTCATCCGTCCAGGTGCTTGATCGCAGTCTCGCCCTTTTGACGGTCGTGGCCGAAGGCGACGGCTCAACCCTCACCCAGCTCGCCGACGAGACCGGCATGGCGCCGTCGACCGTGCACCGGCTGCTGGCAACGCTTGCCGGCCACGGCATGGTGATGCACGACCCGGACACGGGCGCCTGGACAGTCGGCTTGAAGGCGTTCGAGATCGGCAACGCCTATCTGCGCTTCCGCAAGCTCGGCACCATCAGTCGGCCGTTTCTAAAAGGACTGATGGAGGAAAGCGGCGAGACGGCGAATATCGGCATCGAGGAAGGCGGCGACGTCGTCTTCATTTCGCAGGTCGAAAGCCACGCGCCGATGCGCGCTTTCTTCCGTCCCGGCCGCCGCGGTCCGGTTCATGCCTCCGGCATCGGCAAGGCCATCCTGTCCACCTGGTCCGACAAGGAGATCGCCCAGCTGCTCCACGGTCGCGAACTCGCGCATTTCACCGACAAGACGCGCGATACACTGCCGGCGCTGTTGAAGGATATACAGGAGATCCGCCACCGCGGCTGGTCGGTCGACGACGAGGAGCACACGCTCGGCATGCGCTGCGTCGCCGCTCCGATCTTCAACGAATATGGCGAAACGATCGCCGGCATATCCATCTCGGGCCCGTCGGTCCGCGTCAGCGATCAGAAGCTCTCGACCTTCGGCCCCATCGTGCGCGAACGCGCGGATGCGCTGACCAAGGCGATGGGCGGCAAGCGACCGGAAGAGCTTTAAACCCCGACCAACAGAAACGCCGCGCGTCCGATCCGGACACGCGGCGTTATAATAAGCAATGCTGGCGAGCCAGCAGGGGCGGACGCGCCTTAGGCCGTTTCGAGGCTCTTTACTGCCGAGGTGGCTGCGTCCTTCGCAGCGCGTGCAGCTCCCTTCATCGGCTTGCCGGCGACATAGGTCTCGGCCACGCATCGGTCGTCACCCATCGTCTGCAGGATGAAGAGTTCCTCGACAAGCGAACCGGCAACCCGCATGCGCAAGTCCATCGACGGCTTGGCGCGGCTATCAAGCACCACGATATCGGCATCGGCGCCGACATGCAGCGAGCCGATACGGTCGTCGAGATCGAGCGCCCGGGCGTTGCCGAGTGTCATGCGGTAGAAGGAGTTGAATGGCGTCAGCCGCTGGCCCTGCAGGTGCAGAACCTTGTAGGCCTCGTCCATCGTCTCCAGCATCGAGAAGCTGGTGCCGGCGCCGACATCGGTCGCGACCGACCAGCGGGCGCCGAGCTTGTCGAAGCGATCGCGATCGAAGAGACCCGAGCCGAGGAACAGGTTCGAGGTCGGGCAGAAATTGCCGACGGCACCGGTTTCGGCGAGTACCGAAATCTCGCGGTCGCTCAGATAGATGCAGTGGCCGAGCAAGGTCTTGCGCGTCAGCAGATCGTAGCGCGCGTAAATGTCGGTATAGTCCTTCGCCTCCGGATAGAGCGACGTGGCGAAGGCGATTTCGTCCCTGTTTTCAGAGAGATGCGTCTGGACGTAGCACTCCGGATGCTCGGCGACGAGCACGCGGCTCGCCTCCATCTGCTCCGGCGTCGAGGTAATGGCAAAGCGCGGACTGATGGCGTAGTGCGCGCGGCCACGGCCGTGCCACTTGGCAATCAGCGCCTTCGTCTCGTCATAGCCCTGCTGCGCCGTGTCGCGCAGCGCATCGGGCGCATTGCGGTCCATCATCACCTTGCCGCCAATCATCAGCATGCCGCGCGCTTCGGCCGCCCCGAAATAGGCGTCGACGCTCTCCGGATGCACCGAGCAATAGGCGGCCGCCGTCGTCGTGCCGTTCGCCAGAAGCTCATCCAGGAAACGGCCGGCGATGAAGTCGGCGTGCTCCGGTTTGCGGAACTTCTGCTCCTCGACGAAAATGTAGGTGTTCAGCCATTCGAGAAGCTGGGCGCCGTAGGAGGCGATCGCCTGCGTCTGCGGGAAATGCAGATGCGTATCGATCAGGCCTGGCAACACCAGATGGGGGCGATGGTCGGCGACCTTGACGCCGGCACCGGCACGACGGGCGACATCGGCGTGATCACCGATATCGGCAACCTTGCCGCCGCGCACGAGCACGGCGCCGTCTTCGAAGTAGCGATAGGAGGTAGTGCCGTCGATGCCCTTCGGTTCCTCGACGAAGGTCAGCACACGGCCGCGGATCAGCAGATCGGTCATTGGGTCTTTCCTCCATTCACGACGGATTCGTACCAGGCGACGAGCAGCTGCCGCTCCTCGTCCGATACGCCGGTGACATTGGCGGGCGGCATCGCGTGGCTGCGGCCGGCCTGCAGGTAGATTTCACGCGCGTGATTGGCGATCTCAGTGTCGGTCTCGAGCATCACGCCCTTCGGCGGGACGACGATGCCCTCCCAGCCCGGCTCCTTGGCATGGCACATGGAACAGCGGCCAAGCACCGTGTCGCGGACCTTCGGAAAGGCTTCCGCGGTGACGAACGGCTGTTGCGCGGCGGAAATCTTCGCCTCCTCGCCGCCGGCAAGAATCTTCGGCACGGTCGACAGCCACATGATGACGACGAAGAGCAGCGCGGTTACGAGCCAGGTCCAGGTCGGGTTGCCCTTGTTCGCGTGACGGGTGTTGAAATAGTGGCGGATGGTCACGCCCATCAGGAAGACCAGCGAGGCGATGATCCAGTTGTACTGGGTACCGAACGCCAGCGGATAGTGGTTCGACAGCATCAGGAACAGAACCGGCAGCGTCAGGTAGTTGTTGTGGGTCGAGCGCTGCTTGGCGATCACGCCGTACTTGGCGTCGGGCGTGCGGCCAGCGATCAGGTCGCCGACGACCACCTTCTGGTTCGGAATGATGATGAAGAAGACGTTGGCCGACATGATCGTTGCGGTAAACGCACCGAGATGCAGGAAGGCTGCGCGGCCGGTGAAGAGCTGCGTGTAGCCCCAGGCCATGCCGACCAGAATGAAGTAGAGCAGCACCATCAGTCGGGTGTTGTCGCGACCGAAGGGCGACTTGCAGATCGTATCATAGGCGAGCCAGCCGAAGGCAATCGAGCCGAGCGAGATGGCGATCGCCACCGGCTTCGAGACGTCGAGCACGTTCGGGTCGATCAGGTAGAGGTCGGCGCCGGCGTAGTAGACCAGGCAGAGCATGCCGAAGCCGGAGAGCCAGGTGACATAGGACTCCCATTTGAACCAGATCAGGTGCTCCGGCATGTTGGCCGGGGCAACCAGGTATTTCTGGATGTGGTAGAAGCCACCACCGTGCACCTGCCATTCCTCGCCATAGGCGCCGACCGGCAGGCCGGGATGTTTCTTCAGACCGAGGTCGAGGGCGACGAAGTAAAAGGACGAACCGATCCATGCAATGGCGGTGATGACGTGCAGCCATCTCACGGCAAAGGTCAGCCAATCCCAGGCGATGGCATAGTCGTACATGAAATTCTCCCATTTCTCCTCGGACCATTATGTGTCATTGCTGGAGGTCGCGGGAACGTCGCTGCTTCACCAACACTTTCAAAAAAATCTATAAAATAGCGACGGAATGGATAGGCTAGAGAGAGCCTGAAGGAGTGGGACGGAGGCATGTCTTATCTGGACAATGTGCGCGTCTTCGTACGCGTCGTAGAGCTTGGAACCCTGTCGGCAGCGGGTCGCGACCAGCGCGTGACGCCGGCGGTTGCAAGCAATAGAATCAAAGAGTTGGAACGCCATATGGGCGTTCGCCTGTTCAATCGGACGACGCGCAAGCTGACCCCGACGGAGCACGGTCGCGTCTTTTACGACGGCGCGGTGAAGATCCTCGAGGCTGTCAACGAAGCAGAAAATGCGATCGCCGATCTCTCGCGCAATCCGAAGGGCGCGCTGAAGATTACCGCTCCTTTGGGGATAGGTCGGCGGCTGATTGCATCGGGCATTCCGGAGTTTCACGACAAGTATCCCGACATCGAAGTGCGGCTTCGCCTGTCGGACCACAATGTCGATATCCTGTCGGAAGGCGTCGACGTCGCCTTCAAGCTCGGCATCCTCGAAGATTCGAACCTGCGCATGCGCGGCATCATGAATTGCGAGCGCGTTGTCTGCGGTGCGCCTGCCTATTTCGAGAAGCGGGGCATCCCTCAGACGCCCGACGCACTCATCGCCGACAAGCACGACTGTCTGCTGCTCAGGTATCCCGGTTCGAAAGAGTATTTCTGGACGCTCCAGACCATGGAAGGCGTGCGCAAGCTCGAAGTCACCGGACCCTATGATTCCGACGACGGCGACGTCCTGACGCAGTGGGCGCTCGACGGCCGCGGCATTATCAACAAGCCGCTGTTCGAGGTGAAGGCGCACATCAATTCCGGCGCACTCGTGCCGATCCTCGTCGACACGCCGCCGCTCAGCGTGCAGCTTGCGGCGATCTATCCGCACAAGCGGTTCCAGGACCCGAAGGTGCGACTGATGATCGATTACATGGCCGAGCGCTGTCAGCGCCTGATCAACGGAATGCTGGCCTGACCGTTCGTCTTCCGGCCGCTTCGGCCTGGACCAAGGAGCAAGACTGCACACCCTAGGCATCCTGCCGGCGGCTCCTATCGACGGAGAGCCGATTCTTTCGCCCGGTGCCGGGCGATCTCAACGTGGTTTGCAAAAGAAAGAAGGCGCGCCGATGCGGCGCGCCCTCAATATTTTTCAGAGATCAGCGTTTCACGTCGCTGTGCTTCGACTTGCCGGGAACGCCGTCACCGCCGCCGTTGCCGAAGCCGTTGTTGGCGTGCTTGGGCTTGCCGCCACCGCCGCCGTCACCGCCGGTGCCGCCACCGTCACCACCCGTGCCGCCGCCATCGCCGCCGGTACCACCACCGTCGCCACCGGTGCCGCCGCCATCGCCACCAGTGCCGCCGCCATCACCGCCCGTGCCACCACCGTCACCGCCCGTGCCGCCGCCATCGCCACCGGTGCCGCCGCCATCACCGCCCGTGCCACCACCGTCGCCACCGGTGCCGCCGCCATCGCCACCAGTGCCACCACCGTCACCGCCCGTGCCACCACCGTCACCACCGGTGCCGCCGCCATCACCGCCCGTGCCACCACCGTCACCACCGGTGCCACCGCCATCGCCGCCCGTGCCGCCATCACCACCGGTGCCGCCCGTGCCGCCACCGCCCCCCGTTCCACCGTCACCGCCGGTACCACCCGTACCGCCATCACCGCCCGTACCACCATCACCACCGGTGCCGCCCGTGCTGCCTTCACCACTGGTAGTACCCCCATCGGCGTGGGCAACGCCGATCATGAACGGCGCGCTATAGTGCGTCAGCACCGCGAATGCCGTGGACAAGAGCAGAGCACGCGTCAGTTTCTTCATAGTCGTCTCCCGATCTGATGCGTCCCCGTCTCTGTGCAATTGCGTAAAACGCGATTTGTCTGAAAAGCACTAAAGAAAATCCTGGACGCGTTACTTCCGCTAAGGTCGACCTCAGCGTCAACCTTATTTTAGAAACTACTGATGATAGACAGATCCGGAAGCAAAGGGTAAGCGACACATTTGTGGTATGGCTTACGGCGCACGGGTCATGCAACCGATCCATTCGGGTTAGGGATCACGCTGTCGCAGCTGGCGGACGGCCGAGGCCGCTAGGCTCTGGACCTCTCGATCCCCGGAAGGTTGCCGATCGCCTCGACCAGGAAATCAACCAACAGACGAACACGGGCGATGCCAGAGCGTTCCGGCACGATCAGCAGGCTGAGCGGCACCGCAGGCAATGAATAGTCCGGAAGCAGCGGCACCAACAGGCCGGCCTCGACCAGATCGTCGACGAGCCATCGGTGGGCAGGCGCGATGCCCCGGCCGGCGACGAGGGCCTCACGTGCAGCAAGCCCATGATCGATGCGAAGGCGTCCACCGAAGGGCACGGACAGATGCCGCCCGTCTGTGGCTTCGAAGTTGAGCCTGTCACTGCCGGCAATGTTCGACATGCGGATCCCCTCATGCGCCGAGAGGTCGCTTGGGGCGCGCGGAAATCCGCGCGCGGCCAGGTAGGCCGGAGCAGCCACCAGAAGACGCCGGCTCTGCCCAAGCGGCCTAAGCTTCATGGAGCTGTCGCTAAGCGGCCCGAGCCGCAACGCGACGTCGATGCCTTCCCGCACGAGGTCGATGCGCTCGTCGGTCAGGCTCAGATCGACGCCGATGTCGGGATGCCTGTCCTGGAAAGCAAAGATCAGCCGGGTAACGTGCAGCACTCCCAATGCGGACGTGCAGGACACACGAATGGTACCGGCAGCAGCCCCACGCGCACCGCGCGCTTCGTCGCCGGCCTGTTCTACCAGTCGCAGAATCTGGACGCTATCGGCGTAGTAACGGCTGCCTTCGTCGGTCACCGTGACGCGACGGGTGGTGCGGCTAAGCAGCGGCACGCCGATCGCTTCCTCGAGCTCTCGCAGCTGCCGCGTCACCGTCGACTGGCCGATGCCGAACTCACGCGCAACAGCCGAAAGACTGCCCCGCTCGGCGACGCGCACGAAGGTGCGCATGCGTTCAAGCGTAACATCAGACTTATCCATTTTTCGGCATGATCCTATGCATTTCGAATATCTACCGCATAGGGATGGGGCGGTCTACCTAGAGTCTCAGTTGATGGCACCGAGGATATCGACCATGAAAGTTCTGCTTGTTTATGCCCACCCCGAACCGCGTTCACTGAACGGCGCGCTGCGCGATATCGCCGTCAAGACGCTTGAGGCGGAAGGCCATGAGGTTCGTGTCACCGATCTCTATGCCGAGGGATGGAAGTCCGAGATCGGTCGCGCCGATTTTCCGGCCCTTGCCCCCGATGCCCGGCTCAAGCCGAGCCGCGCGTCGAAGGAGGCCTTTGCCACCGATACGCTGACCGCCGACGTCAAGACCGAGCAGGAAAAGCTGCTCTGGGCCGACGCGCTGATTCTGCAGTTTCCGCTGTGGTGGTATTCAATGCCGGCGATCCTGAAAGGCTGGGTCGACCGCGTCTATGCCTATGGTTTTGCCTATGGCGTCGGCGAGCACAGCGACAAATATTGGGGCAGGCGCTTCGGCGAGGGAACGCTGGCCGGCAAACGCGCCATGCTTGTCGTGACGACGGGCGGCTGGGAGGAGCACTATTCGCCGCGGGGCGTGAACGGGCCGATCGACGACCTGCTCTTCCCGATCAACCACGGGATCCTCTTCTATCCCGGTTACGACGTGCTCCCGCCGTTCGTCGCCTACCGCGTAGACAGCCTTGACGACGCTGGTTTTCAAGCCACGGCGGAACAACTGAAAGAAAGAATGCACACGCTCGCGACAACTGCGCCCATTCCCTATCGCCGGCAGAACGGCGGGGACTATGCAATCCCGACGCTTGAACTCCGACCGGAGGTCGGCGACCCGCGCATCAACGGCTTTGCGCTCCACCTCAACGGTGCGCACCGGGGCGAAACGGCGCTCCGCTGACGGGCGGATTTGCTAACGAGCAAGCTTGGCGGCAGCCGGCCGACGCGAGATGTCCACTTGCACCGGCTGGCGAAAATTGAGCGCAGCCGCCATGACTTCGGCGGCGGCAAGCGCAGCGATCACCGCTGGCCGCTTGTCCTTCACCGTCGTGCCGCCGATCGGGCAGACTAGCCGGTCGAAGAGGTCCGGTCGACCGATCTCGCGCGACAGCCAGTTCTTGAAAGTGGAGCGCTTCGTCTTCGACCCGATCATACCGACATAGGAGGCATCGTCGCGGCGAAGCGCTTCTGCCGCGATCAGGAAGTCGAGCGCGTGGTCGTGGGTGAGGATGACGAAGGCGCTGCCGGGGGGCGCGTCGCGCACCACTGCCTCCGGCATCGCCGTCAGGCAGGTCTCGATGCCGGGAATGTCGGCAACGGCCGAAAGCTCGTTCTCGCGGGTATCTACGAGAACGGTGCGCACCGGCACCAGGGAGAGCGCCATCGCCAGTGCATCGCCGACATGGCCCGCGCCAAAGACATAGACATGCGGCCGGCTGGCGATTTCCAGGTCGCTGCGTTCAATCAGCATGGCGGCTTTCTCCCGATCGATTCGTGTGAAGGCAAGCGCCACGCGCCCGCCGCAACACTGGCCGATCTCCGGTCCGAGCGGGATCGTCATCGCCTCCGGCGCGTCGCCACGCTTCAGCGCCCGCCGGCCATGGTCGATCGCCATGTATTCGAGTTGCCCGCCGCCGATCGTGCCGAACAGGCTATCGGCGGCGACGAGCATCCAGGCGTCGGTATCGCGTGGCGTCGAACCGGCGGCACCGGTCACCTCCACAAGCACGCAGTCGCGCTCGCGTCGGAGAAAGTCCCTGATATCCTCGCGGCTCGCCACCATGACAATCAGCCCCTGTTACCCTTTCTGCCGTGCGGCCGCCCGCAGCCGCTCGATCGCCATCAACACCCGTTCCGGCGTTGCCGGCGCATCAAGGCGCGGTGCTATACGATACTCCGCAACGCTCGCGGCCGCCATCGACAAGGCTTCCAGCACGGAGATGCCGAGCATGAACGGCGGTTCGCCGACAGCCTTCGAGCGGCGAATCGTTTCTTCGCGGTTGACCGACCACTCGGCAAGCCGGGTGTTGAAGACGCGTGGCCGATCCGAAGCCAGCGGGATCTTGTAGGTCGAGGGCGCGTGCGTGCGCAGCCGGCCCTTGGCATCCCACCAGAGCTCTTCCGTCGTCAGCCAGCCCATGCCCTGAACGAAGGCGCCTTCGACCTGACCAAGATCGAGCGCCGGGTTCAGCGAGCGGCCGACATCGTGCAGGATGTCCGTGCGGTCGACCTGATATTCACCGGTCAGCGTATCGACGCTGACCTCGGAGCACGAGGCGCCATAGGCGTAGTAGAAGAACGGCCGGCCTCGGCCCTCGGCGCGGTTCCAGTGGATCTTCGGCGTCTTGTAGAAACCGGCGGCCGAAAGCTGGATGCGGGCGCCATAGGCGATCTTGATGAACTCGTTGAAGCTCAAGCGTTCCGCTCCGATCCGCACCACGTTCGGTTCGAAGACGACATCGGCCTCGGCGACGTTCCAGCGCTCGGCAGCAAACTTCACCAGCCGTTCCTTGATCTGTTGGGCGGCATTGGCAGCGGCCATGCCGTTGAGATCGGAGCCGGAGGACGCCGCGGTTGCAGACGTGTTCGGCACCTTGCCGGTCGTCGTCGCCGTCACCTTGATCCGGTCGAGATCGACCTGGAACTCGTCGGCCACCACTTGGGCGACCTTGGTATAGAGCCCCTGCCCCATCTCGGTGCCGCCATGGTTCAGATGGATCGAACCATCCGTATAGACATGCACAAGCGCGCCGGCCTGGTTGTACTCGGTCTTGGTGAAGGAGATGCCGAACTTTACCGGCGTCAGCGCGATGCCGCGCTTCACCACATTGCTCTCGCGGTTAAACGCGATCACCGCTTCGCGACGCTTGGCATAATCCGCCGAGGTTTCCAGTTCCTCGATAATGCGGCCGATGATGTTGTCTTCCACGGTCTGGTGATAGGGCGTGAGGTTTCGGCCCTCGCCGCCATAGAAGTTCAGCTTGCGGATTTCCAGCGGGTCCTTGCCGACGGCATAGGCGATGTCCTCGATCATTCGTTCGCCACCGACCATCCCTTGAGGGCCGCCAAAACCGCGGAACGCAGTGTTGGAAACGGTGTTGGTCTTCAGCGGACGCGAGCGCAGGCGCACGTTCGGATAGAAATAGCAGTTGTCGGCATGGAAGAGCGCGCGGTCGGTGACCGGACCCGAGAGATCAGCCGAGTAACCGCAGCGTGCCGAGAAAACGGCGTCCACCGCCTCGATGCGCCCCTCGTCGTCGAAGCCGAGCTTGTAGTCCACGTGGAAGTCGTGACGCTTGCCGGTGGCGCTCATGTCGTCGTCGCGGTCCGGCCGAACCTTGACCGGGCAGCGGTATTTCTTGGCCGCGACGGCCGCAACGGCGGCGAAAATGTTGGCCTGGGTTTCCTTGCCGCCGAAACCGCCGCCCATGCGGCGCACATTCACGGTGACCGCGTTCGACGGAACGCCAAGCACGGTCGCGACCATGTGCTGCGTCTCGGCCGGGTGCTGGGTCGAGGAATAGACGAGCACCTCGTCGTCCTCACCGGGAATGGCAAACGAGATCTGGCCTTCCAGATAGAAGTGGTCCTGGCCGCCGATGCGCATCTCGCCTTCGAGAATGTTCTTCGCCTTGGCAAAGCCGGCGTCGATGTCGCCACGCTCGAGCTTCAAGGGATCGATGACCAGCGGATAGTTGGCGGCAGCCGCTTCGAGCACGTCGGTCACATGCGGCAGGTCGCGATATTCGATCTTGACCTTGGCTGTGGCAC
The DNA here is from genome assembly GCF_900103045.1 of Ensifer sp. YR511. Taxonomy (NCBI): domain Bacteria; kingdom Pseudomonadati; phylum Pseudomonadota; class Alphaproteobacteria; order Hyphomicrobiales; family Rhizobiaceae; genus Ensifer; species Ensifer sp. YR511. Next base: position 180,000 of record NZ_FNGR01000006.1, read on the forward strand.
GGCGGGCGGCCTCGCGTGAAGTGGCAATGACTGCGAAGATCGGCTGGCCGTGGAACTCCACCTTGTCGGTGACGAAGATCGGTTCGTCGTGCTTGTGCGCCGGACTGATATCGTTCTCGCCGGGAATGTCGGCGGCCGTCAGAACGCCGATCACGCCTTCGCTGGCGTTCACGGCCTCAAAGTCGATCGACAGAATGTCGGCGTGTGCCCGCTGCGAGAGGCCGAGATAGCCGTGCAGGGTGCCCTGGGGCTCAGGAATATCGTCGATATATTCGGCCGTTCCGGACACATGCTTGTGGCCGGACTCGTGCCGTTCGTTTTCGTGTACGCCGCCGCGAATGCGGTCGATGGGCTGCATCACGTTCATGGCTTCCTCCCTTAAACCGCGACGGCAATGGTGCGATCGAGACGGAGCTGGCCGCCACTCGACTGCGTTTCGAGATAGAAGCGGCGAAGCAGGTTCTTCGCCACCAGTTGGCGGTACTCCGCCGAGGCGCGCCAGTCCGTCAGCGGCGTGAAGTCCTGATCGAAGGCAGCGACAGCGCGCTCGATCGTCTCCTCGTTCCACTCGGCGCCTTTTAGCACCGCCTCCACATGAGCGGCTCGCTTCGGCGTAGCGGCCATGCCGCCGAAGGCGATGATGGCGTCGCTGACCCGACCTGCCTCGAAGGCGATGTTGAAGCCGCCGCAGACGGCGGTAATGTCCTCATCCAGACGCTTCGTCACCTTGTAGACGGCCACACGCGCGTTATCGGAAACGAAAGGAATGCGCACGCTTTCCACGAACTCGCCCGGCTCGCGGTCCTGCTTGCCGTAGGCGATGAAGAAGTCCTCGAGCACCACCGTGCGGCGGCGATCGCCCTTGCGCAGCGTGATCGCGGCGCCAAGCGCAATCAGCGCCGGCGGCGTGTCGCCGATCGGCGAGCCGTTGGCAATGTTGCCGCCGACGGTGCCCATGTTGCGGACCTGCTGGCCGCCGATGCGATCCCAAAGCTCGGTCAGTTCAGGGAAGTGCGCGACGATAACGGGGTAGGCTTCGGCGTAGCTGACGCCGGCGCCGAGCGTCACGCCGTCGGCATCGACCGTGATGCGGCGCAGTTCTTCAAGATGGGTCAGGTGAATGACCGGTGAGATGTCGCGCATGAATTTGGTGACCCAGAGGCCGACATCGGTCGAACCGGCAACGATCGTCGCCTTCGGGTTGGCTTCGAGCACGGCGGCGAAATCATCGACCGAGCCCGGCAGGATGAAGCGCTCGGTCTCGGAGCCGATTTCCACGCGACGGCCGTCCTGAAGTGCTGCCAGTTCGCCTGCGATCCGGTCGCGTTCGGCCACCAGCGGATCCTTGCCGATATCGCCGATCGTCGAGATCGCCTCGGCGGCGCGAATGATCGCGGCATAGCCGGTGCAGCGACAAAGATTGCCCTGCAGCGCCTTTTCGATTTCGGCGATCGACGGCTTCGAGTTCTCCATCCAGAGGCCATAGAGCGACATCACGAAGCCCGGCGTGCAGAAACCGCACTGCGAGGCATGCGTGTCGACCATTGCCTGCTGCACCGGATGCAACGGGCCAGCCGGCTGCGCCAAACTATCCACCGTCACGATATGACAGCCGTCGAGCGAGCCGACGAAACGGATGCAGGCATTGACGGATTCATACTTGAGCTTGCCGTCGAGCAGGCGGCCGACAAGCACGGTGCAGGCACCGCAGTCGCCCTCGGCGCAGCCTTCTTTCGTGCCCTTCAGATTGCGGTCGATGCGCAGAAAATCGAGCAGAGTCTGAACCGGCGAAACATCGGCAAGTTCGACGAGGCGGTGGTTCAGGATGAAGCGGATGGTGTTGCGGATCTGGATCGTCATTGCTCAGCTCCCGCGATAGGTGGAGTAGCCATAGGGCGAAAGCAGCAGCGGCACGTGATAGTGCGCGCCCTGGTTATCGATGCCGAAGCGGATTGGGATCACGTCGAGGAACGGGTTGTCACCGCGCTTGGCTGCGCCGCCGAGATAATCGCCCGCATGGAACTGCAGCTCGTAGGTGCCGGTCTGCATGCGCTCGCCGCTCAAAAGCGGCTCGTCACAGCGGCCGTCGTCATTGGTCTTGACGGACTTGATATGCGTCTGGCGATCGCCATCGACCCGGTAGAGCTCGATGCGCAGCCCTTCGGCCGGTTTGCCGCTGGCCGTATCCAGCACGTGCGTCGTCAAACGGCCGGCGTTTCCACCCTGAGATTGCATAGTTTTCGCTCCTCCCGAAGTCAGCTTTCCACCTCGCAGTATTCCGGCATTCCCACCCGCTTGGTAGCGACCGGATCATTCGAGACTTTCAAATTTTTTGGGGGGAATGGCTCGAAACAAATGCCGCTAGAAATTGGATGCAGAGACGAAAATGTCTGGAGGAGCTGCTTAGATGAGATACCCCCGCGATCTTCACGGCCACGGCCCGAACTTCAAGATCACATGGCCCGACGGCGCGCGGATCGCCGTGCAATTCGTCATCAATTACGAGGAAGGCGGCGAGAACTGCGTGCTGCACGGCGACGCAGCCTCCGAAGCATTCCTGTCGGAAATCGTCGGTGCGCAGGCCTGGCAGGGCCAGCGCCACTGGAACATGGAATCGATCTACGAATATGGCGCGCGCGCCGGCTTCTGGCGGCTGCATCGCATGTTCAGCGAGCGCGGCGTGCCGGCCACCGTTTATGGCGTCGCAACCGCGCTGAAGCGCTCGCCGGAACAGGTCGCCGCCATGCAGGACGCCGGTTGGGAAATCGCCTCGCACGGCCTGAAATGGATCGAACACAAGGACTTTTCGCCGGAGCGCGAGCGCCAGGAGATCGCCGAAGCGGTCCGGCTGCACACCATCGTCACCGGAGAGCGCCCGCGCGGCTGGTACACGGGGCGCTGTTCCGACAACACGCTCGACCTGGTGACCGAAGCCGGCGGCTTCGACTACGTATCGGACGCCTATGCCGACGACCTGCCCTATTGGCATGAGCATGCGGGGCGCCATCAGCTGGTCATCCCCTACACGCTCGACAGCAACGACATGCGTTTTGCCACGCCGCAGGGTTTCAACAGCGGCGACCAGTTCTTCAGCTACCTCAAGGACAGCTTCGACGTGCTCTACGCCGAAGGTACGGCCGGTGCGCCGAAGATGCTGAGCATCGGGCTGCACTGCCGCCTCGTCGGCCGGCCCGGCCGCGCCGCGGCACTCGCCCGCTTCCTCGATTATGTGCAGGGCCACGAGAAGGTGTGGCTCGCAAAACGCGTCGATATCGCCCGCCACTGGGCCGAAAACTACCCGTACAAGGCCTGGGACGATCGTCCGTCGCGGCTTGGCGAAGAGGCGTTCGTCGCCAGGTTCGGCGGCGTCTTCGAACATTCGAAGTGGATCGCGAAGCGCGCCTTCCAGGGCGAACTTTCGCCGGCCAACGACACCGCGATCGGCCTTGCCGCCGCCCTTTCCGCAGTCTTCCGCGAAGCTTCGGCCGAGGAGCGGCTTGCTGTGCTGATCGCCCACCCCGATCTCGCCGGCAAGCTGGCGCAGGCCAAGCGCCTGACCGAAAGCTCGACCAACGAGCAGGCCGGTGCCGGCCTCGATGCGCTGACCGATGCCGAGCGTGAACGCTTCACCACGCTCAACGCCGCCTATGTCGAGAAGTTCAAGTTCCCGTTCATCATGGCGGTCAAGGGGCGCAGCAAGGACGAGATCCTCGCCGCCTTCGAAAGCCGGATCGGCAACGATCGCGATACGGAGTTCGAGACCGCGTGCCGGCAGGTGGAGCGGATCGCCTATCTGCGCCTCAAGGACATGCTGCCGAGCTGAGGGTCTCGCGATGACGATCGACGGCGTGAACCCGCCCGAATTCGCGCTGAACGCGATCAACCTTGCCTCCGCCGGTCTCGGCGCGCGGCCGGTCTTTGCAACCGACGAGTTCTTCGCGCCGCTCGAACGCATGCTGCAGGACGCGCCGCCGGTCTATCATCCCGGTGTCTATGACGAGAACGGCAAGTGGATGGACGGCTGGGAGACGCGGCGACGCCGCGGCCCCGGCAACGACCACGCCATCGTGGCACTCGCGACGAACGGCCTCATCCGGGGCTTCGAGGTTGATACCACTCATTTCACCGGCAACTACCCGAGCGCTTGCGCCATCGACGCCTGCCTGGCACCGGATGGCCCCGACGATCGGACGGTCTGGACGGAGCTGGTCTGCCCTCGGCCGCTTGGCCCGAGCGCGCTGCATCACTTCGAAGCGCGGTCGGATTCTGTCTGGAGCCATGTGCGCTTGCGCATCTATCCCGACGGCGGCGTCGCCCGCCTTCGGGTTTACGGCGCGCCTGCGCTAGACCGGGCAGCGATCGGCGACGCGGTGGTCGATCTGGCCTCATCATTGCTCGGCGGGCGCATCATCGCCTATTCCAACGGACACTACGGCCACCAGCGGCTGCTTGCGCCCGGACGCGGCATCAACATGGGCGACGGTTGGGAGACCCGCCGGCGGCGCGAGCCCGGCAACGACTGGATCGTGGTGAAACTCGCCGCGCGCGGCGAGATCGACCGGATCGTGGTCGATACCGCCCACTTCAAGGGCAACTACCCGGACGCCTGTTCGCTGCAGGCTGCAGACCTTGGAGCGACCGCTTGCGAAGTGGCCGCAGCCGTTACGGCATCGTCGATGTTCTGGCGCGAGGTCCTGCCGCCGCAGAAACTCGCCGCCGACAGCATCCACACCTATGAAGCAAGCGCACTCGCGATCGCGGGTCCGGTAACCCACGTGCGCTTCAACATCTTCCCCGACGGCGGCGTCAGCCGGCTGCGTGTCTTCGGGCGTATTGCGAAAGCCGGCATCTAGATCGTTTCGCCGAGGAGGCGAAGCGATCAAACTTCCAGGCAACCCATCAACATTGGACGGAGGAGCGTCACATGAAGGAGATCGTCATACAGCCGTTGACCCGGGAGGCCTTTGCGCCTTTCGGCGACGTGATCGAAACGGAGAATGCCAACAACTTCCCCATCAACGGGGGCAATGCAACCCGCTACCACGACCTCGCCAAGATCGATACAACAGGCGAAAAGGCCCGGCCCATGATCAGCCTGGTGCGCGGCGTACCCTATCCGCTGCCGCTGAAACTCACCATGGTCGAGCGCCATCCGCTCGGCAGCCAGGCCTTCATCCCCTTGAGCGACAACCCGTTTCTGATCGTCGTCTCCCGGGAAACCGACGAAGGCCCGAGTGAACCGATCGCCTTCAAGACCACCCCGGGCCAGGGCGTCAACATCGCCCGCAATGTCTGGCACGGCATCCTGACGCCGCTCGATGACGTCTCGGATTTCGCGGTGGTCGATCGCGGCGGCGAAGGCGTCAATCTCGAGGAACATTTCTTCAAGGAGCCGTTCCTGATCGTGTGAATCAATGCATGACCCGGTCGTCCGGTCGGGTTATCGGTGCGCCAGGGCCTCGCTGGCCGCCGAAATCGGACGAAGACTGCGACCTCAATAGCCGCCATCCCGCCGGAATTTCGTCGGCGTGTATCCGGTCACGCGGCGGAAATCGCGCGAGAAATGATAGGGATCCGGATAGCCGCAGACGGCGGCCACCGCCGAGACCTTGGCATCGGGTCCAACCAGCAGGCGTTTCGCTTGGTTGATCCGCTCGTGGCGCAGCCAGTCCATCGGCGTCGTTCCCACCATATCGCGAAAGCGACGAAAGAGTTGCGACGGGCTCAGCCGCGCAAGCGCCGCAAGATCGTCGATCGTCCAGGGCCTGGCGAGATCGCCGCGCATCACCGACAGCACCTGAAGCAAACGGTCTTCACCGGACCTGTCCTCGGCCGGTTCGGCTCCGATCAGCCGTGGCGCGATCATGTCCGCCATCAGCCCCGCGATCGCGGCGCTCGACAGGGCGTCCGTCGCCGGCGAGCGTTCGGCAAGAAATCCGCTCACACTTTCGAACGCCGCCTGTGCCCTCCGCGGGTCTCTCGGCACGAACAATGGCGACTGCTGCACGCCGAGAAACTGGTAGAGCGCATCAAGCCCGTGTCCCTCGATCCCCATCCAGAGATAACGCCAGCTTTCGCTGTCGGCAGCGCAGCTATGCGCATAGGCCTGAGAGGTATCGAGCCAGGCAACACTGCCGGTTTCGGCAGGGAAACGTTGACCGTGCACCTCGATCAACCCGCGTCCGCCTGTTGTGTAGACGAAGACGTGCTGGTGGAACCGTTTGCGGATCGGCGCCTCGTCAGGGCGCGCCGTCCGGCTTCCGGCCACCAGCGCCAGATAGGGAAACGCACCTGCGAATTTTGCCGGGGTGTGGAAATGGATCTCTTCGCTTTCGGTCAGCATGCCATTTTCTGGCATCCGACGCGAGTTTTGTCCATCATCTTGCGACAGGGCGCCATTCACAGAGCTACGGCAGTGACGTTATCATGCAGCTTTATGCACGGAGAATTGCCCATGACCGAAGCCGCGCCGAATGGCGATGCCGCGAATTTCACCTTCGCGCCGCTGTCCCCGGATTTTGCTCGCGATCCCTATCCGACCTATCGCGCGCTGCGCGAAAAAGAGGGGCTGCACTACTTTGCGGATTTCGACATCTGGCTTGCCTCGCGCTTCGAGGACGTCTCGGCGATCGTCATGGACAAGCGCATGGTGCGCTCGCTCGAAGACCTCGCGACCAAGGAAGAGCTCTCAAAACTGCAGCGCGCCGCCAATTGGCACGACATGCCACACCACGAGCGTTTCGTGCAGTTCAGCCTGCTCGACAGCGATGGTGCCGTGCATGACCGCTTGCGCAAGCAGGTCTTCAAACTATTCACACCGGCTATGATTGCGAAGCTCCGCGACCAGATCCAGGCCTATGTCGACCGGCTGATCGATAGCCTCGCCGATCGCGGCGAGATCGACTTTGTCGATGATCTGGCCGCCCATGTTCCCGGCCATATCATCGGCCGCCTGCTCGGCGTGCCGGACGAGGACTGTCCGCAGCTGCGGATCTGGTCGGAAAACATCGTGCAGTTCTTCGACGTCGACCGATCCGACGCGCGCAAGGAGCTCGCCGAGCGCAATACGACCGAGTTCTACGAATACCTGACAGCGTTGAAGGCCGAACGTGAGCGGGCGCCGAAGGATGACCTCATCTCGGTGCTGATCGAGGCGGAGCGCTCCGGCGCCATGAACTTCGACGAATTCATCTCCACCTGCATGCTGATCCTGATGGCCGGCCACGGTTCCACGATCGATGTGCTTGGCAGCGGCATGCACGCACTCTTGCGCTTCCCCGAGCAGATGGCGCGGCTGCGGAGCGAACCCGGCCTGATCCAGACCGGCGTGCAGGAGATGTTCCGCTACGAGTCGCCGCTTCCGTTCTTCCACCGCCATTGCGTCGAGGACATCGAGATCTTCGGCCGTCGCTTCGAGCGCGGCACCAAGTTCGGCCTGCTCTATGGCGCCGCCAACCGCGACCCCAAGCAGTTCGAGAATGCCGACACGTTCGACATCGGCCGGACGCCCAACCGTCATCTCGCCTTTGGCGGCGGCGTGCATTTCTGTCTCGGCAACCACCTCGCGCGCCTCGACATGGATATCATCTTCAGCACCCTGCTTCGCCGTTTCCCAACCATCGAACTCGTCGACCGGGAGCCGGAATACAAGCGCGGTCTTTCTGTCCGTGGACCCAAGCGGCTGAAGATCGCCATCCGGCCGGCCTGATCCCATATCCTCGACACCAACATACGCAATCGGAGCATACCCATGCCCAAGATCGTCTTCATCGACGCGGACGGCACGACGAAAGAAATTCAGGCGGAGATCGGCCAATCGCTGATGTCAGCCGCCGTGCAGAACGGCATCGACGCCATTGCTGCCGAATGCGGCGGCTCCTGCGCCTGCGGCACCTGTCACTGTTACATCGACGGCGAATGGAGCGACCGCCTGCCGGCGCCCGAGTTCCAGGAACAGGACATGATCGAGTGCGTCGTCAATCCGAACGAGCGCAGCCGCCTGAGTTGTCAAATCACGGTGTCGGCTGAACTCGACGGCCTTGTGGTGCATCTGCCCGCCGGGCAATACTGAGCAAATCCAGGAAAAGTGTGAAGCGGCTTTCCGTTCGGATTTGCGCTCTTTAAGCCAGATCGAGGCAAAAAGGCCGAAGCAACATTTCGTTGCTCCGGCCAGCACTTACGGGGAAGTTCTGATCGGCCGAGGCGGCATGCCCCGGCCGATTTTCGTTATTCGGCGAAGAACGCGAAGCGCACGATGAAGAGCGCTGCCACGAGCTGGGTTGCCGGGTGGATGACGCTCCACTTACCGGTGAAGACCTTCAAGACGACATAGCTGACGAAGCCGAAGGCGAGGCCGTTGGCGATCGAGTAGGTGAAGGGCATGGCGAGTGCTGTAAGCGCTGCCGGAGCCGCTTCCGTCAGGTCGTCCCACTCGACTTCCGTCAGTTCGCGCATCATCAGGCCGGCAACGTAGAGCAGAGCCGGGGCCGTCGCATAGGACGGAACGGCAGCTGCCAGCGGCGAGAAGAACAGCGCGGCCAGGAAGAGCACGCAGACGGTGAGCGCGGTCAGGCCCGTGCGGCCGCCGGCCTGGACGCCCGAGGCGCTTTCGACATAGGCGGTCGTGCTGCTGGTACCGATCAGCGAGCCGGCGACGATCGCGGTGCTGTCGGCGAGAAGCGCGCGGCCCAGACGGTTCGGCTTGCCTTCTTCCACCAGTTTGGCGCGCTTGGCGACACCGATCAGCGTGCCGGTGGCGTCGAAGACTTCGACGAGCACGAAGACGAGGATGACATGCAGCAGGCCGCCGTGCAGGGCGCCCATGATGTCGAGTTGCAGGAAGGTCGGCGCGATGCTCGGCGGTGCCGAGACGATGCCCTTGAACTCGCTGACGCCGAGGATCATCGACAGGACGGTGACGACCAGGATGCCGATCAGGATCGAGCCGCGAACTTTTAGCGAGTCCAGAACGGCAATCACGAAGAAGCCGAGGATCGCGAGCAGAGGGCCAGTCTGCTTGAGGTCGCCGAGACCGACGAGCGTTGCCGGGTTGTCGACGACGATGCCGGCGTTCTTCAGGGCGATGATGCCAAGGAAGAGGCCGATACCGGTGGCGATCGCGCTTCGAAGCGAATGCGGAATGCCGGCGATCAGCCAGCTTCGGACCCCCGTCACGGTCAGGATCAGGAAGATCACGCCCGAGATGAAGACAGCACCCAGCGCCTGCTGCCAGGTGAAGCCAAGCGCCGCAACGACGGTGAAGGCGAAGAAGGCGTTGAGGCCCATGCCCGGCGCCATGCCGATTGGCCAGTTGGCGACGAGCGCCATGACCGCAGAGCCGAGTGCCGCGGCAATACAGGTTGCGACGAAGACGGCATCCCTATCCATGCCCGTGCTCGACAGGATGTCGGGGTTGACGAAGATGATGTAGGACATCGTCAGGAATGTCGTGATACCGGCGATCACCTCGGTGCGCGCCGTCGTCTGATGCTCTTTCAGCTTGAATAGTCGTTCAAACATCTTTCCTCCCTTGGCGGCGTCACCACGACGCAGCCGAACGACAGTGAGCGGGAAACCGTCTCCTCCAGTTCCCGACCAGTGCATTTCGAACGCCCGGACAGTCCGGAACGATCGCTTCGCTTTAGGCTTCGTGCCGGCTGGCGATCGTCCGCCCTCTTTCGGACGACGCGAATGCCTCTTGCACAGCCTTTGGATTGTGCGACTTCCGGACGCAGACCGCTAGCCGTCCATTCCCGGGATCGATGATGAAAGACTTTCAAATTTTTCGGAGAATTTGAGGGGCCGCTGGACTACACTTGCGGGGGTATTTTCCACCGTTCGCGCGACTGGAAATGCCGCAAACAAATATCTTGAAGGCCTATTGACCTTCCAACGGTGGGAGACGCCATGTTTGTCTCACAACCGAACCAAGGAGACAAGCATGCAGAACTACAAGATCGACAACATGACCTGTGGCCACTGCGCCGGCGTCGTCCAGAAGGCGATCCTGAGCGTCGACCCGCAGGCAACGATCAAGGTCGATCTCGGCAATCGGGAAGTCAGCGTCGAGACCGCCGCAGCGGCAGGGCCGATCGCAGACGCCCTGAAGGCGGCCGGATACGAGAGCCGCGCGCTCTGAGCGCACGCTCCCCTCCGACACCTCCCGTCACGAAACGCCCCGGCTTTCCGGGGCGTTTTGTTGTCAGGGCAATGTTTCGGTCACCGTCAGCCGGCGACGGCTGCAGCCCCCTCCGGCTGGCGCCCGAGCATATCCGGATGCCGTGCCAGGTGCTCGAACAGGCGAGCGACCGCTTCGGCGCCGGGATCGATGTGCCCTTCGAGTTGCTTGGCATTGATGTAAGCGGCACGCCCTGCCCTTGCCCGCACCAGCGTCGCGGTCAGATTGGCGCCGTCGCGCGCCGCCTTGGAGGCCGCGCCGATGCTCGCGTCGAGCGCGTCCAGTGCCGGAGAAAGCGCGTCGACCATGGTGCGGTCGCCGATCTGCGCCCCGCCGATTTCCTGCATGCGCGCCAACCCGGCTTTCAGCGCTTCGCGGATCGAAAGCCCGCTCGAGGCGCCATCCCCGGCGGCGGCAAAGAAGATCGCCAGAAGCACGCCCGAAGAGCCGCCCATCGTCTGGCTCAACTCCTGCCCGATGGCGCGGAAGAGCTGCGTGTGGTCGGATAGCGGCAGGCGATCGAGGGCCTGAATGAGTGCCCGTGCGGCGCCGGCGAGTGTCGAGCCGGTGTCTCCGTCTCCGGACTTGGCATCGAGTGCATTCAGGTCCTTTTCCGCATCGATCAGCAGGTTGCAGCAGGCAAGCAGGAACTGCCGCGTCGCATCGTGCCGCGAAGGCAGAGGTGAAATCGGCGTCAGGCCATCAGGCAGGGCGAGAACATTCACCGGCCTGACGGCGGTCACGCCTGGCCAGGCCGGAAGCGCCACGGGCCGGGACAACAGCTCCAGCTCGGCCTTGTCGGCCGGGTAGACGGAGACGGAAAAGCCGCGCATGTCCAGCGACGTCATCATCGGCGCAGGTCCGACGAGATGCACGATCCGATCGGCGATCGCCGACTGGGCGAGTTCGTGCATGAGAATAGACATTTCCAGGATAGACGTTCCGCCGAGATTGTTGACGAGCACCACGTGCGGCTTGTCCTCCATCGCCGCCTGCAGACGCTCGACCATGGCGGCAACGGCGCTTCTCGCATCGGAATGCACAATCTGTTCGACGCCAGCTTCTCCATGGATGCCGAGGCCGAGTTCCGCATGGCCCTCGGGGATGCGATGTTCCTTCGGCGAGCCCGGAACGGTGCAGGTATCGAGCGACATGCCGATGGTGCTCGTGCCCGATATGACCTTGCGCGCCGCATTGGCGATCGTATCGAGGTCCGCCCCGCTTTCTGCGAGCGCTCCGGCGATCTTGTGGACGAAAAGGGTACCGGCGACACCGCGCGCCTGCGGAAGGTCCGGCAGCGCGATGTCGTCATCGACGATGACCATGCTCACATTGAGGCCGTAGGCGCGGGCGCGTTCGGCCGCGAGGCCGAAGTTCAGCCGGTCACCGGTGTAGTTCTTGACGATCAGCAGGCAGCCGGCAGGTCCCGTCACCGCCAGGATACCGGCGAGGATCGCGTCCACGCTCGGCGATGCGAAGACGTCGCCGCAGACGGCGGCCGTCAGCATGCCCTTGCCGACGAAGCCGATATGCGCGGGCTCGTGTCCCGAGCCGCCACCGGAGACGAGCGCGACCTTGCCCTTGTCCCAGTCGGAGCGCAGGACGACGCGAATGTGCGGATATCCGTCGAGGCGGCTGAGCGCGCCGCCGGATGCGGCAAGAACCCCGTCGATCGCTTCCGTAACCGCATTTTCCTTGCGGTTGATAAACTGATTCATGTTCGCCTCCTAAGCGATGCGCATTCCGGCCGCGTCGAAGAAGAGCGGCTTGTCTGGCTGGATCTTGATGGTCTCGCCGCCGCGGAACCCGGTATGGGGGTCCGTGACCGTCACGAGGTTGTGCTGCTTGAACGTGAGATGCAGGCGCGTCTGGTCGCCCAGATGTTCGACACGGGTCACAAGTGCATCTTCTCCGGCGCCCTGGACGATATTTTCGGGGCGAAGGCCGATCGACTGCGCCTTGTCCGGCGCGCCCGCAAAAAGCTTGGCAGGCAGGACGTTGATGCGCGGCTGGCCGAGGCGGGTCGCGGCGTAAACGCTGACCGGCGCTTCGTAGACCTCTCTTGGTGATCCGAACTGAACAAGCCTGCCCTCTTCGAGCACACCGATATGCGTTGCCATGGTCATCGCTTCGATCTGATCGTGGGTGACGTAAAGAAGCGTCGCCCCGGACTTTGCCTGAATGTTCTTCAGTTCGACGCGCAGATCGGCTCGAAGCTTCGCGTCGAGCGAACTCAAGGGCTCGTCCATCAGGTATATCTGCGGGTTTCTGACAAGCGCACGCCCGATCGACACGCGCTGCATTTCGCCACCGGACAAGGCGGTCGCCTTGTTGTCGAGCTTGTGCGAAATCTGCAAGACCTCGGCGATGGCGTTCACCTTTTCGTCGATCGTCTTCTGCGGCGTTTTCAAGAGCGGGGATTTCAGCGGAAATTCCAGGTTCTGCCGGACGGACAGATGCGGATAGAGCGAATATTGCTGGAATACCATCGCCACGTTGCGCTGCGCCGGCGTCAGTCCTTGCACGGACATCCCGCCGATAAAGATCTCGCCGCTATTAGGCGTGTCGAGCCCCGAGACCATGCGCAACGTCGTCGTCTTTCCGGCGCCTGTCGGGCCCAGAAGAACCACGAACGACCCGTCCGGGATCGTCATCGAGACATCGTCCAGCGCTGTGTGGGTGCCGAATGTCTTCGTCACGTTTCTTAGGATGACTTCAGCCACGGCGCAGCACTCCCTCGTTGGCTTCGGAGACAAGAGCACGACCCGTCTCCGCATTGAAGAGCGTCAAGGTCCGCGCGTTGAAATCGAGACCGAGAAGCTCGTCAGTACGGGCTGCCTGACTGGAGGGCGTGCGCGCCTTGATCTCGCCGTTGGGCGTTTCGATCGTGACGATCTGTGTCGTGCCGAGATACTCGACGGCGATCACGCGGCCTCTGTAGCTGGAGTCGTCGACGAAACGGACATGCTCGGGACGCACACCGAGCGACAGCGTGCCGGCCCTGCCCTCACGCGACGCCGGCACCGCCACCTTTTTCCCACCGAGATCGATGCTGTCGCCGCCGATACCGATCATGCCCTCGAACTCCAGAAAGTTCATGGACGGGGAGCCGATGAACTTGGCGACGAACTTCGTCGCCGGCCAGTCGTAGATCTGCTGCGGCCGGCCGAATTGCTCGATGACGCCGTGGTTCATGACGACGATCTTGTCACCCATCTGCATCGCTTCCAGCTGGTCGTGGGTCACATAGACGGTGGTGGCGCCCATGCGATCGTGCAGCGCCCGCAGTTCCCCCGCCATATGTTCGCGGAACTCCGCGTCGAGCGCGCCGAGCGGCTCGTCCATGAAGAAGGCCTTCGGGTTGCGGACAATCGCCCGGCCGAGCGCAACACGCTGGCGGTCACCGCCCGAGAGCCCGCCGACCGGCTTGTCGAGAATGCCTTCAATTCTGAGGATCTTTGCCACCTCGGCGACACGCGCCGCGACATCCGCCTTTTTCATCCCCTGGCTGACGAGCGGATAGGAGATGTTCTTGCGTACGTTCATGTGGGGATAGAGGGCGAACATCTGGAAGACGAAGGCGATATCGCGCTCCCTCGCCCGCTTCATGCCGACCTCTTCGCCGCCGATATAGATCTGGCCGCTCGTCGGCAGCTCCAGTCCCGCCATCATCCGAAGCGTCGTCGTCTTGCCGCATCCCGATGGGCCGAGCAGCATGAAGAACTCGCCGTCTTCCACCGTGAAGCTCGAAGACTGGACAGCCGTGAACGCTCCGAACTCCTTGCGCACATTTTCAATTCTGATCTGTGCCATGGGTCACTCCGGAAAATGGCTGACGATGATGAACATGACTGTTCCAAGCAGCGTCACGAGGAAGGAGAAGGAGTAGAGCGTGAGCGAGACTGGCTGCATGAGCATGACCACGCCGAGCGCGATGAGCACCGATGCCACCATTTCCCATGCGCCACGGCGAAGGCGGAGCAACTGGTTGAGGAAAGCTGTCATTTTCTTACCGCTCCGAAGGTGATGCCGCGCAGGAGGTGTTTGCGAAGCAGGATCGTGAACACCATCACGGGGACGAGGAAGAGGGTCGCACCGGCGGCCACCGCCGGCCAGTCCTGCCCACCGACGCCGATGATCGTCGGGATGAAGGGCGGTGCGGTCTGCGCGGTGCCCGACGTGAGCAGCACGGCGAAGGCGTATTCGTTCCAGGCGAAGATCAGGCAGAAGATAGCCGTCGACGCGATGCCGGTCGCCGCCTGGGGCAGCACGACCTTGTAGAAAGCCTGGAAGCGAGTGTAGCCGTCGATCAGAGCTGCCTCTTCATACTCGATCGGGATCTCGTCGATGAAGCCCTTGAGCAGCCAGACCGAGAGCGACAGGTTGACTGCCGTATACAGCAGGATCATGCCGGCATGGGTGTCGTTCAGCCCGAGCGAGCGGAACATCAGGAAGATCGGAATGGCGACCGCGATCGGCGGCATCATGCGCGTGGAAAGGATGAAGAACAGCAGGTCGTCCTTGAGCGGCACCTTGAAGCGCGAGAAGGCATAGGCCGCGGCCGTTCCGAGCACGATGCACAGCACCGTCGAGCCGAACCCGATGATGACGGAATTGTAGAAGCGCTCCGGGAACCGCGACGGGCCGGCGATGATCAGCCCATCCTTGCGAACGAGACGCTCGTACCAGGTCTTCGGTTCGCCCATTTCCTTCAGTTGTTCTTCCGAAACGCGGGTGCGCGTCGTGAAGAGGTTCACATAGCCTTCGAGCGTTGGCTCGAAGAAGGTCTTCGGCGGATAGGCGATCGCGTCAGAGGGCGATTTGAAACCCGTTCCGATGATCCAGAGCAAGGGGAGAATGGTGATCACCGCATAAAGCACGACTAGGGCGCCTGCGAACCACTTCTGCCGTGCGGATGGCTCCGTTACAGAAAAGCTGCTCATCTCTGCTTCACCTTGTTGAGTGCTTTGACATAGATCGACGCAAGGCCGAAGACGGTCACGAAGAGGATGACGGCATAGGCGGACGCGTATCCGGTGCGCCATTTCTCGAAGGCTTCACGCTTCAGGTTGATCGACGTCAGCTCCGTGATCGAGCCCGGGCCACCGCCCGTCAGCTGCACGACCAGGTCGAACATCTTGAAGTTCTCGATGCCGCGGAAAAGGATGGCCAGCATCAGGAACGGCAGCACCATCGGGATGGTGATGGTCCAGAACTGGCGCCAGCTGCTGGCCCGGTCGCACTCCGCCGCCTCATAGATGCTGCTCGGAATGGAGCGCAGCCCGGCAAGGCAGATGAGCATGACGAATGGCGTCCACATCCAGGTGTCGACGATGATGATCGCCCAGGGCGCCAGCGACGTGTCGCCGATCATCGAGAAGCTGGACGGGTCTGCTCCGGTCAGGAACCCGATCGCGTAATTGAACAGGCCGATCTGCGGCTGGTAGAGAAAGGTCCAGAAGTTTCCGACGACGGCCGGGCTCAGCATCATCGGGAGCACGATGATGGTCGTCCACAGGTCATTGCCGCGGAACTTCTTGTTGATGAGATAGGCGAGAGCAAAGCCGATCAGCACCTGCAGGACGATCGTCCAGATCAGGAAATGGGCCGTCGCCTGCATCGTCAGCCAGATATCCTTGTCGGTCAGGATGTTGAGGTAGTTGCGCAGACCGACGAACTGAACAGGTTCGTTCGGGCGGTTTACGCGAAAATTGGTGAAGCTCAGCCGGACGGTCCAGATCAGCGGAAAGATGTTGATCGCAAGCAAAAGCACAATGGACGGTGCGACGAAGATCCAGGCGATCGCGCGGTCCGACAACCCTCTGATGCGCCGTGCAAGCACGGGCGGCGTCGCGTGCGCAGCGCGATCGATCGAAGAATGGAGCATGGTATTCCCCTAAGGCATTGACGAATGGGCATGCGGGGCCGGCGCGAGAGATCGGCCGGCCGGCCCCGCATGGACGCTTCCGCCGGGAGGCGGCGGGTGTTTGCGTCAATACTTGCCTTCGTCTTCGAAGATGTCCTTCCAGTCCTCAGAGAGACCGTCGAGCGCATCCTTCGCCGTGCCCTGGTTGGCAACGACGTAATCGTGGAAGCGCTTCTGCGAGGCCTGCAGCAGCGAGGCGTAGGACGGCTCGGCCCAGAAGTCCTTCACGATTGCCATCGAATCCAGGAAGGTCTGCGCATAGGGCTGGCTCGTGGCGAAGCTCGGGTCCTCGACCACCGAGCGCAGTGCGGAGTATCCGCCGAGCGCCCACCACTTTTTCTGGATTTCAGGCTGCGCGAACCACTTGATGTAATCCAGCGCTTCCTTCTGCTTGTCGGACGCTGCGACGACCGAGATGCCCTGGCCGCCGAGCTGGGCGAACTGCACACCGGTCGGCCCAGCAGGATTGGGGAAGTAGCCGGACTTGTCGCCGCCGACATTGGCGTCGGCATGGATGCCGGGCCAGGTGAAGGCAAAGTTCATCTGCAGGGCGACCTGGCCGGACTTGTAGGCGTCGATATCCTCCGACATGTAGGCGTCGGAATGGCCGGGCGGTGTGCAGCAATCGTAGAGCGCCTTGTAGAATTCCAGGCCCTTGACTGCGTCCGCCGAGTTGACGAAGCCGTCGAGCTCATAGGCTTTCTTCGGATTTCCGTACTCGAAGCCGTAGCTGTAGAGCACGTCCATGACGCCCATGGTAATGCCTTCTGAGCCGCGCTCCGTATAGATGGCAGCGCCATAGACGGTCTTGCCGTCGACCTGGCGCTTCTGGAAGAATTCGGCGATATCCTTGAGTTCGGCGAAGGTCTTCGGCACGGCGAGATCCCGGCCGTATTTCTGCTTGAACTCCGCCTGGAGTTCGGGACGCGAGAACCAGTCCTTGCGATAGGTCCAACCGACCACGTCACCGAACGCCGGCAGAGCCCAGTAGTTCGGCGAATTCTTCGGCCATTCCGCGTAACCGATGACGGTTGCGGGAATGAAGTCGTCCATCTTGATCCCTTCCTTGTCGAAGAAATCATTGAGCTTGATGTACTGGCCATTCTCGGCGGCGCCGCCAATCCACTGGCTGTCGCCGATCATCAGATCGCAGAGCTTGCCGCCGGAATTCAGCTCGTTCAGCATCCGGTCGGCGAAGTTCGGCCACGGCACGAATTCGAACTTCATCGTGTTGCCGCTCTTGGCTTCGAAATCCTTGCTGAGCTCGACGAGCGCATTGGCCGGATCCCAGGCGGCCCAGCAAAGGGTCAGTTCGGCTGCGGAAGCGTGCGTACCGGACGCACCCGCAATGGCAAAATACGCTCCGACCATGACTGTGGAGCTCAACAGAATCCGTTTCATCATTGGGTTCCTCCCCCTTGTACCTTCTGACCTCCATCAGAAGGAAAGCGCCCTGACCGGGCGGTTGGCGTACCTAAATCCTCTTGGCACTAGCGGTGGGCGCGGCCGCATTCAGAGCCTGCGTTCTTCGCTGAAGGATTCATAACTGAGGTGCGCACCTCAGCGCAAGCGATTTTTGAGGTGCGCACATCAATTCTTGATTTCGCGGCGATTTTGGTGGAGTAGATTGGAGACGATACACACTGGGAGTTCCGCATGCGGCCAACAGCCAAAGATCTTGCTGAGGCAGCGGGCTTGAGCCTCGCAACCGTCGACCGCGTGCTGAACGACAGGCCGAATGTCAGCCCGAGGGCCGTTCGCAGTGTCAACGAAGCCATTGAGCGCATTGGATTTATTCGAAACCCGGCAGCCGTCAGCCTTGCCCGCAACAAGAGCTACCGGTTCCGGTTCGTGCTGCCGACGAGCGGCGATCTCTATCTGGCGGAACTCATCCATCGGGTGGAAGAGGCGCGGGTGTCGATGAAGGGGGATCTCATCGACCTCGATTTCGTCCAGATCCCGATCGACGACCCGCATAAGGTTGCCAAGTACCTCGCCGATATAGACGAGAACGAATTCGACGGGATCGCGATGATGGCGCCGGAATCGCCGCAAGTGCGCGACGCGATCGGCCGCCTGATCGAACGCGGCGTCAAGTTCGTGCAGTTTCTGTCCGGACAGGAAAAGCTCCCGACCGCCGATTTCGTGGGCGTCGACAACTACGCCGCCGGTGCGACGGCGGCCAAGATCATCGGCCGGTTTGTCGGCCGGAGGGCGGGAAAGGTCCTGATCGTGGCCGAGACGATGCAGTCGCTCGACAGCATCCAGCGACGCTTCGGCTTCGACGATATTGTCAACTCACAGTTTCCTCACCTGCAATGTCTGCCCTCGGTCGAAACCCACGGCGACGAGCGCAGGGCCACCCAGATCCTCCAGCGAGTCCTTGAAAACAATCAAGAGGTTGCGGCGATCTACGTGTTGAGTTCCGAGGCCCGGATCCCGCTCGAGGGCGCCGCATCTTTCACCGATCTGCAAAAGATCACGGTGGTCGTCCACGAACGAACCCCCTTCAGCGAACGCGGCCTGCGCGACGCCAGCGTTGACGCCGTCATCGCCCAGGACCCGGGACACGCGGTGCGCAGCGCCATCCGCATCATGCGCGCGCGAACGGATTTTCGCGAACCGCACGCCGCACAGGACAAGATCAGAATAGAGGTCCTCCTCAAGGAGAACCTCTGACCCTCGGAGAGTGCATCTTTGACGTGCGCACCCCAAGCAGATGGGGGCAACGCCTGATCGCGACGGCGCCGCCGGCAGGCGCGTGAGGAGGCCCGCCCCACGCACCCGACTATGACCAGGCGCCTTCGTTCAAGGCGATCGAGGACAGGCGCGGACCGCTAAATGACGTGGGTGGATGCGGAGATCAGGCGCGCGCTTTGGCGCGCACCTTCTGCGGCTGCGCGGACGGTTGCTGGCTGGCGCTGCCGCCATAATTCACCAGCATCTGCATGGCTTTCTCTATTCCCGCGGGACTGTTCGGGTCGGTGTCGTTCGCGCGACACCAATCCTCGTGCTGCTGTTTGATCACGTCCATGTCGGCGGTAGAGAATGTGCCGGGCATTCTTCGCCCTCCCTTTAAAAAATCACACCAAAGAGAAAACTATCACAACGGCGGAAAGAGGCTCCCCGCACAACTAGGGGGTTTGCGCCCTCGAACAGCAAATTCCTTTGCGCAGCCGCCTTTGCGCAGAGCTATGACGGGCACCTGAACATTGCTCGCGCCGAGGCAAACTTGACACGATCGGCGGCATCGCGGCAGCATGAGGGGTAACTCAAAGCCGTGACTTGGCGAGACCTGCAGTTCGGCGGAAGACCGAGCAAACGCGTTCTGGCCCGGTCGGGAGGGAGGGAAGTGATGGGGTATGATTGGAGCGGCTCGCGCGAACGGCGGATGAAGGTCGCACGGTTCAGTGCGGCGCTGACACTGGCCGCAATGTTCGTAACCGTAGCGGCGCAGGTCGTGACGAGAGCAATTTGAGCCAGTCCTCTTCGTTATGATGCGGACGAAGACGCCTTCATCCGGGCGTCGACCTCCCGCGCCACACCATGGGGTGCCGGAAGAACGGACCCCAGGCTCCCATGGACAGCGAAAGGCAAGTCTCGGCCGCCAGCGGCTACCTCTCCTGACATGTCCGAGCATGCTCGATAGGGAACGGGAGGTCTTGGCGGCGCGAGCATGAAGGGCACATGACAACGACCATCAAATCCAGCGAGACACAGCCCGAACGTCTCAAGATCGGCTTCGTTCTGGCGCGGTCCTTCACCCTTTCGGCATTCGCGCTCTTCATCGACACGCTGCGACTTGCGAGCGACGAGCTCGACAAGTCCGGCCGCATCCGTGCCGACTGGCAGGTGCTGGGCAACACGCGGCATCTCATCGCCTCCAGTTGCGGCGTGCAGGTGGCGCCGACATCCGACCTCGTTGATCCGGCGGGGTTCAACTACGTCGTCGTGGTCGGCGGCCTGCTCAACAGCAAACAGCCGATCGACGACGACACCGTCCGCTTCCTCCAGAAGGCGGCGGCGCGCAAGGTGCCTCTGATCGGTCTCTGTACAGGGACATTCGTCCTTGCCGAAGCGGGCCTGATGACCGGGCACACCGTCTGCGTCAGCTGGCTTCATTATCAGGCGTTCCGCGAGCGGTTCCCCGATCTCAAGGTTCGCTCGGACCGTCTCTTCAATCTCGATCGCACCCGTGGATCCTGCGCTGGCGGCAGCAGTGCCGCCGACATGGCGGCCCATATCGTGCGCCTGCATATCAGCAAGGAAGCCGAGCGAAATGCGCTCGAGGTGCTGCAGATCGACAAGGCCCGCTCGCATCTTCATGTCCAGCCGAGAAAACCGCTGGCGATCGAGAGCAACGACCCACGCCTGAATGCCGCTCTCATCATCATGGAGCAGCACACGGACAACACGCTGTCGATCCCGGAGCTGGCCGCATCCGTCGGCTTGTCCCGACGGCAGCTCGAACGCCTGTTCATGGACAAGGCGAAAATGTCGCCGGCGCTCGTCTATCGGAAGTTTCGGCTGGAACGCGCCAAGCATCTGCTGACGCAGACGAAGGCGCCGTTGATCGACATCGCGCTCGAAGTCGGGTTCGAGAACGCCGGCCACTTCTCGCGGATTTTTGCAAAAACCTACGGTCAATCGCCGAGCAAGTTCAGGGCCACGCTTTCGGCGTGACCCGTCCCAGGCGATCCTGCCGACAGCGCACCGGCCATAGCCGCCGCCGTCGGCTCATCAGTTTCCTCAAGCCTGACCGCTGCCCGCCGATACTGCTTCCTTGACGGCGAGCTCGGCCATGGCCAGTGCTGCCTCCCGCGTCGCTGCCGCCGCGATGAAGCGGCCGTTGTGGCAGAACCGCGCGCCAGCCACGCCGCAAGCCGCCTCCAGCTCGCCGTTCGTCAGGCCGGCCCAGGCAGCCGGCAGATCGGCGCGCAGCTCAAACCCTTCATCGGCCTTGCGAATGCCCGTCAGGCACCAGTCATTCTCGCGCGGATGAACGACGAACAACAGGTGGTCGGCGCCAGCTTTCACGATCGCCGGGCGGAACGGCATGCCCCGCGGCAGTTCGAGCACTCGGCTCTCACCGGCAAGGGCGATCTGCTGCAGCACGAGCGCCTCGGCCCGAAGCTTGGCGGCGCGTTGCGACACGCCAGCCTCGACGAAGGCGCGCGCGATCGAAAGGGCCTGATGGAAGCTGCGGTCCTCGGCCTCCTGGCCGGATTCGTCGAAGACAGGCTTCAAGGTTTCCAGCAGCGCCGACAGCGTCAGCCCCGCCAAGGGGCCGGCCACGGAGGGGTCGAGCGCGCCGTTATCGACCAGATCCACCGGCAGCACGAAGCGCGCATCGAAGGCCGCATGGACCGCCTCCGCATGGGCCTCAGGAACGCCGAACGCTGCCAGATAGGCGCGGCCGTAATGCTTCCAGATCAAGCCGAACGAACTGTAGGGCTGGCCATCCTCTCTAACCGGCGCCCCGCGCTGATGATGATCGAACAGCCCGGCCCCGGCATCATACTGGCCACCAACATCATAAATGATGCGGTCCGCCCCGGGCTTCAGCCATTCCGGCGCCCGGCTGCGAACGAGGCGAGCCTCAGGGAAAAGCCGCGTAAGGATGACGCTGGAAAGCAGCTCGTCGGCGTGGAAACCACCGGAATGTGTAACGAGAAAGTCTGGGATCATTCCGAATGGCCTTATGGTTCGTGACGCGTGTGTGCGGCACGACATAGCCATTGCCCGCGGTGACCTCAACCCGTCATCGCGCCTTCGTCGCAGTGTTCTGCTCTCAATCTATCCAAAATCCGGCGCTAGATGTCGCGCCCGTCCTGATGCTGCCCCACGCGTTCGCAAGCCGACGACATCACTGTTATCGGGTCCGCGACCTTAGCAGCCAAGGCCGACCTCCCCGTCAACCAACCGACGGAGCTGTTGCCGTCACGCCTTGCGCAGCATATTGCTCTAACGCGTCATTTCGAAGATCGCCTCGCCGGAAATCGGGTCCGTGACCCCGAGATCCTGGCTGAGTTCCAGGAGCGTATCGCGGAACGTGTCGAGGTTCGCCTTCATCATGGGCCGTGCCGCGGCGATCGCCTCAAGGCTTTCCCATTCGGCAATTGAGAAATACGATCCATCCGCTGACTTGCTGAGCGCCATCTTCCTCAAGCCTTCAAAGTCGCGACCAGCGCTGCGAAGCAGCTGCTCAAACCGTTCCTCTTGACCGGGTCTCACGCGGAAACGGACACAATTATAAGCCGTCATCCTAACCTCTCTATGGGACGCAACTTCTACAGGATGGATCCGATGCAGTTCACTCGCAAGAGGCAGGCGAAGCACGGTCGCAGCCTTGCGATCGCGGGCAAACCGGGAGCCATTCGAACTGCGCTTTGACAAACCTGCCGGGCTTCTTGGCCAAGCTTGCGTCAAGGCGGCTTCCATCGTGAATCGGGCCATTGTCGCTACGGTGGCAGACCTCTCCCAGCCGCTCTGAAGATGGCGTGCAGAAATCTCTTTTGCGCCCTTGACCTTCCCATCGTTGGAAGCCCCATGTTGTGACAAAAGACAGAGAAAGGAGCACGATCATGGGATCTGTGACCCCCATTAGAACAAACGATCTCGAAGCGATGTCCGCCGCGGCATTGAGCGCCAGCATTCCCGTCGAGGGCATGACCTGCGCATCCTGTGTGGCGCGCGTCGAAAAGGCTATTCGCGCTGTGCCTGGTGTGACCGAAGCCTCGGTCAACCTCGCAACGGAACGCGCCGACGTCCGCTTCGATGCCAGCACCAAGTCGGCCGACATCGTCAAGGCGATCGAGAATGCCGGATATGGTGCGGCCGAAGACACGGTCGAGCTCACCATCGAAGGCATGACCTGCGCGTCCTGCGTCGCCCGCATTGAAAAGGCGCTGAAGACCGTTCCGGGCGTCACCGAAGCCAACGTCAACCTGGCGACCGAGCGCGCTTCGGTGCGCATAACCAAGGGCATCGCCACCGCCGCCGCACTCGAAGAGGCGGTTCGCGTTGCCGGTTATGCCGCCAAGCGCATCACCGGCGACGAAAGCGTCGACCGCGAAGGCGAGAAGCGCGAACAGGAGACGCGAAAGCTTGCGCGCGCGTTGCTGATTGCCGGCGTCCTGACGCTGCCGATCTTCGTGCTTGAAATGGGCTCGCACTTCATCCCGGGCGTGCACGAATTCGTCATGAACAATATCGGCATGCAGGAAAGCTGGTATCTGCAGTTCGCGCTGACGACGCTGGTGCTCTTCGGCCCGGGCCTGCGTTTCTACCAGAAGGGTGTCCCCGCCCTCTTCCGCCTGGCGCCGGACATGAACTCGCTGGTCGCGATCGGCACGTCCGCCGCCTGGATCTACTCGGTCGTTGCCACATTCGCGCCGGACCTTCTGCCCGACGGTACCGCCAACGTCTACTATGAAGCTGCAGCCGTCATCGTCACCTTGATCCTGCTCGGCCGGTTCCTCGAGGCGCGCGCCAAGGGCCGGACCTCCGAGGCGATCAAGCATCTGATGGGCCTGCAGGCAAAGACCGCCCGCGTCATCCGCAACGGCGAGACGGTCGAGGTGCCGCTGTCCGACGTGCAGACTGGCGACACCGTCGTCGTGCGCCCGGGCGACCGGGTTCCGGTCGACGGCAGCGTCCTCGACGGAAACTCCTATGTCGACGAATCGATGATCACCGGCGAGCCGGTTCCGGTCGAAAAGGTGGCCGGCAGCGAAGTCGTCGGCGGCACGATCAACAAAACCGGCTCCTTCACCTTCCGGGCCACCAAGGTCGGCGCCGATACGGTGCTGGCGCAGATCATCAAGATGGTCGAGCAGGCCCAAGGCGCCAAGCTGCCGATCCAGTCGCTGGTCGACCGCGTCACCGCCTGGTTCGTGCCAGCCGTCATCGCGATTGCGCTTTTAACCTTCGGCGTCTGGCTGGTCTTCGGTCCGGATCCGGCGCTCACCTTCGCGCTCGTCAACGGCGTCGCCGTGCTGATCATCGCCTGCCCTTGCGCGATGGGCCTTGCCACCCCGACCTCGATCATGGTCGGCACCGGCCGCGCCGCCGAAATGGGTGTGCTCTTCCGCAAGGGCGAGGCGCTGCAGACGCTGCGGAACGCCGCCGTCATCGCCGTCGACAAGACCGGTACGCTGACCAAAGGCCGCCCGGAACTAACCGACCTCGAAACCGCCGAAGGCTTCGATCGTGATACCGTGCTGACGCTGATCGCCGCCGTGGAGACCCGCTCCGAGCACCCGATCGCCGAAGCAATCGTCGACGCAGCCAAAGCAAAGGGACTGGCGATCGCCGAACCGGCCAGGTTCGAAGCAATCCCCGGGTTCGGCGCCAGCGCCGAGGTCTCGGGCCGCACGGTCCATGTCGGCGCCGACCGCCTGATGACGCAACTGAAGCTCGACGTGTCGGCCTTCGCCGACCAGGCGGCCCGCCTTGGCTCGGAAGGCAAGAGCCCGCTCTATGCCGCGATCGACGGCAAGTTGGCGGCGATCATCGCCGTTGCCGACCCGATCAAGGAAACGACGCCGCAGGCGATCCGCATGCTGCACGATCTCGGCCTGAAGGTTGCGATGATCACCGGCGACAACCGTCGCACCGCAGAGGCGATCGCGGCCAAGCTCGGCATCGACGAGGTGATCGCCGAAGTGCTTCCAGATGGTAAGGTCGCGGCTCTGAAGAAGCTGAAGCAAGGCGGACGCGCGGTCGCCTTCGTCGGCGACGGGATCAACGATGCGCCGGCGCTCGCCGAAGCCGATGTCGGCCTGGCGATCGGCACCGGTACGGACGTCGCCATCGAGAGCGCCGACGTGGTGCTGATGTCCGGCGATCTCCTGGGTGTGCCGAATGCGATCGCGCTGTCCAAGGCGACGATCCGCAACATCAAGGAGAACCTGTTCTGGGCCTTTGCCTATAACGCGGTACTGATCCCGGTTGCCGCCGGCGCGCTCTACCCGGCCTACGGCCTCTTGCTGTCGCCGATCTTTGCGGCCGGTGCCATGGCGCTGTCGAGCGTCTTCGTGTTGGGCAACGCCCTGCGGCTTCGGGCCTTTCGCCCGGTTGCCGCAGCACAGGCGGCCTAGGTTCGATCGTCTCCCCGGCTATTGCCAGCATGGCGGAAGCCGGGGAGAGCCCTTATATTCTCAAGGGAATGGCCGCACGGCGGTAAAAAGGATGACATCATGAATATCGGCGAAGCTTCCCGCGCCTCCGGCGTCTCGACGAAAATGATCCGCTATTACGAGACGATCGGCCTCATCCCGCAGGCCGACCGCAGCGAAGCCGGCTATCGCAACTATGGCGACAACGACGTCCATACGCTGCGCTTCATCCGCCGCTCGCGCGATCTCGGTTTCACTGTCGAGCAGATGGCGGACCTCTTGGCGCTCTGGCGCGACCGCGAGCGCGCCAGCGGCGAGGTCAAGAAGATCGCGCTCGAACATGTCGAGATCCTGGAGCGCAAGGCCGAGGAGCTGAAGGCGATGAGCCGGACGCTGAAACATCTCGCCGCCCATTGCCATGGCGACGGCCGCCCGGACTGTCCCATTCTCGAGGATCTCGCCGACGCCACGAACGCGCCGACGAAGGCAACCGAGCCCGCCCGCTTCGGTACGGCCGGCATCGATCCGGTCCGCAACCGGCGGCACGGGTGACGACGAGTGCGCATCCTTGAGCCTCACGCATTCGTGACGGCGCCAGGCGCAAGCATCATTGACAGGAATCAAAGGCGTTTCTACGGATCGATCATGGAGAACGTGCGAACCACATATCTGCGTTTGCTGATAGTGCTGAAGCTGGCGATCGCTTTGTCGCTGGCGGTGCTGCCTTTTTCCACCGCCTCCGGCATGATGCATGCGGCCGCGCACGGCTCGATGCAGATCGAGGCAGCCACTAATCCGATGCAAGCTGCGACCGAGCATTGCCCGAGCCTCGACAAGGGCAAGGTGAAGCCGGCACAAGAAAACGGCAAGGCGGACAAGAAGGATTGCTGCAAGACCTTCTGCGCCGCCGTGGCGGTGCTCGGCGATGTCGACGGAAGCCATCCGGCTTTCCCGCGCTCCATCCGCAATTTCGGCCCGCACCCGCAGCTCACCCCCGGTGAGCTCGACGGCCTTCATCGTCCCCCAAGAGCCTGATTTCGTTAATCCGTGACCGCTGCTGCGGGTCTCCGTTGGTCTTGGCCGACGGAAGGATCTGCAGTGGTGCGAAGCGTTGCCGTGGTTTCCGCGTGTCCGATGTGACGCTCGACCACCTCTAGCGCCGTCCGCGACAAGGCTCGCCCGGTTTCGTCCGGTCGATCGCCGACCTCTGCCATTCACATTTCAGGTTTGACCATGAAACGTTTGTTTTCCATGGCGCTCCTGCCCATGATCCTGGGCGGATGCGCTGCCACATTGCCTGCCGAGGTCTCGAGCCTTGGCGATCCCGCCAATAGCACGAACGGCATTCGAAGCACGCAGTATCGCAGCCCCATTTCGGGCTACACTCACCGCGAACCGACCGGCCCCAAGGCCTGGGGACCGCTCAACGACGCACAGTCGACCGCCAAGGGAGACGCGTCATGAGGCTTCGCAAGCTCAACCTCGCGGCCGCCATCGGTCTGCCCCTCGTGCTCGCCGGCTGCGTGACCGAATACTCGGCCAAGGACGCGGGCTTCACCACCGTGGATGCCAAGGTCTCGACGGCCGCGACCAAGAAAAGCGTCTGGATCCAGAACCGCGAACAGGCAGACAAGGTCAATGCCGAGGTCAAGGCGCTCCTGAAGCGAAAGACAATCGACGCCGACACCGCCGTTCAGGTCGCACTCCTCAACAACAAGGGCCTGCAGGCCGCCTATGCCGATCTCGGCGACGCGTCGGCGGATGCCTGGCAGGCGACGTTGTTCCTCAACCCGACTGTCTCGATCGGCACGACCGGGATCGGCACACCGGAACTGCAGGCCTACAAGGCGATCGAGGGGCTGGTCACCACCAACATCCTGGCGCTCCTGACCCGCGACAAGACCATCGCGGTCGCCGACGCGCGTTTCCGCCAGGCGCAGCTCAACGCCGCGCTCAGCACGCTGCAGCTGGCCGCCGAAACCCGCCGCGCCTGGATCGAAGCGGTTGCCGCATGGGAAACCGTCGCACAACTGAACCAGGCCCAGGCGGCTGCGGACGCCTCCTCGGAACTCGCCGCAAAACTCGGTGAGACCGGCGCCATGGGCAAGGGCAACCAGGCGCGAGAGCACGTCTTCAACGCTGAACTCGCCGGCCAGGCAGCCGAAGCCCGGCTTGCAGCCCGTCTTGCCAAGGAAAATCTGACGCGACTGATGGGTCTCTGGGGTAGCGATGTCGACTACCAGGTGCCGAACCGCCTGCCGAACCTGCCGAAGAACCTGGCCCGCAAGGACAGCATCGAGGCCGAAGCGCTGAAGCGCCGCGTCGACCTGCAGATCGCCCGCCTCGATCTCGAAGCCGTGGCCAAGTCCTACAGCCTCACCGAGGCGACCCGCTACGTGACCGACCTGGAACTCGTCGCCGGTGCGGAGGCGGAACGGGAGAAGGAGGATCATGGCACCAAGGTCGAGACGACCGGCCAGTTCGAGCTCGAATTCGTGATCCCGATCTTCGACAGCGGCAATGCGCGCATGCGCAAGGCCGAGCTTGCCCATATGCGCTCGGCGAACCTGCTGGCGGAAAAGGCGGTCAACATCCGCTCGGAAGCACGCTCAGCCTACGAGGCCTATCGCTCGCGCTACGACATCGCCCGGCACTACCGCAACAACGTCGTGCCGCTGCGCACCAAGATCGAGGAAGAAGCGACGCTCAGCTACAACGGCATGATCACCAGCACCTTCGAGCTGCTTGCCGACGTCAGGGCCAAGGTCAATTCGACCGTGCTCTCCGTCAACGCGAAGCGCGATTTCTGGCTGGCCGATGCCGATCTGATGACCGCAATCCACGGCGGCGGATCGGGCGGCTCGGCTGGAGGCGCGGCAGCGCCCGCGGCAGCGGAAGCCGGCGCCGGACACTAGGGCGGGAGCAGGAAAAGTGTGTGCGGTTTTCCGTACGCATCCCGCCCTAAATCAAAAAAGGATCAGATATGTTCAACAGAAGAAACTTCCTCGGCGCCGGTGCTGCTCTCGTTTCGACCGCCGCCTGGGCCCAAACCTCAAACTCCGGCCTGCCCGAAGCGGCAAGCATGGACAATGCCGCGACCCAGAAGCCGCTCGTGCCGACGAGCGGACCGGACTACAACCCGGTCGTCACCCTCAACGGCTGGACATTGCCGCACCGTGTGAACAACGGCATCAAGGAATTCCACCTTGTCGCCGAGCCGGTCGAACGCGAGATGGCCGACGGCATGACCGCCTATCTCTGGGGCTATAACGGCCAGTCGCCAGGCCCGACAATCGAGGCGGTCGAAGGCGACCGCGTGCGGATCTTCGTCACCAACAAGCTGCCGGAACACACCACCATTCACTGGCACGGCATGATCCTGCCTTCGGGCATGGATGGCGTCGGCGGCCTGTCGCAGCCGCATATTCCGGCCGGCAAGACCTACGTCTACGAGTTCGACCTCGTGAAATCCGGCACCTTCATGTACCACCCCCATGCCGACGAAATGGTACAGATGGCCATGGGCATGATGGGCTTCTTCGTGGTGCACCCGAAGGATCCAAACTTCATGCGTGTCGATCGGGATTTCGTGTTCCTGCTCAATGCCTATGACATCGATCCCGGCACCTATGTGCCGCGCATCATGGAAATGACCGACTTCAACATGTGGTGCTGGAACAGCCGGATCTTCCCGGACATCGACCCGCTGGTCGTGTCCAAGAACGACCGCGTGCGGGTCAGGGTCGGCAACCTCACCATGACCAACCATCCGATCCACATGCACGGCTACGACTTCGAGGTGACCTGCACCGATGGCGGCTGGGTGCGGCCGGAGGCACGCTGGCCGGAAGTGTCGATCGACATTCCCGTCGGCGCCATGCGCGCCTACGAATTCGACGCCAAGTACGAGGGCGACTGGGCGATCCATTGCCACAAGTCGCACCACACGATGAACGCGATGGGCCACGATATCCCGACCTTCATCGGCGCCGACAAGAAATCGGTCGCGGAAAAGATCCGCAAGGTGAAGCCCGACTACATGCCCATGGGTACGGCCGGTATGGCCGACATGGGCGAAATGGAAATGCCGCTCCCCGACAACACGATCCCGATGATGACCGGCTGGGGTCCGCACGGCGCGTTGGAGATGGGCGGCATGTTCTCGGTGGTGAAGGTGCGCGAAGGTATCTCCGCCGGCGATTACAGCGATCCCGGTTGGTACGAAAACCCGCCGGGAACACAGGCCTGGGAATGGACCGGCGCATTGCCGGAACCGACGCGGGCCAAGGATGCCAAGACCGTGCTCACGCCCAAACCGTGAGAGGGCGGCCGACTGCAATGACCTCTTTCAAATCCATCAGGAACATTACGATGAAGAAATCAGCACTTGCTCTGGCGCTCGTTATCGCCTCCGCCCTTTCCTCCCAGGCGCTCGCCAGCGGCAGCCACGCCGGCGGCCACGACAAGGTGTCGATCGGCGAGCCCGGCGACAGCAAGAAGTCGACGCAGACGATCCGCGTCACCATGAAGGAAACCGACGACGGCAAGATGATCTTTACCCCGGCAACCATCAAGGTTCGCCAGGGCCAGACGGTCCATTTCGCCATCAAGAACGCCGGCGAACTCGCCCACGAATTCGTGCTCGACGACAAGGCGACGATCCAGGAACACAAGATCACCATGGAGAAATTCCCCGACATGGAGCACGACGACCCGAACGCCATCCGGCTCGAGCCGGGCAAGTCCGGCGACATCTACTGGACCTTCACCAACGACGGCACCTTCGAATTCGCCTGCCTGGTGCCGGGCCATTACGACGCCGGCATGCATGGCCCGCTCGACGTCGTGAAGAAGTAGCCCGAGAAAACAGGAAAGGATGAAACCATGAAAACCGTAGGCAAACTCCTCGCAGCGCTCGCATTGGCTGTTTCCACCGCCACCTTCTCCCTACCCGCCCAGGCCGCGGAGTTCACCAAGGGCGTGGTCAAGAAGATCGACACCAAGGCCAAGAAGGTGACGATCGACCATGAGGCTCTGAAGAACCTCGACATGCCGGCCATGACCATGGTGTTCCGCGCCGATGACGCGGTGCTTGCCAAGCTCAAGGAAGGCGCGTCGATCGAATTCGTCGCCGACCGTGTCAACGGCAAGCTGACCGTGACCGAGATCAAGTAGCAGCGACAAACTGCCCGGGTCGACTTTGCGCGGCCCGGGCGCCACAATCCTGAGATCAGGCAAGAATGGAAAGGAATGTTCGATGAACGTATTACGCAGGCATTTCGTGGCGGGCACGATCGCGGGCATCACCCTCTTTGCGACGGGCGCCGTCGCGGCAACCGGCACCATGGCCGTCTACAAGGATCCGCAATGCGGCTGCTGCGAACAATGGGCCGACGCAATGGAAGCGGCCGGCTACAAGGTCGAGGTGCGCGATGAAGCCGACATGTCGGTGATCAAGACGCGCTTTGCGGTTCCTGCCGACATGGAAGGCTGCCATACCGCCGTCATCGACGGCTATGTCATCGAGGGCCATGTACCGCTCGAAGCGGTCAAGAAGCTGCTGGCCGAAAAGCCGGATGTCGCCGGCATCGCGGTTCCCGGCATGCCTTCAGGCTCGCTCGGCATGGGCAACGATCCGCAGGCCTCGTACGATGTCTACACGATCGCCAAGGCGGGCGGCGCGAAGTCGACGGTTTATTATCAGGTCCGGCCGGCGAACTAAGCAGTTCCCCACCGATCGGCAGTCTCCGAGGCTGCCTTCCATGAACAGTTCGGGCATCTCTGCGATCGCGGCGGTGCCCGAACGCCGATGAAGCCTGGCCGTTGGATGGACGCTAGACTGTCGTGCTCGCGGCTCCCAGATCCTGCGGTTCTCCGATCTCGACGGCATGTCCGTCCGGATCATGAAAGCGAAAGACGCGCTGGCCCCATTCCTGGCGCTCGACCGGATGGATCAGGTCCACATGCGGTGCAATGCGCGCGAAGGCCGCGTCGACATCGTCATCTTCAAAGTAGAGAAGCACGTTTCGTCGGCCATAGGCTTCGGCGGAAGACAGCTCCTGCCGCCAGATGGTCCGTTCGAGCGAGCGTCCTTCATGGATGGCAAAGCCGCCCACGAAAAGCACGAAATTGCCGAAGTCCTCGCGGATCGTCAGACCGAGTGTCGTCTCGTAGAAGGTTCGCGATCGCTCGATGTCGCTGACAAAAGGGATCGGATTGATGAAGCGCATGAATTCCTCGCAGACGCGGCCGATACGACGAGACGAGGCTAACGCGCATGTCTCAAGAGGCAAAGGAGTTCATTCGCGGAAGGGTACAAATCCGCGCCGGCCACAGGCTTACAGCCGCCGCGAGATCACGCCCTTCGCCAGCTGCCGTCCCCGTTGCGGGTAAGCATCGGTGTCTGGAAAACGCCGACCACGCGCTCGGGCCAGTGGGGCGCGAGGTCCGCAAGCGGCTGGCGCCAGCGCTCGGTCTGCAGCATAGCCGCACCGATCGCGACCGGCTCGATGCCGCAGGCTTCCATCAGCGTCAGCCCGGCAAGGATCGACGTGCCGCTGGAAATGACGTCATCGATCAGAGCCACGCGCTTACCCTCAAGCAAGGGCAACATTCGCGGATCGACGTAGAGACGCTTCTTCTGGTCGGGCGTGGTGATCGAGGAGAGCGGCACGGAGAGATCGTCGACATACCAGAACTTCTTGGACGTCCCGAGTGGCACGTAGCGGCTGTGGCCGAGCTTGCGGGCAACGGCCGAAGCGAGCGTGAGGCCGAGCGTCGGCAGACCGGCGACGACTTCGGGCTCATAGGGGGCGAGCTTCGCCGCAAGTTCCGTTGCCAGTGCGTCCTCAACAGCAAAGCTCGCCTGATTGACGATCAGCGAGGCCAGCGCATGTTTGCCGTCGGCGAGTTGACGGATCGGCAGGAGAATCTGCCTGCCATCACCGAGGGACGCCGGGAAGAAATCGCGATAACCCGCCTGAATATCGAAACTTTTCGGCGGGTAGATTTCCTGCCAGAAGTCGTGGGGCTGCATCGGTCCGGTCCTCGTCTGCGCGCTTTCGCCCGAAATGAAAGGCGATCAAAAAGGCCGGCTTGCTGTTCTGGTTCCGGCCGTTTTCGTCTATACCGTTTGCGACTTCGATCAAACCGAAAGGGCGCTGCGGCTCAAGCAAAGCACGCGGAATTCACAAGCCCTTCGCGCAATGAAACATGGGAATGCCTGACGATGCGCCTGCCAGACGGAATAGCCGACGACCTCACCTTCCTCACCGACTTCCGTCGCGACCTGCATGCCCATCCGGAACTCGGCTTCGAGGAGGTACGCACCAGCGATCTCGTTGCCAAGTGGCTTGAGGAAGCGGGTCTAAAGGTCCACCGCGGCTTGGGAAAAACCGGCGTCGTCGGCACGCTGCAGGTCGGCAACGGCACACGCTCGATCGGCCTTCGCGCCGATATGGACGCGCTCGCCATGCCGGAGATCGCCGACCGTCCCTACAAATCCCGCGAGGCCGGAAAGATGCATGCCTGCGGTCATGACGGCCACACGACAATGCTGCTCGGCGCTGCCCGCCATCTGGCTAAGACCCGCAATTTCTCCGGCACCGTGCACTTCATCTTCCAGCCTGCCGAGGAAGGGCGTGGCGGTGCGAAACGCATGGTCGAAGACGGCCTCTTTGAACTTTTCCCCTGCGACGCGGTTTACGGCCTGCACAACATGCCGGGCCTTGACCCGAACGAGATAGCCGTCGTCACGGGTCCGCAGCTTGCCTCTTCGGATAGCTGGCGGCTCACCTTTCGCGGCGTCGGCACCCATGGCGCCAAGCCGCATCTTGGCCGCGATCCGGTGACGGCCGCCGGCACCTTCCTTGCCTCGCTGCAGTCGATCGTCGGCCGCGTCGTCGATCCCTTACAGCCAGCCGTCGTCAGCGCCTGCTCCGTGCGCGCCGGCGACCCGAAGGCGCTCAACGTCATCCCCGATACGGTGGAAATCGGCGGCACGGCCCGCGCCTATACGCCTGAAGTGCGCGATCAGCTCGAAACGGAGATCGGCCGGCTCGCGCGTGGTACCGCCGAGATGTATGGGATTTCCGTTGACTACGAATTCGAACGCCGCATTCCGCCCGTCGTCAACGACGCCGATGCCACTGCTCGGGCGTTGAGCGCCGCTCAGGCGGTGTTCGGCAAGAAGACCCGGACGTCATTTCCACCGTCGACCGCCGGCGACGATTTCGCCTTCTTCGGGCTGGAAGCGCCCGGCTGTTACGTCTGGCTCGGCAACGGCCCCGCCGTCGACGGCGCGCTGCACCACAACACTGCCTATGATTTCAACGACGACGCGATCGGTCCGGGCGCCACCTTCTGGTCGACCCTCGTGGAGCAGGAACTGGCACGCGCCGAGTAACGCTTGCATCGCGAAGAAGCAGGCGGGAGCGTGCGATCTCAAGGATTTAGAACCTGCGCTTGAAGGGCGAGGCAAGCTGTCATACGGAAATGACGTCGGACTTCAACGGCCGCCCTGCCTGGGCGGCCGTTGAATGTCAGGCTTCAAGGATCTCCAGGATCGGGCTTTCCATGACCTTGCCCGTCGCCACGTCGGCGATGCCGCGATCGGTCTGGTGCGGTCCGGCATTGCAGGCGAGCGTCGCGCCGAAGCAGGCCTTGAAGACCAGGTAAGGCGGCTGCCAATCGACGATGCGGCCGACTGCTTCGCGGAGTGCGGCAAAGCTATCCGCCACCTCTTCCAGCGGCTCCTCGGAGACCAGCCCCGCGAGCGGCAGAGGCAGGAGTGCATCGACCTTGCCGCCGGACACAGCGGCCATGCCGCCACCGGCAGCAATCACCGCGTTGGCGGCGACCGCCATATCCTGCGCATTGCCGCCGAAAACCGTGAGGTTGTGGCTGTCATGCGATACCGTGGTTGCAAAGGCGCCGCGCCAGGCGCCCCAACTCGACAGCAGACCCACAGCCGGTCGGCTGTCGGCGCGCCCGTGACGATGCGCCACGGCGATCAGAGTCGTCCCCTCGGGCGGAACGACGAAGCCGCCCTCGACCGCGGCAACGGCATCGCCCCATTGGGTAAAACGCGGCCGGTCGATGGTCGCGACGCGGACCTTCGTGCCATCTGCTGGAATGCGGAAATCGTTCTCCGACAGCGGCGCGATCTTCATCGTGCCGTGCAGGGTCTCGGCGGCGATGCCGCAGAGCGGCTCGATCATCCGTCCGGCGTCTGCAATCGACTTGCCGTCGACGATGACCGTGCGCGCACGGAAATCAGCGAGATCTTCGAAGATCACGATGTCCGCCCGACGCCCTGGCGCCACAAGTCCAAGATCATGCCGGCCCTGGCGGACCGCGCCGTTCAGCGTGGCTGCCCGAAGCGCCCATTCGGCGGGCAGGCCATAGCGCACCAGCCGGCGAACGACGTCGTCGAGACCGCCGGCATGGGCAAGATCGTCCGGGAAAACGTCGTCGGTGCAGAGCGTTACCGTCTGAGGAAGATGGCCCAGAGCCTTGATCGTTTTGACGAATTCCGGCAGCAGGTGATCGTGCGAGCCGCGCAGTTCGATCGAAAGCCCTGCCCTGAGTTTTGCCAGCAGATCGTCGCCGGAAACGAGCTCATGGTCGGAGCTGACGCCGGCGGTCACGAAGGCCTGCAGATCAGAGCCCGCAAGGCTGCGCGCATGGCCATTGACCGGCTTGCCGGCGGCAAGCCCCGCCTGAACGATCCCGGTGATCCGTGCCTCACCGTCGATGACGCCGCGCATGTTCATCATTTCGGCGATGCCGCCGATTTCCGGCCAGCTCAAAATGTCGGCGATCACATCAGCGTCGAAATCGGCACCGGCCAGCTCCAGGCCGGGTGCTGACGGCACGCTCGACGGTGCCAGCAGCACCGTGCGCAGCGGCAGATCGCGACTGGCGTTTGCGGCCCAGCGCACGCCGGCCACACCGTTGACATTACCAAACTCATGCGGATCCCAGACGACGGTCGTCAC
This sequence comes from Ensifer sp. YR511, assembly GCF_900103045.1. NCBI lineage: Bacteria > Pseudomonadati > Pseudomonadota > Alphaproteobacteria > Hyphomicrobiales > Rhizobiaceae > Ensifer > Ensifer sp. YR511. Next base: position 215,220 of record NZ_FNGR01000006.1, read on the forward strand.
GCCACGCGGCAGCACCGCATTGGCATAGGTCGCCGGCGTCACCATCGAGCTTTCGACGTGCATATGGGTGTCGATCAGACCGGGCGAAACGTAAGCGCCCGTCGCATCGATCATGGTTGCCGCATCGGAGCGCGTGCCCGGTTCGTGGACACTTGCGATCAACGATCCAACAAGGCCGATATCGGCCGGGCGAAACTCGCCCGTCACCACGTCGACGAGCGTACCGCCCGAAATCAGAACGTCGAACGGTTCAGCACCACGCGCTGCCGCCACTGCCCGGCTGCGGAGCGCCGCATCCATCAAGTCCTGAGGCTGCTCTATGGAACTCACTTCTGCGCTTCCTTCATCAAAGCGCCCAGGATCTGAGCCCTGGTCGTCTCGACATGGGCATCGACGGCATATTCGGCATTGAAGATCGCGTGGCTTTCGCGCGTTTCGACGACGGTGCGCCCGCGGGCCAGCGTCCCTCCGAGTTCGACATCAATGCGCGCCTTGCGAAACGAGATTGCGCCCGGATTGACGAAGGCAACGGCAGCGCAAGGGTCGTAGATCGCCATGCCCGGCCGGCCGCGACTGGTGCCGATCGAAATGAAGCCGGCAAGCAGATCGGCGATGAGGGCGGCATGGACGCCACCCGCCGAGCGGATCGGCGCGACGTCATCGGGGTAGGCAAAGACCTTGCGGCAGAGATCGAGATCGACCATGCGCAGCGGCAGGCCATGAGCGATCACGATCGCCAGCGCTTCCGGATCGGCGAAGGCGTTGAATTCGGCAGATGCCGTATGGTTGCCGCTGGTGACGCCGCCCCCCATCCAGGTGAGGTCGGTGATCCGGCTCGCCAAGTCCGGACGGGCAAGGCAAAGGGCAGCGAGATTGGTGAGCGGCCCGAGCGCCAGAATCCGCTTCGGCCCCTCCTGCTCCAGCCAGGCGCAAAGTGCCGCAAAGGCGTCGCTTACCGGCAAGGCGTCGGCCTCCGGCAGCGTCAATCCCGCTGTCGGCATGCCGGCTTCGCCAAGGATGCGTTCGGCAGTTTCGAGCTTGCCGAGCACCGGCAGGGCGCGCCCCTCATGGATGGGGAAAGCCCAGCCGAAAGCGCGCGCGGCGCCGGCAGCGTTGCGCTTCACCTGGTCAAGCGGCGTGTTACCGAAAACCAGCGAAACGCCGTCGATCTCTTCACCGGCATGAAGGACGACAAGCACTGCGGCAATGTCGTCGAACCCCATGTCCGTATCGATCCAGACACCCATCGGACCTTACCCGAACTTCTTGAGGCGTGCGGCCTTCTCGACCGGCAGGTCGAAGGCAATGGCAGAACCGGTTTCACGGGCTGCAAGTGCTGCATCCTCTTCCGCCTTGATGGCGCCGAGCGGCGTATCGAGCAGGTACTCGCGCGTGCTGCCGGAGAAAGAGGCTCCGCGCACGGTGCCTTGGAAAGGACCTGAACCAAGGGTCACCATGCGCGGACGCCACGCAAGCCCTGCCGTGTCAGGCGGCAGGGATCCGGAAAGATCGATCGGGCCGTTCTCGGCCTTCAGCTTGCCGCCCTCGACGGCAAAGATGTTTTCGAAACCGACGAAGTCGGCGACGAAGCGCGAGATCGGGCGGTTGTAGATATCCTCGGGCGTGCCGATCTGCTCGATCGCGCCGTTCAGCATGACGACGATGCGGTCCGCCAGCGACAGGGCCTCGCCCTGGTCGTGGGTGACGAAGATCATCGTGACGCCGGTTTCCGTCTGCACCCGCTGCAGTTCCGTGCGCATTTCGAGGCGCAGACGAGCGTCGAGGTTCGACAGCGGCTCGTCGAGCAGCAGCACCTTCGGCTCCATGACCATGGAACGCGCCAGCGCGACACGCTGCTGCTGGCCACCGGAGAGTTCGCCCGGCTTGCGGGCGGAAAACTTCGAAAGCCCGACCGACTTGAGACCGGCGGTCACCTTGCTCTCGATCTCGTTGGCCGGCAGCTTCTTCAGCCGCAGGCCGAAGGCGACGTTTTCGAACACGGTCAGGTGCGGAAACAGCGCATAGGACTGGAAGACCAGGCCGACCGAGCGCTTGTTGGCGGACACGCGGGTGATGTCGGCACCATCGAGCTTGATCGCGCCGGACGCGGGCGACAGCAGGCCGGCGATCGAGCGCATCGTCGTCGTCTTGCCGCAACCGGAGGGCCCAAGGAAGGCCACCAGTTCGCCCTTGCGGATCGAAAGGTCGAGGTCCTTCACCGCAACGGTATCGCCATAGGCGAGCGTCAGTTTTTCAAGGCTGAGGAAGGGGGCGTCAGACATAGCGAGAGAATCCCAGGAAGCGTTCGGCAAGAAAGACGATGCCGATGGACATGAAGGCGAGCAGCGCGGAGAGGGCGGCGACCGACGGATCGTAAGTGATCTCCATGTAGGAGAGCATGTCGATCGGCAGCGTGCGCACGCCCGGGCCGGAGAGGAAGAGCGATACCGGCACCTGGTTGAAGCTCGTGACGAAGCCCAGGATGAAGGCGGCGAGGATGCCGCTGCGGATGTTCGGCATCACCACGCGGAAGAAGGCGCCGGCGCGCGAGGAGCCGAGCAGCACAGCCGCCTCCTCGATATCGGAGCGCAGGTTGTTGAGGCTCGCCGAGACGACCCGTACCGCATAGGGCAGAACCAGCGCGGTGTGGGCGAGAAACAGCGTCAGCGTGATGTTGAGGCCAAAGGGCACAACGATGTAACGCAAGAGCGCCAGGCCGACGATGATACCGGGCACGATGATTGGCAGCGACACGATCGTGCGGATGGTTTCGCCAAACGGCAGCTTGTAGCGCGACAGGGCGTAGGAGGCGGGAACGCCGAGCACGAGAGCGGCCGCCGTTCCGCCGATCGCCAGCAGCATCGAGATCGCGAAACTTTCCTGGAAGCTCTCGACCGTGAACACCTTGGCGACCCACTTGAGCGAGAAGCCCTGCGGCGGGAAGGCCAGCGTCTCGCCGCCGGAGAGCGACGCGGCGACGATGATGAAGAACGGCCCGATCAGGAAGCCGATCACCAGGAAGAGGACGAGGGGTGAAAAGACGCGGGGTGTCATCGCTTGTTCCTCGCGGTGGCAAGCCGTTTCAAAAGAAGATTGGCGGCAAAGCTCATGACGATCAGGATGAAGGCGATGACGCTGGCCGCGACGAAATCGTTGGCGACGGTGACGCGCTGATAGAGCAGCGTTTCGAGCATCAGCACCTTGGAGCCGCCGAGGATCGCCGGTGTGATGTAAGCCGTCAGCGAGCCGGTGAAGACCAGGGTACCACCAATAACAAGGCCCTCCTTGGTGAGCGGCAGGATCACCTTGAAAAACACCTGGAACCAGTTGGCGCCGAGTACGCGGGCAGCCGGGATCGCATCCTTCGGCATGTTTTCGAGCGCGCTGATCAAGGACAGGATCATCAGCGGCAGGAAAAGCTGCAAGAGACCGATGAACACGGCGGTCTCGGTAAACAGGAAGCGGATCGGCTCATCCGAGAGGCCGACAAACTGGAGCGCCTGGTTGACGATGCCGGTGCGGCCGAGAATGACGATCCAGGCATAGGTGCGGGCAACCGACGAGATCATCAGCGGCAGCACGACAAGGCCGATCATCTGTCCCTTGCTGCGCGGCGTCAGATTGACGATCGCAAAGGCGGCGGCATAGCCGATGACCGCCGAAACGACGGTAACCATCAGGCCGAGCCGGAAGGTGCGTAGGAAGACGGTGCGGTTCAGCGGATCGGAAAAGAAGGTCGTATAGGCCGACAGCGACCAGCTGTCGGCGCTGCGAAAGCCTTCCGCCAGCAGGATCACCACTGGCGCCAGAAAGACGATCGCCGCAAAGACCGCTGCGGGCAGAGCGAGCGCCAGGGCTTCGGCGCGGTTCTGGAACATCCTTCTTCCTTTCAAGGCATTCCTGGGCGCGTCTCATCGCGCTCGTCGCATCAGGTCTCCACCGGCGATCACGATCCGCCGGTGGAGGTCGCAATGGCTTGGTCTTACTGGCCGACCTGGGCGTTCCACTCCGACAGCCACGCTTCGCGGTTGTCGAGGGCAACGGCCGACGGGATCAGCTTCAGGTTCTTCACGGTCTCTTCGCCGTAGGTGAGGTTTTCGGCGATCTCGGGCGAAACCTTCACGTCCTTGTTGGCCGGGCTGTCGACCAGCTTTTCGGCAAGTGCGGTCTGGATTTCGGTCGAGAGCCAGAAGTCCATGAACTCAAGCGCCAGATCCTGGTTCTTGCTGCCCTTGGTCAGCACCATGACGTTCATGCCGCCGGTCTGGCCTTCCTTGGGCGTTGCCCACTTGATCGGCAGGCCGAGCTTGGTGAAACCTTCCCAGGAGAAGCGACCGATCGGAGCGGCCCAGATTTCTTCCTGCTGCATCAGCTGAACGAGCTGGGAGGACTTGACGTAGAAGGTGACGATATCGTCCTTCTTGGCGCCGACGGCGGCGATCGCTTCCTTGAGGTCAGGCGTGTTCTTGCCGATGGCTTCGCCGACCATGTAGAGCGCCGGCGGGCCTTGGTTGGTGGTGACGTTCGGGAAGGCGACGTGGCTGGCGTTCTTGTCGCTCAGGAGATCGGCCCAGGAGTTCACTTCCATCTTGTCCGAGCGATAGACGATCGAGGTGGCATAGAAGGTGTAGCCGACGCTCATGCCGTCGCCGTTCGGATCCTTGGCAAGGTCGTAGAGCTTGTTGAAGTTCTGGAGCTTCGAGGTGTCGATCTTTTCGATGAGATCGGCGCGGGTGGCCGAAAGCGCGTCGGCCATCGAGACGACGGCCATGTCGACGACCGGGCTCGCCTTGTTGGCTTCCATCTTGGCGAGGCGCTCGACGCTGTTGCCGGTTTCGACGACGAGCTTGCAGCCGCACTTCTGTTCGAACGGGGTGTAGACCAGTTCCTTGAATGCGTCCTGGGCAAAGCCGTAGACGGAAATGGTGAGCGTCTTTTCCTGAGCGGATGCGGCAGGGGCGGTAACGAGCAAGAGCGCGCTCGAGGCAAGCAAGAACTTCTTCATGGCTGGTGTCCTCCTTCGGTGACGGATGTAGCTGCGGTGGCAGTGGTAAGAATGGGTTGAGACGCGGGCGGTGCCGCGGCCGATTGCCGGACGACCAGATGCATCGGCACCTTGCAGGTCGCCGCCGTAACCGGTGCGCCGATCGCCGGATCGGACGGGTCGCGCTCGCTGATCGCCTTGACCAGGGCTGCGACGGCGATCGCCGCGATCTTGGTCATGTCCATGCGCGCGGTCGTCAGCGCCGGCGTGATGACCGGCGACCAGATCAGGTCGTCGAACCCGGTGACACTCGCCTTTTCCGGCACGTTGATGCCGGCGCGCTGCAGCTCGGTGAGCGCCCTCAGCGCATGGAGATCGGAGATGCAAGCAAAGGCCGTGTAGCCTTCCGCCACCTTGTCGGCGAGGCCGAGCGGACAGCCCTTGCCGGCCGCCTTTTCCAACGGCTCGATCCAGAGCGTATCGGTATGGGTGCCCTCGCCGAAGACCGAGCGAATACCGCCGGCGCGGTCGTTCTGCACGTTCGAGGCGGGATTGTTGCCGATGATCATCACGCGGCGGTGGCCGAGAGCCTTAAGGTGTTCGCCAATCTGCCGGCCGCCACCCCAATGGTCGGCGGCGACCGTGTTGCCCGGCGTCGAGGGCGTATCGATGACAGCGACCGGACAGCCGACATCGGCAATGCGCGTGCCGCGCCGCGGCACGATCACGAGGCCATCAACGTCGCGATCGATCAGGCGCTCGATCGCCTTGGTCTGGGTCGAGACGTCGCCGCGCGAGTCGGCGATCAGCACGCCATAGCCCGAGGACGAAGCCGCAAGCTCGATTGCCTGGGCGATCTGCGGGAAGAGCGGATTGGCGATATCGGGAAGCACGAGGCCGAGAACACCGGTGCGGCCGGTGCGCAGCGCCCTACCCGCCTGGCTCGGCACATAGCCGAGCTCGGCAGCGGTCGCGCGGATCTTTTCCACCATCTCGGCGGAGACGCGCCCCTTGCCCGAGAGCGCGTTTGAAACCGTCGCCGCGGAGACGCCCAGCGTTCTGGCAATCCTCGTCAGTTTTGGTCCGGAACGCGCCAAATCAGTGGTTTCCGCCATCGCGTGATTAAACGATTAATCAGCCGATATATCAGAATCTCCCGACTGTCGAATCCTTTTGTCGACTCGTTGCATTTTGCAATTTTCGAGGGAAAAGATTTGCGAACGACAATCGATTTCCGCTTGGCGCCTGGCGTTCACAATCAGCGGAAGGAGTTCACGTCAATTCCTCAAGCGCCAACGGGCCGTCCAAAGTCTGCCTGATATATCTCCGCCGACACCGAGCGATGAAAAGCGAAACACGCATCTGCCCAACCGCCGCAATCGCGGGTACAAATTTCAACTTCGCCTGACAAAAGAAATCAATTTTCCCACTAAATTACTAGGGAATAAGTATGATGCACGGCAATCGTCCGATGGCTAGAATTCGGGCGGCGGTGCGATCCGCACAACAGGCATAAGCAGGAGTTTGGGACATGACTGGCACTATCATCGGCTTTGGCAAGACCGCGGGGCAAACCCGCCGGGCGCGCGGCGCAACCTTGGCAGCCACCACGCTGGCGCTGGCTCTTTCGTCGAGCACGGCCGTTCTTGCCGAGGACGCGAAATTCGATCCCAACGCCTCGATCACCATCGGCTCGCTCTATGAGCCGCAGAACCTCGACAACACCGCCGGCGCCGGCCAGGGCATCAACGAAGCCTTCAACGGCAATGTCTATGAAGCGCTGTTCACGCTGACCGATGCCGGCGACGTTCAGCCGGGTCTCGTGGCCGAGCAGAGCGTCAGCGACGATGGCCTCACCTACACTTTCAAGCTTCGCCCCGGCGTCACCTTCCACTCCGGCGATCCGCTGACGGCGACAGACGTCAAGTACAGCATCGAACGCGTGACGGCAGAGCAATCCAAGAGCTCGCGCAAGAAGAGCCTTGCAACCATCAGCGCCATCGAGGCGCCCGATGACCAGACGGTGGTCGTCAAGCTGTCTGCCCGCTCGATCTCGCTGCCCTACAATCTGAGCTATGTCTGGATCGTCAACGATGCGGCCAAGGACCTGAACGCCAGCGAAGATGGCACAGGCCCCTACCGCCTCGACGAATGGCGCCGCGGCTCGTCGCTGGCCCTGATCCGCAACGACAAATACTGGGGGACCGCGCCGACCAATGGCGAAGTCGTCTTCCAGTACTTCACCGACGCGACCGCGCTCAACAATGCGCTCCTGACCGGCGCCGTCGACATCATCACCAGCGTCCAGAGCCCGGACTCGATCGCCCAGTTCAAGGACAATCCTGACTTCACCGTCACCGCCGGCCAGTCGACGACCAAGGAACTGCTCGCCTTCAACGACCGCGTCGCCCCCTTCGACAACGTCAAGGTCCGCAAAGCGATCGCCCGCGCCATCGACGACAAGAAGCTGCTGACGTCGATCTGGGGCGAATACGGCACGCTGATCGGCTCCTTCGTTCCGCCGACGGACCCCTGGTACGTGGACCTCACCGCCGTCGATGCCTATGACGTCGAGAGCGCCAAGGCGCTGCTGAAGGAAGCGGGCTTTGCCGATGGCTTCACCTTCAAGCTCGACACGCCGAACTACGACCCTCATCCGATCGTCGCCCAGTTCATCCAGAGCGAACTCGCCAAGGTCAACATCAAGGTCGAGATCAACGTGATCACCGCCAACGAGTGGTACACGAAGGTCTACAAGGCGCATGACTTCCAGGCGACTTTGCAGGAGCACGTCAATCACCGCGACATCGTCTTCTACGGCAATCCGGACTTCTACTGGGGCTACAACAATCCCAAAGTCGTCGACCTGATCAAAGCGTCGGAGGCAGCGGCCAACACCGACGAGCAGACCGCCAAGCTCAAGGAAGCCAACACGATCATCGCCGAGGATGCCGCCAGCAACTGGCTCTACCTCTACCCGCAGATCGTCGTCTCGAGCTCGGCCGTCACCGGTTATCCCGTGAACGGCCTGAACTCGCAGTTCTTCGCCTTCGGCATCAAGAAGAGCGAGCAGTAAGCGGCATGGCCATCCGGCGCGCATCCGCGCCGGATGCGTAAACGACAGCCCCTGGATCCGTTCCGGGGGCTGATTGCGTTTCGCGCCAATTCGTCCGAGCACCTCTCAGGCCTTCCACAGGCACTCCCAAAGACGAGAGACGCTCTAGCCTCCCTCTTCTTTTTGGTGCAAAAGCCAGCTCTCTGATCACGGATCCCGTGAGAAGAAAGGAATGCAGCCATTCTCACCTATCTCGTCCGCCGCTTTGCCATTCTGCTTCTGTCCCTGCTGATCGCAGCGGTGGTGCTGTTCGTGCTGTTGCGCCTGTTGCCCGGCGACCCCGCCAATGCGCTTCTCTCCGTCGGCGCCGATGCCGTGCAGATCGAGAAGGCGCGCGAACAGGTCGGCTCGAACCTGCCGCTCTGGCAGCAGTTCCTGCGCTTTGCCGGCAGCCTCGCCCGCTTCGATCTCGGCACGTCCTTCGTCAGCGGCAAGCCGGTGATCGAGGAGATCGCCGCGCGGTTGACGGTCACCGTGCCGTTGGCGCTGATGGGTTTTGTGCTCGCTATCCTGATCGCCGTTCCGCTCGGCATCCTCTCAGCCGTCAAGGCCGATCGCTGGTATGGCGGACTGATCTCGACAGTTTCGCAGCTCGGCATCGCCATCCCCGTCTTCTGGGTCGGCATTCTGCTGGTCACGCTGTTCGCCGTCACCTTCCGGCTGTTCCCTTCGGGCGGCTTTCCCCGCCGCGGCTGGCAGAATGAGGGGCAGGTGCTCTATGCGCTCGCCCTGCCCGTCATGACGATCGGGCTCGTCATGGGCGCGTCACTGCTGCGCTATGTGCGCTCGGCGACGCAGGACGTTCTCGGTAGCGATTACTTGCGAACGGCGCGCGCCCTCGGCGCCAGCTTCCCCGAAGCGCTCATTCGCCACGGCATCCGCAATGGCGCCGTGCCGATCGTTTCCATCCTCGGCATCGAGCTTGCGACGACCTTGCTCGGCGCGGTCGTCGTCGAGCGCGTCTTCGCGCTGCCAGGCCTTGGCTCGATGCTGCTGCTGGCGATCGAGCAGCGCGACTATCCGAACGTTCAGGGCGTGCTGTTCATCTCCACCCTGCTGGTGCTGCTGATCGGCTTTGCCGCCGACCTCACCCAACGGCTGATCGATCCACGCCTGCGCGAACGGGCCGTCGGAGGCAACGCATGACCTCGATCGGTACATCCGTTTCTGCGCCGAAGCGCCGGCGCTCGCTGGCGCTTACCGTCGGCCTTGCGCTCGTCGGCCTCAACGTCGCCGTTGCGGTACTGACGCTCTTCTGGACGCCCTATGATCCATTGAACGCCTCAGGCGGACGACTGGAAGCGCCGTCGCTTTTGCACTGGCTCGGCACTGACCGCTTGGGCCGCGACCTGCTTACCCAGCTGATGATCGGCGCCCGCACAGCGCTGCTGGTCGGCACGGGTGCGGTTGTGATCGGGGCTGCGATCGGCGTCAGCCTCGGCGTTCTCGCAGCCTTCGCCACGCGCCTTGCCGACGACGTGATGGCCGCGACGCTCGATATCCTGATCGCCTTTCCGACCCTGCTGCTTGCCATGCTCGTGGTGGCGGCAAGCGACAGCGCCAGTCTCTGGTCGGCGATCCTGGCACTCGGGCTTGCCATCTCGGCGATCGTCGCGCGGCTGACCCGCATCCTTGCCAAGCGGGTGCTGCGGCAGGATTACATCGTCGCCTCGCGCACATCGGGAACCTCCTGGGCCGGTGTCGTCTTCCGCCATGTGCTTCCCAACATCTGGCCGACGCTCTCGGTCAACTTCGCCCTGCAGTTCGGCCTGGCCGTTATCGCCGAGGCGTCGCTCTCCTATCTCGGGCTCGGTGCGCCGCCGCCGAACGCCTCCTGGGGACGGCTGCTGCAGGAAGCGCAAGGGACCGTCTATACGGCGCCGATCGGCGCGATCGCGCCGGGCATCGCCCTCGTTGCACTCGTCATCGGCATGAACCTCCTAGCCGACGGCCTGCGCGATATCGCCGATCCGACACGGGGGAGATCGCGATGACGCCGCTTCTCGACATCAAGGGTCTCGACATCCGCGCCGGCGACAAGCCGCTGGTCTCTGACCTTTCCCTCTCAATCCGGCCCGGCGAACGCATCGGCCTGATCGGTGAGTCCGGTTCCGGCAAATCGATGACGGCAATGGCAGCGACCGGCCTGCTGCCGCCGTCGATCACTGTCGCCGGCTCGATCACGCTCGACGGGCAACAGGTGGTCGGCGCCACAGATCGGGTGATGAACCGGCTGCGCGGCGTGGCCGCAGCGGTCGTCTTCCAAGAGCCGCTGACCGCGCTCGATCCGCTGATGAAGATTGGCCGACAGATCGCCGAGCCCGTTCGCCGGCGTCTGGAACGGGACGGCGGCAAGGCAACGAAGGAGGCGGTCCAACGCGAAGTCCGCAACCTCATCGACAAGGTGGCGTTGCCGCAGCCCGACCGCATCATCAATTCCTACCCACACGAAGTGTCCGGCGGCCAGCGCCAGCGCGTCGCCATCGCCATGGCGCTCGCCTGCCGCCCGAAGCTCCTGATTGCCGACGAGCCGACGACCGCGCTCGACGTCACGACGCAGGCGGAGATCCTGAAGCTGCTGGACCAGCTGGTGCGCGAGACCGGCATGGCGCTTCTGTTCATCAGCCACGACCTGCCCGTGGTTGCCCAGGTGGTGGAGCGCGTCCTCGTGCTGAAGAACGGTATCGCTGTCGAGGAGGGACTGGTCGGCTCGGTCTTCGGCAAGCCGCAGCACGACTATACCAGGACGCTGGTCGAGGCCGCCCGTCTCTTCGACGAGGCGCTGGGAGCAACCGGATCATGATGCTCGATCTTCAAAACGTCAGCTTCGGCTATTCCCGCCAGCAGACCACCCTCGACAACGTCTCGATATCGGTGCGACCGGGAGTGAGCGTCGGTCTCGTCGGCGAATCCGGATCGGGCAAGACGACGCTGCTTCGACTGATGCTCGGGCTCATTCGCCCGACGAGCGGTAGCATTCGCTTCGGCGAGGAGATCCTCGACACCGGCAGCGGCGCCTTCATGCAGCGCTATCGTCGTGCCGTGCAGCCGGTTTTCCAGGACCCCTATTCCTCTCTCGACCCGCGCCAGCGAGTGATCGACATTATCGGCGAGCCGCTGCGGTCGCTGCGGATCCCGGGTGACCGGACGCAGGCGGTCACCGCGGCGCTCGAAGCGGTCGGGCTTCCTGCCGATGCACTCCACCGCTACCCGCACGAGTTTTCCGGCGGCCAGCGCCAGCGCATTGCCATTGCCCGCGCCATCGTCGCGCGACCGCAGATCGTACTCGCCGACGAGGCGGTCAGCGCGCTCGACCTTTCCACCCGCATCCGCATCGTCGAGCTGTTCAAGACACTCGCCGAGAAGCTGACGCTGGTTTTCGTCTCGCACGATCTCGGCGTCGTCGCGGCCCTCTGCGAGGAGATGGTCATTCTGGAGCGCGGCAAGGTGGTCGAAAGCGGCAAGACCCGCGACATTTTGGCCGCCCCGAAGCACCCATACACACAGCGTCTTCTTGCCAGCATTCCGCGCATGCCCGCCTGACAGGGGATTGGCGCGGATATCGCATCTTCAGCCGAATCCACCTTTATCCCCAAGGGCTTGGTGATTCGCGCGCGCATTGATCCAAGACAACCGCTGAGACGCCCTGTTGAGCATAGTGCCGTCGGCCGCAGAATCCCTGCCGCCAACGCCCTGACCGGCGATGTTCAACTTCTTCTGGGGGTCCGGAAAATCATGCCTACTCGCGCCATTCTGCCATCTGCCGTCCTTTTCGCCGCCCTTGCGGCGCCGCTCGCGCTCGCGACGGCGGCAGATCTCTCCGAGTCGGGCGCGGTCGCGGCACCGGAAATGCCTCTCGCAAGCGAGCCAGGCCCGTGGATGATCCGCGGCCGCGCACTGGCTGTCCTGCCTGACGACAAGGGCACGCTCTATCTCAACGGCAGCGCGCTCGACGGCGAAAAGGTCGGCGTCAGCAATTCCGTGGTGCCGGAACTCGACATCACCTATTTCTTCACCGACAACATCGCCGCCGAACTGATCCTCGGCACGACGCCACACACGGCACGCGGCAGCGGCTCGATCGCCGGCCTCGGCGAGATCGGCAAGGCCTGGCTGCTGCCACCGACGCTCACGCTACAGTACCACTTCAACGTCACCGACGAGATCAAGCCCTATGTCGGCGCAGGCGTGAACTACACGATGTTCTACAACGAGAAGCCCCGCGGCGATTTCTCCAGCTTCAACCTGAAGAACACCTTTGGCGTGGCGCTGCAGGCGGGCGTCGACATCAAGCTCGACGACCACTGGGGCCTGAACTTCGACGTGAAGAAGCTGTTCCTGGAACCGGAGGTCAACGCCACCCTGCCCGGCGCCGGTGCTGTCAGCGGCAAGGTCAAGCTCGATCCGTGGCTGATCGGCACCGGTATCAGCTACCGGTTCTGATGGCCCCAAACGAAACGGCTTGCGGCGCCCTCTTAAAGGCGCCGCACCCTGTAGAGCCCGACCTTAGACGTGGTGGGCCGTGACGGCTCTGGCGAGTTCGCCCGACAATTGCTGGCTGCCCGCATGGGAGACGTCCCCCAGCGACAGCATACCGACCATGCGCTTGTCCTGGTCGATCACCGGCAGACGCCGCACCTGCTTGGCCTCCATCAGATGAACGGCATGTTCGATCGTCTCGTCCGTGCGGCAATAGACGATATCCCTCGTCATCACGTCCCGCGCCGTCATCGACGCCGGGTCCCGCCCGTTGGCAAAGGCGCGCAAGGCAATGTCGCGGTCCGTGACCATGCCGATCAGGCGGTCGTTTTCGCCGACCGGCAGCGCACCGATGTCCTCGTCGCGCATGATACGCGCGATTGTCTTCAGATCGGTTTCGGGAGAGATCCAGCGAGCGCCGGGATGCATGGCTTCCGATATTCTCATCTCAACCTCCTGTACGTGAAAGGGGCGGAGCATAGACTGACATCGTGGCCATTCATTGATCCAGCGATGTGCCGCGCCACTCCTTACCGCAATTCGAGGAGGAAATAGGTGGTTGGGCCGAAGGGCCCATTGTTGGAGAGCCGGAAGGCGACGTCGCCCGTGCCTTGCGCTACCGGCGCATGCACCTTGCCGTCGAGGCCCACGGGCGAAACGCTCCAGTTCTTTGCGGTTCGCGCCAACGTCAGATCGACATAGCCTTCACGCAGCCGAACCGGCAGCCGCCCAAAGTCCTCGATCACCTTCTCCTCGGTGTCGCGAAACGCCATGCCGGTGTTTTGTGCATCCGTCGCAAAGATCAGCAGTAGGCGCCGGCCCCTTGCGAGCCCTCCATCCGCATCGAGCGCCGAGAGCGCAACGAGCCCATTGCCATCGGCCCGCTCAACCCTGAGCAGGCCGAGATCGATCGGCTCTCGCAGCGTCGAGAAGGCGGATGCCTCCGTATTGTCGGTGACGACGCGCAATTGTCCGGCAAAGCGATTCAACAGGATCTCGCCGGTGCTGCTCTGGTAAATGCCGGTATCGATGCTGGTACCGTTTTCATCAGAAAGCGCGCCGCTTTGGCGCAGGCTGCCGAGTATCCCTTCGCTGTCTTGCTGGCGCGGTTGCTTCACCGCAGGCACATCGCCGAGCCGGTTCACGTCTTCAAGACCGATCCGCCCGACCAACGCCAGGTCCGTCAGGCGTTCCGGTTCGCGGGCCTGCATGTCGTCGGAAAGATCCTCCTCGCCACGTACCGCAAACGGGACGGTGACGGCTGAGGTCGCCACGTCGCCGCGCCGGTAGAGAAGCGCCGACAGCGTCTCGCCGGCGCGCGCGACGGGATCGAGCGCGATGGCATAAGGCAGCATCGCCTTCTTGTGCGGGAACGGCTCGCCATAGGAAAGAACGATCGGGCCATGGCCATGTCGGCAAAGCGCGTCCCAGCCTTGCAGCGCCGCATAGGCCGGCATCGCCAGCCCGGCCTCGTAGCGGTAGCGGTTCCAGAACAGATGATCATATTCGCTGACGAGGAACGGCCGGTCGAGCCAGCGCGTTGCCGCGATCATGCGGATATAATTAACACCGTCGGCGATCGAGCTGACCTGCGTCGTCTTGCTTCCCGGGGCGTAGCCGCTGACCCAGTCGTGATATGTATTCATGGTTACGGCTTCGAGGCCGCGGCGGCTGAGCGACGCCTGCACCGTCGGCCAGTTGTTGTAGTTGCTGATCAAGCCGCGGTAGCCGAGCCTGCGGAGCACCTCGCTCATGCGCGCGGTCGTGGCCTCTTCCGTCTCGGTGAAGAAGGCCTGCAGGTCGCGCAGCCGCGGAGCAGGGATGTAGCGGTCCGCCGGCAGCGCCACGGATCTCGCCTCGATCGTCTCGTCCGGGCGGAGGTCAGGCCACGCCTTGGCAAGCGCCTCGGTCGATCCGTAGCGTTTGGCGAGCCACACGTTGAACGGCTTGGCAAGCTGCGGATCATAGGGCGGCTTGCCCGGCCGATCGTGCACGACGGTGTCGAACTCCATGCCGTTCTCGTTGGCGAGAATGACGACCGCGAGCGCATCGTCGCGGATTGGCGCCACGCCCGTGTAGGGGTTCACGCGCCCGAGGATCGTCTCCTGCATGCGCTTCCAGTGGTCGGACGCCCGCTCGTCGACAAACAGCTCGAGCTTGAGGTTTCCGCCATCGTCCCAGCGATCGTCAAAACCGCCATAAACGCCGCGCAGCGACGACAGGCCATCCATCATCCAGTAGATGCCGTTCTTCTTCAGCACCGCCAGCAGGTAGTGGATACGGTCGAGCGTCTCGGGGTCGAAATCGAAATCCCGGTCCCGGCCGAACATCAGGCTGCCATCAACGAAATGCAGCCGGGCGAGATTGTAGCCGCGCATCGCCAGCTGCCGGGCGTAGCGGTCAGCCGTTTCGTGATCCGGAAACCCGCCGGAGGCTGGGCTCCAGGCAAGCGATGCGCAGAGCATGCGCTCCGGCTTGTCCGGCGACTTCGCGAAGGCAAGCCGCCCGCCGGCACCGGCGACCAGGCGGTGATCCGCATCGATCGTGCCGTTCGGCAGGAAAGACGAAAAATCGAGAGGGCTGCCAGCCTCGAACTCGAGGGAAATTTCCCGCACGGCAAGCCACTGGTCCGATGCCTGCGCCGGCGAGCAGACAGCAGCAAGCGCTGCCGCGGCTGCCAGCAATGGCCGCCGCATCATGCCGGGGCCCCGAGCAGCTTGCTTTCGATCGGCGCGTCAGGCTTTCGGCGCGCCCGGACGAAGCCGACCGGCAGCGCCGCTGCATGGAAGAACCAGGCGACGACGGTATAAAGCCCCATGCTGAAACCGCCTTTGCGCAGGCTCATCAGTCCCACCACGCCGGCAAGGATCGCAAGAACGATGCCGAGCGCAAGGAGTTTGTCGGGCACGAAGAGCAGGATCGCAAGCGACGCCGCCCACCAGAGATAGACCAGCGCCCAAAGCTTGAGCTCCGGCAGCTCTCTGATGAGCTGGAGGAAATAGGGCTGGCCGAGCGAGGCGCGCAGCAGTTCTCCGATGCCGAACAGATACTTGCTCTTCCAGCGGCGTACGAGCAGGCGATAGGAATTGTCGGTGTGGCCGAAATGCTGGACGAAGCGTCGGTCGAGGCGATGCAGCTTAAAGCCGGCACTTCTGAGCCGGATGCCGAGGTCGAACTCCTCATAACCGTGCAGATTACGGTCCGAGAGGTAACCGACCGCCTCGATCGCCGCCCGGCGATAGAGGCCGCCGCCATTCATGCGGTCGATCGCGCCGATCCGGTTTTCTGGTGAATTGCGTGTGACCCGGCGGGAGAATTCGAGGTTTGAGGTCAGCATCTCCTGGACATGGCCGGTGACACCAGCCACATCGGGGTCGTCGGCGAGGAACGCTTCCGCCACTTCGAGAAAATCGTCGTCCAGCAACATGTCGCCGTCGAGCAGGCAGATATGCGCGTGGCGCGAGTATTGGAAGCCGAGTTGCGGGCCGATGCCGCAGCTCGGAAGTGCCGGCGGGCTGATCTGTGCGATCACGACCGGATAGCGCGAGGCGATCTCCACCGTCCTGTCCCTGGAGCCGCTGTCGGCGACGATGACCTCGCCGCCAACGGTTTCGAGCGCCTTCAGCGCGCTTTCAATGGTCGCGGCGATGCGCTTTTCTTCGTTCAGCGTCTTGATGATGACGGATACTGCCACGCGATCCCCCAGTCTCGACGGAGCGCAGACCTGCTCCGGTTGCCGCCGATCTTAGCGGCGATATTTTGCGTTTTGGTTTACCGCCCCAGCAGTCGCAGCAGCGGCAAGCGAAAGCGATGAAGGAACCAGCCGCCAAAGACGCCGCAGGCGCCGCCAAGAAGCTTGACCATCACATCCGTCACGCGTGCGTGGCGATCGGCCGAAACCATCTGCAGCAGCTCGAAGCCGATGGCCGTCGCAAAGACCAGAACCAGCACGAGCCCCAGCCGCCTCGGATAGGCGATCGCGAAAAGCAGGCCCAGCAGGCCGAAGGCACCGAACCGTTCGAGATGGACCAGGTGCCCGATGCGGGGCCGCAGGTCGAGCGGCGACATCGTCGAATAGGCGATCACGGCAAAGAGGATCCATGCGAAGAGGCTGGCGGCGCGTTTGATAGTCATTGTCGGCTTGTCTTCCAGGAGGC
Source organism: Ensifer sp. YR511 (assembly GCF_900103045.1). Classification (NCBI taxonomy): domain Bacteria; kingdom Pseudomonadati; phylum Pseudomonadota; class Alphaproteobacteria; order Hyphomicrobiales; family Rhizobiaceae; genus Ensifer; species Ensifer sp. YR511. Next base: position 231,955 of record NZ_FNGR01000006.1, read on the forward strand.
GTGCGAGGCACGGCAATCATCGAACGATCGGCGACGGCGCCTGCGCGTTCATCGCGTTGCGGGGGCGCGGCCGCATTTTTGAGGAGAGCGGTGCGCGGTGAACGCACGGGGCAAGCTCCGGCCGGCGACACGGTGGACGCGAACGTCCGGCTATTTCGCCAGCAACGCGCTATACACCGCCGCGGTCCTTTGTGCCACATTTGTCCAGCTATAGGCGGCTTCCGCGTGCGCCGCACGCTCGCGCACCTCCTCGTCGCTGAGCGGGGCTGCGAGTTTTTCCACGATACCGGACGCCAACGCGTCGATGTCGCCCAACGGGAAATACTCGTCGGGCGCCAGTTCCATCTCCTGATTGGCGACGATATCGCTTGCGAGGACCGGCAGCCCGTAGGCCATCGCCTCAAGCAGCGCAATCGGCATGCCTTCGTGGCTGGACGGCAGAACGAAAAGGGCGGCATTGTCGAAGAGTTCCGCCAGTCTGTCGCCTGTCTGAAAACCTGTGAGCACGACGCCGGGCACGTCGCACGCAAGCGCCCTCACCTCCTTGACGTAGGGCGTTTCGAATTCAGCGCCGCCGGCAATAACGAGCTTCATATCGGCCAAGTCGCACTTGGCAAAAGCGCGGATGAGATCAAGCTGTCGCTTTTCCGGAACCAGCCGGGCAGCGAGCAGGATATAGCGCCGCCGTTCCAGGCCGAACTCCGCGAGAATGCCGGCCTCGCCGGTCGGCGGAGTGACCTGGACGCCGTTCGGGACCAGCGTCATGGAGACATGGTGCCGGGCATGCATCGTCTCGGCGATGTCCTTCGAGATCGCCACGCGTCCGTTCGAGAACCGCATGCCGAGGCGCTCTCCGAGCTTCAGCGTGCGCCTGGCGAAACCGCCCCATTTCTGCCGGTCATAGTCGTAGCCATGGTGGGTCACCACGACCTTGAGCCCAAGCATGCGCGCAAGCGGCGTCATCAGCGCGGGGCCGATGGCATGAATGTGCAGGACATCCGGGCGCCGCCAGGCGGCGAGCCAGACACCGAGGAAGGTATGTACAATGGCTTCCAACGCCATCCGGCGCGGTGCCCAGAGAGGGACGACGTCGACGCCGTTCCAGGCGTAGGCGTTGCGATCCTCCAGATAGCGACGACGTCCGACCACCTCGACGTCCCAGCCGTATCCGAGCAGCTTGCTCGCCAGCATTTCGACGTGTTTCTCGACGCCGCCCTGAACGTTGGGGATGCCGCGCAAGCCCAGCATCATCACGCGTTTGCGCTCGCCGCGCGCGGCCAGCGCGCCGCTCTGAACGGGGTGGCCATGCTGCCGGCCTGCGAGCGCGGCGCTATGCCGAGGCAACCGGCCGGCTCCGTCCGACAGTCCGGTCTGCACCATCTCCTGCGCAATCACCGGCTGTTGCTGGCGATGACTTCGCGAAACATCAGGCTTTCTGCTCATGTGTCGCCTCGAAGGTTGCCCGTTCCGTTTACTAGGGCGATATACTTAATCATCGCCAAGATATTTCATTCACCCCTTATATAAATGACCGAAAACCATAGGGCGAGCCCAGGTTACTACAAATTGTATCGTAACGTTAATGCCGGACGAGATCAGACCGCTCCCAGCCTGGAGTAGAGGTCGACCGTTCTTTCACGATAGGCGGCCGCGGAGAACTCACTGGCGATCCAGTGTCGGCCCGAAGCACCCATCGCAGCGCGTTCGGCAACTGGCAGACCGGCCATCGTCGAGAGCACGCGGGCGAGATCATCGGCGTCGCCCGAAATCGCGGTCATGCCCGTCTCACCCTCGCGGATCATTTCAGGAATGCCGCCGATCGAGGCGCCGATTACCGGTCGCCCCAAAGCATAGGCTTCAAGCACGCTGATCGGCGCGTTCTCGTACCATTCGGAAGGCAGAACCAGCGCCCGGGATTCTCCGATCAGACGATGCAGGGACTGGCCTGAGAGATAGCCGGCAAAGGTCACGTCGGCGCCGGTTTGCGCAACCAACTGGCGCAGCATCGCTTCCTCGGGGCCGGTTCCGGCGATCACCAGCCGTTGGCCTGATGTGGCCGCCGCGCGGATCAGCGTCGCCAACCCCTTCTCCGGGGCCAGGCGTCCGGCAAAGACGAAATAGTCGCCCTCGACCCAGTCGGCCGAATAGACGTCGACATCGACGAAGTTCGGGATATGGACCATCTGTTCGCGCGGCCAGCCCCACTCGACCAGCTTCTCGACATAGAATTTGCTCGGCACGACGATGCGGTCCACCTTGTTGCGGTAGAGACCGAGCGCACGGTGGACCACGGTTTCAGCGAGCACGACCGCGCTCAGCGTCGTCTCCCCCTTGATGCAGCGATGACGCAAGACGTTGTAAATATGCCCGCCGCGACAGTCCTCGCAGACGGCACCGTCACGCAGCATCTTGTAGGAGGGACATGCGAGCTTCAGATCGTGGGCGGTCATGACGACCGGAATGCCGGCCGCCTTCAGCGTCGAGAAGATCGCGGGCGAAAGATGATGGTAGACGTTGTGCGCATGGGCGACGGAGGGCCGAGCGCGCTCGATCAGCCGGCTGACGTTCTTCTGCGCTTCGCGCGAGTAGATGACGCTCGCCGCCTGCACCACCTTACGCAGGAGGTTGGTACGCCGACCATACTCGATCTCGGAGACGAAATACTCGGACCATGGAGAGGCTTCGTTATCCTCGTGCTGCATGGCGAAGGGCACCACGTCCCAGCCGATGTCCGAGAACATCTTCATGTGGTCGAAAAAGACCGCCTCCGCGCCGCCACGGCGATAGAAGTAATTGTTGATGGCGAGCAGCCTGTTGCCGCCGTTTCCCTGCCGCGACATGCGTCCTCCTACCAGCCGAGCCTGTCGAGCGCCTGCTCGACCGGCAACACGACACAGCCCTTCTCAACCGCGTAGCGAACCAGGTTCTCGAAGGTCTCGGGCGTGCAGCCATAGGGCGTCGGGCGCGGGGCGATGTCGTGGGTGAAAAACACGAGCCAGCCAGGCCGATCGACGACATCTTCGATCCAGCCCGTGAGCGCCTGCGCGTCCGTCTCCGGCTGCCGGATCTCGACGGCCTTCAGCATCAGCGGATCGACGGCCGTGCGGTTGATGCCCTCGCCGGCCGCGCGGCAGGTGCGGTAGCGGCGCGCCAACTCCCGGCGCGCCGGCGGCCAGGCGGCGTTGTAGGGAAAGGCAAAGTTGGTCGCGGCCGGGCCGACGCCGCTTTGCCTGAGATAGGCGGCATTGCGGTCGAGATCCCGGGCAAGCCCACTTCCGCCCAAACGCCTGATCTTGCTATGGGAATAGGTGTGGCAGCCGACCTCGTGACCCCGGTGGGCGAGATCCGCGCAGCCCTCGGGCGAGATCAGGGTGCGATCCGTTTCGACGCGCCCCGCAAGCCCCCCGGCGATGTAGAACGTGCCGCGCACGCCGTGACGTTCGAGAATAGCGGCGCCATTGTGAAGTGCTGTGTCCGGCACGTCGTCGAAGGTGAAGGACACGAGCGGCGCGTCGGTTATGACGTCACGGGGTTTCGACGCGAGACGCCAGATCAGCCGGTTGGCGACGCGGTCGACAAGGCCGTCGACCCTCGACCGAGCCTGTGAAAAACTAGGCATGCGCCACCATCCTTTGTGCAAGCGGGCGTGGTTCGGTTGCAAGCGCTGCCGAGGACTGCAGGCGCAAACCGCAAATCGCGAAAAGCAAGGTAAACCACAGCACATTCGGACCATCGAAGAAGAAGGCCTCAAGGCTGGCGCTGTAGATCGAATAGAGCCAGATCCGCAGGAACAGCCGCGTGAGGTCGCTGTGCTGCCGGGCCGGCGGAATGCGCGAGATATGATAGAGCGGGAGCACCACCAGCCAAAGCAGCGTGAGGATCAACCCCGGAATGCCGATGACGAGAAGCGTCTCGAGATACGAATTGTGCGCATGGGCCGCACGAACCGCCCAGGTCTCGATGCCACCGCCGCTGAACACCACTTCCTCGGTCTGCCAGAAGGCCTTGAAGCCTCGCCCGATAAACGGCTGTTCGGCGATCACCGAAAAGGCGAAGCGCCAGACATCGGCCCGGTTCGTGAAGGTCGCGTCGATGCCGAGCGACGAGACGAATTCGCCGAGCGGTCGGAAGACGGCCGACCCGACGGCGAAAAGGTTGAACAGGGCCACGCCGCCGATCGCGATCGGGATGCGCAGCAAGCGCACATGTTCGAAGAGCCACGCCAGAAGCAGAATGCCCGGCAACATCGCCGTCGAGGTCTTTCCTCCCGTATGGATGAGGAAGAAGAAGGCTAGACTAACGATGGTCAGGCCGACAAGCTTCGACCACCGGCGCAGGACGTACAGGCCGAGAAACGAGGCAAGCACCATGGCGACCGCCGCTTCGTTCTTGTGACGGAAATGGCCGCGCCACAGCCCTGCATGCATCGGCTCCAGCACTTCGTTGGCCTGGTGAATGGACAGAAGCGGTTTGAACAGGACGCCGTAATAGGCAACCGCGAGCATGACGAGCGTCGAGACCGCCAGCATCTTGGCGAAGTGCCGCTCGTTGGCCGGCAGCAGCAGATAGACGTTGGCGTTGACCGCAACCATCGTCGTCAGGATGATCGCCTTGATGCCGTTGGCCGGATGAGCGGAGACCAGGCAGGCAAAGAGCACCCACAAAAGCAGGATCGCAAGCAGCACCCGCGGCTGCATAAGCCCACGCCGCATCGGATGCAGCACACCGTAGCAGGAGGCGCCCGCAAACAGCAGCAGTGCCACGATCTGGTTCAGCCGGCTGGAATTGTCGCCGCCCGGTTCCAGCAGACTTTCCTTGGTCAGGTCGACGAAGGAATGAAAGGGGATCCAGTAGTAGATGGAAATGGCCAGGAACAGGAAGGTCCCGACGCGGACCCTCAAGGTTTCTGCAGAATTGGCCGGGCTGCCGATGAGATCGGGCACGATGGCCGCCCTCTCACGGCGCCAGGGGCTGCGGACGACGGATGTATCTCCACAGACCGAGGGCAAGCGCGAGGGATATGCCGAGAATAGTCCCCAGGAAACCGCCGCCGGCGACCAGAACCACGGTGCGCGGCGGCCAGCTGCGCGCATTCGGCGGCAAGGCGCGCGAGATCACGCGAACATTAGTCGTGTCGATCTGCTGGCGTTCGGTGATCTGCTGGGCGCGCGCCAGGTGGGTCTCATAGATGGCAGCCTTGGCGCGCGCGTCCCTTTCGAGGTCTCGCAGCTGCACCTGGGCTTCGTTGTCGGAGAACACGTTCGACTTCTCGTCGCTCGCCTTGGCGCGCAAGGCCGAAAAGGCCTGCTGCTCCCGGTCCATGTCCGCCTTGGCGCGATCGAGGATGCGGCGCGCCTCGTCGGCCATGGCCGATTCCAGGTTCGCACGCTCCGAGCGCGCATTGACGAGGCGGGGATGGCGCTCCCCATAGGTGCGCTGCATGGAGGCGATCTGCTGCTGCAGCACGTTATACTGCTCTCGCAGGTTCGTCATGTTGACGGATTCAAACTCGGATGCACTTGCGGTCCGCCCCTGTGTTATCGCGTCGTTCATCTGCCGGTAGCGGGTATCGGCCTGGATGAAGCGCTGTTGGGCGTCGAGAACCTGGGTGTTGAGTTCGTTCGAAAGCTGATTGCTCACGAGCTGACCGTCATTGGTCGACTGCAGCCCGTTCTTGCGGCGGAAATCCTCGACCGCGCGTTCGGATTCGGTGACGTTGTGGCGCAACTCGTCGAGCCGGGCGTTGAGGCTCTGCGCGACGCGACCGGCGCTCTCGGCGGCGGACTGAAACAGCTCCTGCTCGAAAGCCGCGACGATCGCATCCGACAGCGTCACCGCTTTCGCAGGCTCTTCGCTCCAGACCTTCATCACCACCACGAAGGACCGCTCTTCGCGCCGGGCTTCCACCCGCTCCGACAAGGCCCGCATGGCAGCAAGCTCGTTTCCGGCCTGCTGCTCCGCCTTCGTCGAGAAGAGGTTCTTCAGCGAACTGAAGGCCGAGGGCTTCACGAATTCCGGGTCCTCGCTGAGGCGCATCTGGGTGATCACCCGCGACAGCACATTGCGCGACGTCAGGATACGCAGCTTGCTTTCCACTTCCAGCAACTGCGCATCGCGCTGCGGATTGGTGGTGAAGACGTCATCGCTGACGACATTGAGGTTGGACGGATCGACGACGATATCGGTGTAGACCGTATAGCGGGGCGTCGCCGTCATCGCATAGGCGAGCGCGGCCCCCACGCACAGGACGAGCGCCAGCACTATCCAGATGAGCCCGTCGCGCAACCAGCCGATGATATCGTCGACGCCGATCCGGCTGAGGCCGCTCAACCCGGGAAAATAGCTGTCGCGACGCGCGCCGGCCGCACTGGACACGGGCGGTACCAAGTCAGCCGGATGGGGCGAGGCTTTCGGAACATCTCTGGATTGATGCTGGACTTCGGCAGGCCGGTCTGTTGCCGAACCGTCAGCGCCAGACTTCGCTTCGTGAAGGTCTGACGAGAGCAGATCGAGCAGCGAGCCTCTTTCGACCGGTGCACGCTGCTCGCGTGCCGGTTGGCTGGCCCCCTGTTTTCCGGCCTCGTCCGGCCTATACATAAGCATCCCTCACGCACGCCCATCAAGACGCGAAGATCGTGACCCCGCGAGCCGCCTTCTAGCGCAGAATTAAGGTTGTACGGTGAATATTCCGTTAAACGGCAGGATTGCCGCTTAACCCGTCGCTTCAGAAGTCGGTCAACAACCGGCTCCAGCTCTCCGATGCCAGACCGCCCACATAGATATCGTTGCGCTGGGCCGCGTCTTTCAGATCCGCATGCCGCGTCACCATGCAGAAATAGCCGCGATGGTGGAAGGACAGCCATCTCTGGCGCGAGATCGCATTCATGAGGAACGGCTGCGAGCTGCCGACGGCGAGCGCGTAACCCTCGGCGTCAAGCGCATGGAACATCTGTGCGGTGACGGCGAACTCACGGCCGGCCTCGCAGACGACGTTGAGCACCGTTGCCCGCTCGCCGGCCTTGCCGAAGTAGAGATAAGCGCCGATGACGCGCCCGCTTTCATCCCGGACCTCGCGGCAGAGAAGCTCGCCGAGCGGCGTGTTCAGTCGCGCGACCGTTACCAGCCAGTCGTATTCGCTGCGCGACCAGACCGGCCTGACGGAAAATCGCTGCAGCATGGGTTCTGCGAGATCGACGAAGGCAGCGGGATCAATGGCGTGCGTCGTGCAGCCGGCCACCGGATCGGGTTTCGTGCGCGGGCGGCGGCGGCGCAAAAGCCGGTCCGCAAGCGCAAGCGGCTTGGAAAGTATCGGGGATCTGAGCAGGCGCACTTGCCTGCCAACCGTTAGCCCCCAGGCTCTGAACGGACGGAAGGAGCGGCGCCAGTCGAGGCTCTGGATCGGCAGCACGACGCCACCGCCAGCGACCCAGTGATCGGCGCTGACCGGAGACGAGTTGTCGGAAAAACACATGTCTTGCCGTGTCGCCCGCATGGCGCGCGCCAGGCAGGCGGCGCCGACCGCACCGGCCTTGCCCTCGGACATGAAGGCGCAGAGAAGTTTCGCCACCGTTCGGCGGCCGTTGACCGTGAACTCCATGGGAATCGCTAGAATGGCGCTGCCGATGCCGCCGGTCCCGTCGTCGTAGACGATGCTGCCGTGTTCCGGCGCATAAAGCGGGCTGCCGAAGAAGATGGTCTCGACATAGTTCTGAAGCTCCGCGCTCGCCTCTTGCTCCCGCTTGCGAAAGATCCGGGTGAACATGCTGCTGACGGCTGGGATATCCCGGGGTTCCATGGCGCGCACGTTGCCCATCCGGGGCATTTCCCGTCCGGACGACCGTGCGGCCTGGATCTTCCCGAGCTCAACCTCCATGCACCACCCCCGTCGACAGGGAGGCCGCGCCGGCCTGTTCCCGATCGCGCCGCACGAAGCGCAGGAAGACCGCCCATGAGACGATCACCATCGCGGTCTCGATCACGTAGAAGGAAATGAACGTGCCTGTCGGCGGTGCGTACCAGGTCGCCCAGGCGGTGAGTGCCGCACCAAGCACGCTGCCAAGGCCCATGACCGAAGCGCGCGCCGGATGGTGGCCGGACGCACCAAGGGCCTCCATCGCCACCGACCACATGGCGAGCGGCACCACAACCCAGCACAGGATGCGAACGAAGGAAACGAGGGAGACGTAGTCCTTGCCGAAGAGATAGGGCAGCACCGGCGCCAGCACGAAAACGGCAACGGCCGCGGCAATGCTGATCGAGGTGGCCGCGAACAGCACTTTGCGCACGCGCTCGAAGGCGTGGTGCAGGCCGGCTGCCGTTGCCTTTGCCGAACCCGGATAGATCAGCCGGTTCAAGGCCTCAACCGACAGATAGCTGCTCTCCAGCATGCGCCGCGCGACGCTGTAGCTGGACATGACCTCGGCGCTCGCCACGAGGCTCAGGACCAGAAGGTCGGCGTTCTGCCGGACGGCGCGCAGGATGAACGGGATGCTGAAATAGAGACCGAGCGGCAGCTCTTCCCGCACGATGCCATAGGTCGGGCGTCCCAACCCCTTGACCGCCCGCCAGCAGCCGAGGGCCACGATTACATGGCATACGAACTGCCATACAGCCCAGGAGGCCACCGTCGCGACCCCGAAGGCGATGCAGGCGAGCGCTGCAGCTATGGTGCGCGCCAGGGCGAAACCGACGACCACCTTGTTGGCCGAGGCAAAATTCGAATGCGCAAGAAAGATCTGCTCCGCCAGCACGATGACCCGCACGAAGATGATGTTGGTCACGAGCATCAAGGTGATCACCGCGACATTGGCCGCGGGATCGGGCGAAAGCGTGAAGAAGAACGGCAACACCGCTGCGCCGAGCAACACCAGCAGCACGCCACTGATCGAGGTCAGAATGATGTTGTGGCCGAGCATCTGCGGGTACATGCCCCGGTCGCGCGCGACACGGCGCACCAGGCACTCCATCGCGCCGAGACCACAAAGGTGAACCGCGATGTTGGCAACGGCCGTGATTGCGACGAAGACACTGAATTCATGCACGCCGAGAAAGCGCGCGAGGATCGCAAAGGTCAGAAGCTGCGCAGCCGAGCCAATGACAAGGCTGCCGCCGGATGCAGCATAGGATATGATCATCGAGAGGAACGGTTTGTGCGCGCGTTCCTTCACACCTTCCGAAGCCATTCCGATCTGCCCTTGATCTCAACCCGTCATTGTTGCGCGCAAAAAGCGTTCAATGACAGCGAGCACCCGCCTCTGATCACGCGCAAGGTAACAGGCAGAAATGATTGCGCGGTTAACGTGCTCGCGGCAATTGTATTTCAGCTTCCGTTTACTCAATTGCACTAGGCTGCGGTCCGCACGTCTACAGAGTTTTCCAGCGACATGAGGAGTGGCTGTGGCGCAAAACGACAGCAATCAGACCGACCGACCGACCGAAGACCGGGCCGCAACACTGCACCGCTTCATGGGTGTCGAACTGGAACTTGCGCCCGACGTCCTGGTTCCACGGGAAGAAACAGAGCTTCTTGGAAAAAGAGCCGTCTCAATCCTTGAAGGCGCCCCCCTCGACGTCACCATCATCGACATGTGCTGCGGTTCCGGCAACCTCGCCGTTGGTATCGCCAGAGAGATCCCGTCGGCGCGTGTCTGGGGCGCTGACCTGACGGACAGCACCGTGGCGCTTGCCCGCCGCAACGTCGATCGGCTCGGCCTCGGGTCGCGCGTCTTTGTCCGGCAGGGCGATCTTTTTGCGGCGCTCGAAAGCGACGATCTCCAGGGCAAGATCGACATGGTGGTCTGCAATCCACCCTATATCTCGACCGGCCGGCTGGAGGGGGACCGCGCGCATCTGCTCGACAACGAGCCGCGCGAGGCATTCGACGGAGGCCCCTACGGCATTTCCATACACCAGCGCCTGATCCGGGACGCCCTTGCCTTCCTGAAACCGGGAGGCTGGCTGTTGTTCGAGTTCGGCGAGGGCCAGGAGCGGCAGGCGGCTGCACTTCTCTCACGGGCGAAAGCCTATGCACCGGTCACCTTCGCATCCGACCGTGACGGCAAGCCGCGCGTCGCCATCGTCCAGAAAATCGCCGGCCCGGCAGAGGCCGGCGCCGGAGAGCAGGCCCGATGAGCGAAATCCGTTCGCTAGACCACGCGGACGTTCCAGCGGTCGCCGGAATGTTCCAGCGGGTGTTCCGTGACGAGCGGACCACTTCGCCCGCGCTCGCCGACTATATGCGGCAACTCTATCTCGACGGGCCAGGCTGCGATCCGGAAATCAGACCTCTCGTGCATGTGAACGACGAGGGTCGGATTACCGGCTTCGTCGGCGTCAATGCGCTGCCGATGACACTGAACGGCCGGCACTTGCGCGCCGCGATCTGCGGATCGCTGATGGCGGAAGACCGGGAAAGCGACCCCTTGGCCGGAGCGCGCCTCATGAAGGCCTTCCTCGCCGGTCCGCAGGATCTATCCTTCAGTGAGACAGCAAGCGAAGTCTCTGTGCAGATGTGGACGCGGCTTCGGGGCGTGGTCCTGCCGCAATACAGCCTCGACTGGGTGCGCGTCATCCGTCCGGCGACCTTTGGCCTGAGCGTCGCCTCGAACCGCATCAAGCCCGCCCGGCTCGCCGCCCCCTTCGCGCGCGCACTCGACAGGTTCTATCGCAAGCGCATGGGCCAGGGCGAGCAGCGCTGGTCCGCCCTGCCCGAGGCGGGGGCGGCACCGGCCGGCTTCACCGCGACCGAGACGGACCGCAGCGGCTTTGCCGCCGTCGTCGACCAGTTCACCGCGCCGTTTCCGCTTCGCCCCGAATGGAGCGACGGGCAGCTCGACCACATCCTTGCCGATGCCGAAAAGAAGCCCGAGCAGGGCGAACTCGCCTACGCGCTGGTGACGGCGCGCACGGGCGCCGTGGTCGGTGCATTCGCCTACTACGTCAAAGCCGGTGAAATCGGTCGGGTACTGCAGATCCTGGCGCGGCCAGGGCAGGCCGGGCCGGTCATTGACTGCCTGGTCGACGAGGCGTCGAGACGTGGGCTTGCGGGTTTGCGCGGGCGCACGCAACCGGCGCTGATGGAAGCCATGCTCGGCCGACGCATCGCCTTCGTGCACGTCGCCTCGACCGTTGTGCATTCGCGCGACCAGACCATCGTCGAAGCCTGCCGCGACGGACAGGGCTTCTTCAACGGCATTTCCGGCGAATACTGGAGCCGGCTGATCGGCGGCAGCTTCGATTGACGATGGGCGGCGGTGCGGCCAGGCCTCAATAGCCGGCAATTTCCTCCACGGGCTGCACCAGTTGCGGCCCGAGATGCAGGTAGCGCGTCGCCTTGCGCTTGGCGGCGATATCCGCCCAGACCCTTTCGACCTGGACCACGGTCAAGCCGGCCGCCTTGGCGACGGCCTCGATCTCGATCCCGTGATTGAGGCCATAAAGGCAGAGGTCCATGCGGTCGTAAGGCAGGGAGAAATAGAACTCCTCCTGCGTCTGTTCCAGCGAATAGGTGTCGGTCGTCGGCGGGCGACGGCAAACTTCCGCGGGAACGCCGAGATGGGCGGCAAGCGCATAGACCTGCGACTTATAGAGATGGGCGATCGGCTTTACGTCGGCGGCGCCGTCGCCGTTCTTGACGAAGAATCCCTGGTCGTATTCCAGCCGGTTGGGCGTGCCGAGTACGGCAAAGTTCAACCGGTCGGCATGATAGTACTCGACCTGCTTGCGAGTGCGTTGCTTCATGTTGGTGGCCGCAACGACGCCGAGATAGACCGAGGGCGGCATGCGATGTTTCGATTGCACGCCTTCCGGGCTCTGAACGACCAGCGAGGAGATGTTGTAGCCTTCTCCCTCAAGCGCGTTGGCGATGACGACCTTCGAGGCCCACCCGTCGCCATAGTCCGGAACCAGTTCCCGGATGAAGGCGTCGCGGCGCTCGTAGCAGCCCATGGCCTTGAGGATCGGCCCGATGTCTTCGACGATCGCCTCGACGCCGAAGGTTTCAGCGACCAGCCGGCCGAAGCGCAGGCTTTCCGGATCGGAATCGCTTTCCGGCATGAACAGGCAGAAGACGTTCTTGGCGCCGACCGCGCGCACCGCAAGCGCCACGGAAACGCTGGAGTCGATGCCGCCCGAAAGCCCGAGCACCAGACCGCGCTTCTTCATGGAGCGCAACTGTCCGCGCAAGGCGGAAACGATGCGATCGGTCTCGGCCGCGTGGTCGATTGTCAGGGTTTCGGCCGAAAACGGGCCATTGCCCCCGGTTGTTCTGATGTTCATTGTGCAGGCTCCATCGTCTCGGCGGCAAGTCGGCGGCTGACCTTGCCGGTATCCGTCTTCGGCAGTTCGGTGCGGAATTCGATGATCTTCGGCACCATGAAATCTTCGAGGTGGCGGGTGCAGTGGCGGATGATGTCCTTGTCGGTCAAGTCAGGATCCGTGCGCACCACAAGGGCAGCGATCGCGTGGCCGAGAACCGGATCCGGCATGCCGATGACGACGGCCTCGGCAATGCCGGGATGGGCATGGAGCACGGTCTCGACTTCCTTGGGCGCGACCTTCTCGCCGCGGGTCTTGATGATATCGTCCTTGCGGCCGACGAAATAGAGAAAGCCCTCTTCGTCCGTCTGGAAAAGGTCGCCCGTATAGAGCACCTTCTCCCAAGGGTTCGGCCCGGGCCGCAGCATGCGCTCGGTCGCCACGTCGTTGCGCCAGTAGCCCTGCATTACATGCGGCCCGCGGATGACGAGTTCGCCGGGAACGCCCGGCGGCACGCGGCTGCCCTCGTCGTCGACGACGAAGGCTTCCGTGTTGGGGATGGCAATGCCGACGGAGCCCGGCCGGAGATCCAGTTCCTCCGGCGGCAGGTAGGTACAGCGCTTGCACTCTGTCAGCCCGTACATCGAATAGAGTCGTGCGCCCGGGAAAAGCTCGCGCAGGCGGGCGATATGCGGCGGCGGCAGGGCGGCGGCGGTGTTGGAGAGGTAGCGCAGGCTCGGCAGGAAACCCGGCTCAAGGTCGCGCATCTGCAGGATCATCGCCGCCATCGTCGGCACCAGCGGGAAGCCGGTGACGCCCTCCTCGCGAATACGCTCGAAGATCGCATGCGGGAACGCGAAGGACTTTTCGAGCACCAGCGTCGCCCCGAGCCTGATCGCCATCAGCAACTGGTAGAGCCCATAGTCGAAGGCGAGCGGCAGCACGTTGAGGATGATATCGTCGTGCCCGTTGCGCAGATAGGTGGTGATCGATTCCGACGCCGCATCGATGTTGCGGTGGGTCATCATCACGCCCTTCGGGCGGCCGGTCGACCCCGATGTGTAGATGAGCATCGCCAGATCGACGTCAATGCCGCCATGCGGCACCGGCGTCGCCTCCGCCGACAGGCAGCCCTCGAAGGGCACCGCTCCGGCAGGCGACTGGCCATTGGGCGCCGCGGTCGATGCGACGAAGATATCCGCCTTGCCGCTGCTCTGCGCCCGGGCGTCCGCCACCACCGGCATCAACTTGGCCTGCGTCAGGATCGCAGCCGCCTCGCAGTCGTCGATGATGTAGGCGAGCTTGTCGGCCTTGGTCGAGGCGTTGATCGGACTGAAGGTCGCGCCCGCCTTCAGGATCGCAAAGATCGAGACGGCCGCCTCCCAGCAATTGTCCATGAACACGAGGACGCGGTCGTTGCGCTTGACGCCTGCCTTTGCCAACGCGGCCGCCAGCCGGCTCGACAGATCGTCGAACTCGCCGTAGCTGAGGCGCTTGCGATCGGTGACCAGCGCCGTCTTGGCCGCATGCCTTGCCGCATTGCCGATGAGAAACTGCTCGAACCGCATGGAACGCCCTCGGGTCTTGGTTAGGCCGTGGCCGGCACTCCGGCCTTTGCCTCGATGAAGGCCGAGATGCGCGCGAGCGAATCGAGGTTCGCCGGCACGATGTCTGCGTCGGCCATGGCGATGCCGAACTGGTCTTCGATAAAGGCGACGAGTTCGAGAACGCCGGTCGAGTCGATGATATCGTTCTCGATCAGAGAGGCGCCGTCGGCGAGATCGTACGAGGTATCGCCAAACAGGAAGTTCTCGATGACAAAGGCCCTGACCTTGTCCTTGATGGTTTCCGTCATTTCATTTCCTTTCCCAATGGGTTTCAGGCCGCTTGAGCGGCGCGGATGCTGGTGCCGGTAAAGGTCTGCAGCCAGAGCTGCGTCGACAGGATGCCGACGAAGGCGGCATTGTCCCTAAAGCCGGTGGTCGGTTGCGACTGGCATTTCTCGTAGAGCTTGCTCACGGCCTTGGCATTGAACAGACCGCTGTCACCGATGCGTGTCTCGCTCATGGCATCGCGAACGTATTCCAGTTCGCCGGCGCCGGTGAAGGAATGGCTGTCGGGCGCGCGGTAGGGCTGCTTGGTGCGCTGACCGATGGTCGGCGGAAGCAGGTCCTTCGTCGCTTCGCGCAGGATGTGTTTTTCCGCCAACCCCTTCAGTTTCATTTCCGGCGGCAGGCGCGTCGCGAACTCGACGAGGCGGTGGTCCAGGAACGGGAAGCGTCCTTCGATCCCGTGCGCCATGGCCATACGGTCGCCCTGGCTGGAGAGAATGTAGCCGGGCAGAAGGAAACGGCTTTCGAGATACTGCGCCTGGTGCAGCGGATGCCAGCGACCGAAGGCAGCAGGAAGCCGGCTCGCCAGATCTTCGGCCGCGTCGTAGTCCTTCAGCGTGGCGCGCAGGTCGGGAGAAAAGAAAATCTTGGTCGCGGCCGTGCTTTTGAACCGCGGGCGGTGCGAGAACAGCGGGTCGTTGAGCGGCACGTCGCCGGCGCCGAAGAAAGCGGCGAGATATTCCGCCGATTGCTGCTGCAGGCCCGGCAGATAGGGGTAGAGCTTGCGGAACAGGTGCGGCCGGATTCGCGAACCGGGCTGGCGGCCGCAGAAGCGGCGCACCCGCGCCTCCTTGAAGATATCGTATCCGGCGAAGACCTCGTCGGCGCCCTCGCCCGTCAGCACGACCTTCAATCCCTGCTCGCGCACGAGACCCGAGAGCTGGTAAAGCGGGGCGGGTGCCGTGCGGATAATCGGACGTTCGGCGAAACGGACGACCTGCGGAAAGACCTTCGCGATGTCGCCGGCACGACAGGCGACCGCGCTATGATGCGTGCCGAGCGCCTTCGCCATTTCCATCTGGAAGGCGCTCTCGTCGTGTTCGACGCTATCAAACGTCACGGAAAACGTGCGCAGACCCTGCGGCGCCATTCCGGCCGCAAGCGCCGAGACGATGGAGCTGTCGAGCCCGCCCGAGAGATAGGATCCGACGGTCACGTCGGCCCGCATGCGGATCCGGGTCGCATCGGTAAGAAGGGCGCGTAGTTCCTCGGCTGCGCTGCGCTCATCGGCAAACAGCGGCGGCGCGTCGTGGTCCGGATAGTCGAGTTGCCAATAGGGGCGGATCGACGTCTTGCCCTTCTCGACGATCATCAGGTGAGCCGGCTCGAGCTCGTGAATGCCACGAAAGCCGGTCCGCGGCGCGATCGGCGCCCAAAGGGTAAAAATCTGGTCGAGCGCAACGGGATCGAGTTCGGCGGAAATGCCGGGAACCTGGAGCAGCGCCTTGATTTCGGAGGCGAAATAGAACGTCCCGGCATGGGTCGTGTAAAACAACGGGCGCACGCCCATGCGGTCGCGCGCCAACACCATGCGCTGACGGCGTCTATCCCAGATCGCGAAGGAGAAATCGCCGTTGAGGACGGACAGGCAGTCCTCGCCCATCACGGCGTAGAGATGCAGGATGACCTCGGTGTCACTCGCAGTGCGGAACCGTCGCCCCTTGGCGCGCAGTTCCTCGCGCAATTCGACGTAGTTGAAGATCTCGCCGTTGAAGGCGATCGAAAGGTCGCCGGTTTCGTCGGACATCGGCTGCTGGCCGTCGCCGAGACCGACAATCGACAGCCGTACATGGGCGAGCCCGGCCTCCGGTGCGGCAAGAACGCCGTTTTCGTCCGGGCCACGATGCGCGATCGCAGAGGCCATCCTTTTGAGAAGGATTTCCGCATCCGGGACCGACCCGAAATAGCCACCGTAACCGCACATGCCGAGATACTTTCACACCGTTCGATCACTGCCGGACCATAAACCGCATGACGGAATCATGGGTTAATCTCCGGCATTTTCTAGTTGTATGGTAAATACCGCCGTTCAGGCGCCGCGTTGAGGATAAGCGCCGCTGGCCCTTGCCGTCAGCGCTCCGGAATTCGTCTTTTCGATGCCATCCTGAGCATCAGATACAGAAACAGAATCGGCCAGAAAACGCAGACCAGAAGCCCGGCCACGCGGTACATGTTCCAAGGTGCATGCGCCTGCAATCCTTCAAGGTAGGTCATCCCCACGAGAAAAAACGCCGTCAGGCCATAGGCGACACCGGCAACGTATAACCAGGACATGCAACCGCCCTCCGCGACGCGCCACAACCAAAACCAGGAAATAGCAGCAGCGAACCTATACCACCGGAAGTAACATTTTGAAACGAAGAGTTAACTTTAAGCGGGGGCATGGTTAACCGAACCGAGGATCGTTTCGGTTCTCGGCGGATGCCCGGACATTACCGTCCTTGTCCTCATGCATGAAAGGACTTGAGCCGCCAAAGGCTCCTTAGCGGCTACCCTCGCGCGCCACGAACAGCAGGTCGAAACCGCGAAACTCCCGGCGCGCGATCGATTTGCGTAGCGCCGTCCAGATTGCCGAGGGATTGTCGAGGCGGAAGCCCTTCAGGCTACGGATCAATCCGATAGTGGCGGTCATGGTGCGAAGGACGCGCGACAGCCTGGAGCCCGTCAGCGACGCAAACAGGATCTGCGGATGAACCGCCAGCAGCACGCCGGCCGTCCGCATCCGATCGATCGTGCGGAACTGGTCCAGCGCGCGATACTCGTAACCTTCGATGTCGATCTTGAAACAGAGCCTTTCGGTCCGCGCCATGTCCTGAAGGGCTGCGATCGTCACGGTGCGCGCACGTATCGCCTCGCCGTCGTCGTCGGCGATCAGGGCCGATGTTTCGGAGCTTCCGAAACCGCCACCGACGGAATGCAGCACGAGAACGTCATCCTCCGATAGCGCGGCATTGATGACCCGCACTTCGCCGCAATTCTCCGGCTGCATTTCCTTGAGGATGCCGAAACAGACAGGATCGGGCTCGACCGTGATGACGTTGTCGGCAATCTGCGCCGCCCAATAGGGCGTCACGCCGATCCAGCCGCCGATGTCGATGAAAGTCGTCTTGGCGTCGACCAGGCGCGCGATGTTCTGGAACGTGCAAGGCTCCCAGTCGCCGTTCTGCAGCCGCGCGAAAAAGCGCTTCTTTTCCGGCTTGTCGGGAAACTGAACGGTCTTGTGGAAATAGGTGATCGAACGCATAGCGTTTCTCTAACCCATATCCGGACGAAGCGGAATGGATTTTGCGAAGGGCTCATATGACCGAGGCGAATGGCTGCCCCGGCACATCGCCGCCTGCATTTTCGTGAAGGTTCGCCCGTACAAGAGAGGTGCCGCCGTCAGGCGTCCACCGGCTCCATCGAGCCGCGGGCCTCGCTGAGCTCCGCCGTCGTTTGCGCGAGGCGGTCGGCGAGAACGCGCATGATTTCCACCGCCATCTCGGGGAAATCGGCCAGAAGCTTGAGGAAATCGTCCTTGCGGATGCGCAGGGCCTCGAGCGGCGTGCTGGTGCGCACCGTCGCGGTGCGTGGCGTGTTGCAGAGAATGGCGATTTCGCCGACGATCGAATTCTGCTCGACTTCGGCGATCTTGAAAGGCCCACCCGCCGTATTGATGAGCACCTCCGCCTTGCCGGAAAGAATGACATAGGCCGCGTCGCCGATGTCACCCTGATAGAACAGCGCTTCGCCAGCGCTGTACATGACCCTGTCGGACGTGAAGGCCAGAAGTTTCAGCTTTGCCGGCGGCAATCCCGAGAACAGGGTTATTCGGCGCAGCATTTCGACTTCATCTTTGAGCAACATCACAATCCGTGTCTCCGAGTTCCCGTCGGGGGCAACTTGCCTCCCGCATCGCGGCGGGACCATATGCTCGTGCCCTGACATTAATATTACATCAAGATGCCATTTCCTTGTAGTCAGGTCG
This sequence comes from Ensifer sp. YR511, assembly GCF_900103045.1. Classification (NCBI taxonomy): domain Bacteria; kingdom Pseudomonadati; phylum Pseudomonadota; class Alphaproteobacteria; order Hyphomicrobiales; family Rhizobiaceae; genus Ensifer; species Ensifer sp. YR511. The sequence continues at coordinate 250,069 of NZ_FNGR01000006.1, forward strand.
TTCATCCACATTGGCGTCGTGCAGTAGGCGCCCGTTTTCGAACCGGGCGACGCGATCGAAGAGGTCCGCCAGCGCCGGATTGGCGAGAACCCAGATGACCGCCGGATCGCGCCCGCCCTGATCGAGCATCGCAAAGACGTTGCGGACGACCTGTTCCTGGACGCGCTGGTCGAGCGCCAGGAGCGGTTGATTGAAGATGTAGTAATCGCAATTGCGGATCAGCGCGCGCGCAAGGTCGAGCTTCTGCCGCTGCGCGGCCGTCAGCCGCTTGCCGCCGGCGCCGACATTGAAGTCGAAGCCGAAAGCAAGCACTTCGTTGTAGAGACCGCCCGCCTCGAAGAGATCACGAACGATCGCGCGGATTTTCTCCGAGCCGTCGGCGTGTTTGTGACCGATACGTCCAAAGAGCACGTTGTCGATAATGCTGCCGGACGCGATGAATCGGTTCGGGCGGTAGTGCTCGATCATCCCGGCGAGATCCGCCGGCAGGCCTTCGTCGAACTCGCGCCGGGCGGCGACGATCTTCGCCATGACCTCATCGGTCAAAAGACCGAAACGGTGCCGCGGCTCGATGTAATCGAAGCACAGCCTGATCACCTTGATCTGGTCGTCCTCGGAGACCTCGCCCTTGCCCTTCGTGCGTACCTTCTGGAGGATGGCCTCATAGACCGGGATTTCCTCGGCGGTCATGAAGGTCAACTGCTGGAAGAACGGGTGATCCGGCGGCAGGTCGCGGAACAGTTCGACGACGTTCTCGGCGATCTCGATGCCCATCTCATAAAAGGTGTCGCGCAGGCCGACCCGCTGCAGGATCGTCTTGAAGAACGGATGGTTCTCCAGCGCATCTGCCCACATCACCTGATCGGTGATGGTGCCGAAGAGCATGTTTTCGCCGATCGTCGCCTCGACATTGTAGGTCCCGGGCTCGAAGAACACGACGAGGTCGCTGAGCTTTTCCTTTTCGAGACGCTGCCGGAGCGCGCTGCGCATCTCGACGATGCCTGCGGCGAACTCCGCATGCTCGTGGGGATCGATGGTCGAGCGCACGGCCAGCGCCATGACGTCGTTGGTCAAAAGCACCGCGTCGAGAACCGGCCGGATCTGCACGAGCAGATCGTCCGGCCCGTTCGCCCCGGCGGATCCATAGTCGATCCAGTCGCTGTTGACGTCGAGATACGGGTTTCCGGCCAGCCGGGCTTCGGTCACCTCCCACTTGCGGTGCGTCGCACGCTCGCCCTCATAGATCTCGTCCGTGAGCGGCGCATGCTTCAGCCCGTAAAGGATGTTGTCACCGAGGCTGCCCTGGAAGACGTAGACGTCGGACGAGGCGTAGGCAATCCGTCGGCCGGTCACCGATTCCGGCAGCTCCAAGATGTCCTGGCCCCCGACGAGCACCTTGCCGCTTGCCGGCCAGACGAGCCGGCCGAAGGCCTCGGCGAGCACTTCGCCACCCCCCATCAGCGCCACCTTCTCGCCGGGCTGGACCTGCAGCGAGACGTGGTCAAGCAGCGTCGAGCCGCCATCGTCGATCACCGTCAGATTGACGGCGGCAAGCGGGCCTGCGAGCGGCACGGCAGCGGTGGTTGCCACCGCCTGGACCTTGGGATCGAGCAGCGTGTCGACGCTGAACTGCTCGACCACCTGCGCATATTTCACCTGGACGTCCTGACGGGCCTGGTCCCAGTCGATCAGTTCCTTCAGCGGACCCGGCAGGTCCTTGTAGGCGCCGATGACGGCAACGAGCTGGCCGATGTCGAGGCGGCCCTGCAGGGCGAAATAGCCGCCGATCGCGTAAAACAGGAAAGGCGTGACCTGCGCGAGGAAGTTGTTGATGAACTTGACGAGGAATTTCCACTGGTAGAGGTCGTAGCGGATCTTGAAGATTCGGCCGAGCCGCGCCGCGATGTCGGCGCGCTCGTAGTTCGACGTATCGTGGCCACGGATCGCGCCGATGCCGTCGACGATTTCGCTGACGCGGCCGGAAAGCTCGCGCGCCGTCAACTGCCGCTCGCGCCCAAGCACGAGCAGCCGCTTGCGCATGCGCGGAATGATGACCGCCTGAACCGCGACGATCAGCGTTGCGATCAGCCCGAGCCAGAAGCTCTGCAGCAGGATGAACACGAGCGCCGTCAAGGCCTGGCCGCCGAGCAAGGCGGGCGAGACGAAGGCATCACCGGTGAAACCACCGAGCGGCTCGACCTCGTCCTTGATCATCGTCGCGATTTCGGCGGGCTTCACCCGCTTGAAATGGCTGGGCGGAAAACGCAGGACCCGGTCGACGAGTTCGAAACGGATGCGGCGCAAGAGCCGCTCGCCGAGCCGGCCCTTGAACGTGTTGATGTAGAATTTGAAGAGGCCGTTGACCACCACCAGCGCCAGGAACACCAAGCTGAGGGCGAGCAGCATACCTTCGCGGCCGAGCTGGAAGCCGTCAAAGACGTTGAACGTGCCCAAATACGGCAGGTCGAAGGATATCGGCAGGAAGGCCTGGGTGGCCTCCGGGCTGTCGAAGCCATCGCCCTGGATCGGCCCGTTGACGATCTGCTTCGGCAGATCGAACGACAGGAAGTAAGGGATCATCGACAGCGCGACGACAACCAGGATCCAAAGCTGGTCCTTGCGCGTGTGGGTCCAGATATAGCGGGAAAGGCGTGGTTCCATGTTACTGGCGATAGGACCTTATTGAACACGACTGCTGCTGGCGGGCCGGGTTGCCATATGTCCCCAGCACGCATCACTCTTCGGCGACACCTCCGGACGGGTACCCTAAGGCACGCTCCTGAAGGGACGCCTGCATATTCCGCCCGGCGCCGAATCCGGTTGATCGATTATGCAGGTGCGAGGGAAATCTGCAATGGACGCGGTTTCCAACAGGCGGCCTTGAAGTCAACCGGCAGAGGTCGACGCTCCCGAAAGCACACGCCGTTATTGCACTCGCTCGATGCGCAGCTTACAACGACCGCATGAAACAAACCAGCCATCCCCCCTGCCAAACCAGCGATTGGTACGAGCATGCCTTCGATCTCGCGCGTGGCATCGCCGCCTATACGCGCAGTCCGCTGATCGAAGGGATCGGCCGGGTGATCGCCAAACATCCCGACGCCCACATCGCCAATGCCTTCAACCACAAGCAGGTTGCCTGCAAGGTCTGGGCGCGCGATACGCTCTTTGAGGTGGCCGGCCCCTCCTACGGCAAGATCGCCATCCTCGGCGGCTGGTACGGCATTCTCGGCGCCATGCTGCTAGAAGACCAGCGCTTCGATGTGGCCGCAGTCGACAGCTTCGACATCGATCCGGACGTCGAAGCAGTGGCGCGGACGCTGAACGCGGCCTTTCCGGACAAGTTTCACGCCGTGACGGCGGACATGTATGCGATCGACTACGCGGCGCTCGCGGCAGACGTGGTGATCAATACGAGCTGCGAGCATATCGCAGACCTCAAGGCATGGCTCGATCGCATTCCGGCCGGTACGCGGGTGCTGCTCCAGTCCAACGACTATTTCAGCGAGCCGACGCATATCAACTGCGTGGCCTCGGTCGAGGAATTCGCCAAGCAGGCGGCACTGACGACCGTCGAGTTCGCCGGCGCGCTGCCGACCAAAAAATACACCCGCTTCATGCTGATCGGCACGGTCTGAACCGATCGAGATCGCACTTGTTTGCCGGGACAGCACCCGTGCGCTCCGGCACCGTTGTCTGTCTTCGGCCTCCACGGGTACCGCCGCCCCCCGACGTTCAGTCATGCGTCTCGGCGACCCTTGTTTTCATCTCGTTCCAGAGCGACGACGCGGTTCCTGCGAACGCCTTGTAGCCTGCCTCAAACGGATGTCCGTCGTTATCAGGATAAAAGCGCTGCCCGGCCAGGATCGCATCCCGCAAGGCGTCAGTCGTTGCATCCACCGCACTACGATACGGCAGATCAAGCCGGCCGGCGACCTCCCGAATTTTGTCCTCGAGTGCGATCTGACGCTCGACACTGCGGATGAAGGCGGGATCGGCAACCGCCAGCTGGCCACCGCGCCGAAGGTGTTCGAAAACCACACGCTCCTTGGACGGAATCAGCAACAGTCCTACCCGTCCCCGTCCCTGCGCGGCCCAGTCGGCCGCAAAACGTTCAAAGTCCGCAAACATCGCCGCTGTCTCGGACGAGGCCAAATCGCTCATGCGACCGGCATCATCCACATAGCGCCTCGACACCGGTGGGATCCCGTCCAGGAACCGGTAATATTCGGACGCTTCATCGCTGCCCGTGCCAAGGAAGCGCGCATACAAGCTCGTCACACGGTCCTTTATCGCATATTGATAAGCGCTCAGAAGCGCGACGTTCTCGAACAGCTTCGTCTTGATGCTCGCCGATCGCGCCTTGGTGCATTGCGTATGGCTTCCGGTCGGACTGAAGAGAGCCTGCAGGTGAAGCCGTGCCTGCTCTGCAAGCCAGAAGTCGGAACGCGCGTTCATGATATCGCATGCCGAAAAAACGATCGCGAAGTCGTTGCCTGGGAAAATGGCGACGATCGCGCCTTTGGCTCCATTTGCCAGCGCGTCGTGGACGATCGCGTGGTAGGTGTAGATGCCGTAACTTCCGACACCAAAATTGTAGGTGTGTTCGCCGGTGATGGCCTGGAAGACGGCCGGCCAGGTCTGACCGCTTTCGACGTTGTTGCCATAGGTCATCGAGTCGCCGATTGCGGCGACTTGAAAGCCCTGCCGTGCGCCTGCCGGGTCGCGGAAGCCGTCCTCGTCAACGCCGGAAAGGGTAGGATCGAGACGATAGCCATACTTTTCGTCGATGCTTCGGTGCGACTGCGTTCCGATCGGAAACGGCGTGAACATGCGCAGCATTACCTCCCCGGCCCCCAATGCCAAGGTCACTGAGATCAACAGCGCGATCAGATTTCTCAACTGCCCCTCCTGCCTTACGCGCTCGACGCGCCGAAATCCCCTTGCATTGCTCTGCGGCCGCCGTTCATCGCGGGTGCCCCGCTGCCTCTACGCTCGCCAGCCGGCGCCGCTGCAGCGCACAGGCGATGCCGTGCGCGAGAGGCCGGCGGATGTTGGAGAGGTAGACAAGGCAGGAAAGCCGTACGGGAAACTCTTCGCCAAGAGTATGACCCAGTCCTGGCAAGACCTTGAGTTTAGTGCACACAGGAACCCAGGTTATCGTTCGGTGGAAATGCACTGCGTATATTCAGAATCAGTATTATTGATTTCACTAACATACCATTCCGGAGACAGCCAGCCGGGACACGCAGAACGCGAGGAAAATATCCAGGCTCCGTACATACTGGCAGATAGTCGAATGGTCGCCCGACCATTGGTTTGCCGAGCGACTTTTCTATTTCGGTGGTTCCGCTCAAGGGCGGCCTTCAGCGGAGACCGATGGGCACCACCGACTACGGCTAGCGGACCGTCTGAAGCCCAAGTATCTCCGCCGTTCTAGCGGCGCCGTTCAGGTCGAGTGGTGGGATCTCCGGCCTTGGCCGCGCCAGCATCGTCTCGACGTCGCGGGCCAGCCTCTCCGGTGTCACGTCCGCTTCTGGCAGAACGCCGGCAAGGCCGAGCTTTTCGAGCCTTTCGGCGCGCGTCGACTGCTCGGTCTCGCCGCCGGCGACGAAGGGAATGAGCAGCGACGCACAGCCGGCACGGAAGATATCGCAGACGGTGTTGTAGCCGGCCTGGGAAACCGAGAGCCGCGCACCCGACAGAAGGCTCGCAAAATCCTTGCGGAAGCGGAACAGATGCACGTTTGCGGGCGCTGCGGCGGCAAAGCCATCATAGTCGTCCTGCGGCAGGTTCGGCCCGGTGATCAGGCACCATTTCAGGTCGCCCGCAAGCAGCCCGGCCGCCTGTAGTGCCGCGCCGATCAGCTCCTTGCCGACCGCGCCGCCGCCAGCCGAAACAAGCACGTCGAACCTTTCAGCCGGAGGTTCAGGGGCATGGCCGGCGACAAGACCGGTATAGACGATCTTCTCTTCGATCTCCGCCGTATACGGATAGGTCTCCTCTAGCCGCGCAAAGGCAGGATCGCCATGCACGAGCACGAGGTCGAAATGCGCCCTGACAACGTCGAGGGTTTCTTCGGCGCGCCCGGGCTTCGTCCGCTCCTGCAGGATATCGCGCAGCGATGCGGCAACGAGGGGCCGCGGCTCCTGCTTCTCGATCACCTCCAGCAGCGGCATCAACTCGAAACGCATCTGGCGGCGGCCAAAGGGGAAGGCTTCGAAGATGACGATGTCAGGCTTGCAGGCAAGAAATGCCTCGATCAGCAGGTCGCGGCGCTCTTGCTTGAAAGCCTCGCTGACCGGGTTTCCCTCGCCATCGGCAAGTCCGCTAAACCCCTTGTCGCCAGCCAGCACCGGCGGCAGGGCCACGTGTTTCACATCGTTTGCGGGGAACCCCGGCACCGGGCTGCCGCCCGTCACGACGGTCACGTCATAGCCTTTGGCCGCCAAGGCGCTCGCGATCCGGCTTGCCCGCGCCAGGTGACCGATGCCGAGCAGGTGCTGTACGTAGAAGAAGACGCGACGTGCGGACATCAGGCGGCTCTCCATTCGCTGGCGAACAGGCCGGCGAGTTGTTCGATGCTGGTGTGGTGGTCGAACTGGCCGCGAACCTTCCGCTCGGCCGCATCGCCGAACCTGTGGCGAAGTGCCGGATTGCGGATCAGTTCCTCAAGCGCGGCCGCAAGTGCCTGCGGATCCTCCGACGGAACGACACGGCCGTTTTCGCCGTCCTCGAGGAGTTCCGGAACGCCGGATATCGCCGTCGAGACGCAGGCCAGCCGCTGGCTCGATGCTTCGACAAGCACGTTCGGCAACCCGTCCCGATCGCCGTCCGCGGTGATCCGGCAGGCGAGCGCAAAGATGTCGCTTGCCCGATAGTGCGCAAGCACATCGGTCTGGTCGAGCGCGCCCTTCCAGACAATACGGTCGGAGACGCCGAGCTCCGTGGCGAGCGTCTTCAATTGGCCGGTCAGTTCGCCGGCGCCGATATGCTCGAACCGCCAATGAAGCTCTGCTGGCAGCTTGGCCAGCGCCTTCAGCAACACGTCGTAGCCCTTTTTTCCAACGGCACGGCCGACGCTGACGATGCGGACGGGATCGGCCGGATCGGAACCGGTGCGATTGGAATGCGTGCCGTCGAAATGCGGGAAGCGGTCGAGGTCGAGGCCATGATAGCTCAGATGAACCTTCGATTTGTCGCTGGCAAGGCTGCGGAGATGCTCGTATCCCATGCGTGTGCAGGTCACGGTCCAGCGCGCAAGGCCGAGCTTTTCGGACAGTTCCCAGTCGGGCGAGGTCCAGATGTCCTTTGCATGCGCCGAACAGGTCCAGGGCGTGCCAGCGATCACGCTGGCATAGGCCGTCACCGAAGCAGGGGTATGGATGAAGTGCGCGTGCAGCCAGCGCGGCTGTCCAGGCCATTCGGAGGCGAGCACCAGCGCCTGGCCGAGCCGGCGAAAGCGGTTGCGGCTGAAATCGCGCGGCAGGGCCTTGAGGAACAGACCCAGGACGCGCCAGAATCCGGGTTTCGGCAGACAGCGCACGAGCCCGCACAGAACCCTTAACGGCTCCTCATGCAGATATTCCGGCAGGTAGTGGACGTCGGCGCGGATTTCGTCATGCACCGGGTGGCGCTTGCCGTCCGTCGGACGCCGAAGCGAGATCAGGACGAGTTCCATCCCGGCGCGCTCGAGGCCAAGCAGTTCCTGGGCGATGAATGTTTCCGAAAGACGCGGGTAGCCCTTCAGCACGACTGCAATCTTGCGGTCTGTCGGCAATGCTTCAGCTCGATTTCTTCACGATGTTCAGGTGGTCGCTCGACGGCCGGTCGAGCCATCTGCCGACGATCTCGGAGATGTGCACGAGGCCTTCCAGCCGCAGGCCGTTGGCGCTACTTTTCGACGGTGGCTCACGATAGGGCAGCGCCCTCAGCGCCGCCGCCAGCCGTAACGGATCCTCCGCCTCGTCCGGCAGGAGCATCTCGATCAGCCCCAGCTCGGCAGCCCGGCGCGCGCGGATCAGTTGCTCCTCGCGCGGCTGGATGCGCGGCACGATCAGCGCCGGCTTGTCGAAGGAGAGGATTTCGCAATAAGTGTTGTAGCCGCCCATGGCGACGACGCCCTTGGCGCCGGCAATGAGCTCTTCCATGCGATTGTCGAACTCGATGATCTTGATATAGGGGATCTTGCTGCCCTTGCGGATCAGCTTTTCCCGCTTTTTGACCGGCATGTAGGGCCCTAGCACGATCAGCGCCTTGTGCGTGAGCTCCGGATCCTGCTGATAGGCATGGATGACGTCGTGGATCAGGTCCGCCCCATCTCCGCCGCCGCCGGTGGTGACGAGGATGTAGTCGCCCTGAGGCTTATGACCCGGCAATTCCTCGCGCGGGACGCTGCGCTGCAGAAACCCGACGAAGTTCATGCGCTCGCGCACCGCGGGCGGCACGTCGAGTTCGGTCAGGGGGTCGTAGAAATCAGGCGGGCCGTAGACCCAGATCGTGTCGTAGTACTGCTCGATCTTGCGCATGGTATCGCGCCGCTTCCACTCTGCCTCGAGCAGGTGCGGCGCATCCATGACCTCACGCAGGCCGAGGACGAGCGTCGTGCCGTGCGCTTTCAGATAGGTCAGCGTTTCCTCGACCTCGCCGCGCAGGCCCATCGGCTCCTTGTCGACGATGAAGATGTCCGGCTTGAAGGTCTCTGCCGTATGGCGAATGATCGCCTGGCGCATCTTCAGCGTTTCATCGAGTTCGATATGGCGGTCGAGCGAGGTGTAGTCGCCATTATGCAGCTTGATCACGCTCGGGATCTTCACGAAATCCACGCGCGCGCGATAGTCGAACGCGCCGGCAATCGTCGCCCCGGAAATGATCAGGATGTTCAAGCCGCGATAGTCTTCCACCAGCGAATGCGCGATCGTGCGGCAGCGCCTGAGGTGTCCGAGCCCGAACGTGTCATGGCTATACATGAGGATCCGGGCATCTTCAAAACGCCGCATCATGCAAGAAACCTTTCACTCAGGGTACGATGAACCGTTTCACGCGGGCCGTATGGCTGCGTCAAACCGGGCTTCATTTGTAGGGATCCGCCGCGTCACGCAACCCATCTCCCAAGAAGTTGAACGCCAAAATCACAAGAATGACCGGAATTGTGGGAAATAGGAGCCAGGGATAGAAGGCAATGACGCTGACGCTTTTCGCCTCCGTCAGCAGAATGCCCCAGCTGGTGATCGGCGGCCTGAGACCGAGGCCAAGGAAGCTGAGCGCCGTTTCCCCGAGGATCATGCCGGGAATAGAGATGGTCGCGGTGGCGATCAGATGCGACATGAAACCGGGCACGAGGTGCCGGCCGATGATGCGGCTGCTCCTTGCACCCATGAGCTGGGCCGCAAGCACATAGTCTTCTTCGCGCAAGGCCAGCAGCTTCGAGCGGACAGCGCGCGCAAGCCCGGTCCAATCGAGCAGGCCGAGGATGATCGTGATCGCCAGATAGATGAAGATCGGGCTCCAGGTCGCCGGCATGATCGCCGCCAGCGACAGCCAGAGCGGGATGCTCGGGATCGATTGCAGCACCTCGATGACACGCTGGACGATGAGGTCGAAGACGCCGCCGTGGTAGCCGGCAAGGCCGCCGATGACGATACCGAGCACGAAGCTGACGGTAATGCCGAGAAGGCCGATCGTCAGCGAAATCCGCGCGCCATAGATGATGCGCGACAGCACGTCGCGCCCGAGGCGGTCCGTTCCGAGGAAGAAGGCCTCGCCGCCCGTTGCCGGGCAGACGAAATGCACGTTGCTTTCGAACAGCCCCCAGAAGCGATAGCCGTCGCCGCGGCAGAAGAAGCGAAGCGGCTGCACATCCTTAGTATCGTCGGCGTAGTTGCGCTTCAGCGTATCCATGTCCAGCGTCATCGTGCGGCCGTAGACGAAGGGACCGACGAACTTGCCCTCATGGAAGAGATGCACCGCCTGCGGCGGTGCATAGATATAGTCCATGTTGCGGGTGTGCAGGTTATAGGGCGCCAGAAACTCGCAGACGACGATCATCAGGTAGAGCGCGACGAGAAAGACGCCGGACGCAAGCGCGAGCTTGTGACGGCGGAATTTCCACCACATCAGCCGCAGCTGCGAAGCCTGGTTGACGCGCACCTGCTCGTCCGTCATCGCCTCGACGGAATAGGGATCGAACGGAGCCGTCGATACGTAGTGCGGCATGGGCTCGCCGGGCGCCGGAAGAAATGACGTCACTTGGTGCTCCTGCCTTGCAGCCGAATTCGAGGATCAAGAATGGCGAGCGCGATGTCGGAGATCAACACGCCGATCACCGTCAGGAAGGCCAGGAACATCAGGAACGACCCGGCAAGATACATGTCCTGGCTCTGCAACGCCTTGATCAACATCGGGCCGGTGGTCTCGAGCGAAAGCACGATCGCGGTGATTTCCGCGCCGGAGATGATCGCCGGCAGGATCGAACCGATATCCGAGATGAAGAAGTTCAGCGCCATGCGCAGCGGATATTTCACCAGCGTGCGCATCGGCGAAAGCCCCTTGGCGCGTGCCGTCACCACATATTGCTTCTGCAACTCGTCGAGCAGGTTGGCGCGTAGGCGCCGGATCATGCCGGCGGTTCCCGCCGCGCCAACGATGATGACCGGAATCCAGATGTGTTCGAGGATCGATTTCGCCTTTTCCCAACTCATGGGTTCAGCGAGATATTTCTGGTCCATCAGGTGGCCGATGGAAATCCCGAACCAGATGTTGGCGAAGTACATCAGGATCAGCGCCAGCATGAAGTTGGGGATGGCGATGCCGATCAGGCCCATCAGCGACAGGCCATAGTCGCCCCAGCTGTACTGATGGGTCGCCGAGTAGATGCCGATCGGGAAAGCGATCAGCCAGGTGAAGATGATGGTGACGAAGGAAACGAGGATCGTCAGCCACAGGCGGTCGCCGACGACGGCGCTCACGGGAAGCTCGTATTCGAAGGAATAGCCGAAATCGCCCTGCAGCATGCCTCCGAGCCAGTAGACGTAGCGCAGCACCGGCGGCTGATCGAAGCCGTACTCCTTCCGGAGCGCCTCGATCTGCTCCATGTCGACGCCTTCGCCCTGCGCCTTGATCTCGGCAACATAGCTTTCGAAGTAATCACCCGGCGGCAGCTCGATGATGGTGAAGACAAGAGCGGAAATGATGAGGAGGGTCGGAACCATCGCCGCGATACGCCAGAGAATATATCGCAGCATGTCAGCCTTCCTGTTCGATCCAGAAGGTGTCGGGTTTGTAGACACCGAAATAGCACGTGGGGTCGAAACCGTAGAGCGCAGTGTCGGGCACGTTCCTCAGCTTCTTTGCCACGAGGATCGGCTGGAGCGAGGCGTTGACGATGCCGATCGAGAACACCTGGTCGGTGTAGATCGAGAGCATCCGGCTCCAAATCTCCGTCCGCTCGGCATCCTCGGCCGAATGCCGCCAGCGCTGCAGCAGTTCCGTCAATTCGACGGCTGCCGGAAGGTCCGGGGCCTGGCCCATTTCACCGTGGGAAAGATAATTCAGCCCCCAGACCGGCCATTGCAGCTGGTCGTCCGCGGTCGGCGCAAGCTGGCCGGGGTTCATGCTGGCCGTCGGCACGCCGTTGTCTATGCCGAACCACATCGACATGATGATCTCGCCACCGACGGCGCGGCTGCGGAACGTGTCGCGTTGCGAGGTCCGGATGAAGAGCGATATCCCGACCTTCTGCCAGTAGTCGGTGATGAGCTGCAGCACGTCCGTCTCGAGTGTGCTTTCCCCGGCCGTTTCCACGACGATCTGCGCTGCGCGGCCGTCGGAGAGAATGCGGATGCCGTCGCTGCCCTTGTTCGTAAGGCCTGCCTCGTCGAGCAGCGCATTGGCCTGTTCCGGATCGTGGGCGACCCAGGCGCTGGCAAACTCGGGCCGGAAGAGCGGGCTGTCCGGCAGAATCGTATCGGCGCTTTCCTTCGTCAGGCCGTAGAACACCGCCTTGTTGATTTCGGTACGGTCGATCGCAAGCGACAGCGCGCGGCGAACGCGCACATCCTGCAGCAGCGCCCGCCAGACCTCATCCGAGCAGTTGAGATTGGGAAGCAGCGCCAGGCGCGAGCCCTGCGTCTTCTTCCACAGAAGCACTTTCACCGGATAGCGCTTCTCGGAATCCTTGAGGAAGGTGTAGTCGACGAAGTCGATACTGGTCGCCTGCAAGTCGCTCTCGCCGGTGCCGGTCTTCGCCGGGATCAGCGCCGAGGAGCTGACGCTAAGCACGAACTTGTCGATATAAGGTAGCTGCAGGCCGTTCTCGTCGACGCGATGATAGTAGGGATTGCGCTCGAAGACGAATTGTTCGGCCGGAAGCGGCGTCGTGTTGCGCCAGGGGTCCAGCGTCGGCAGGTCCGGGTTTTCCGGGCGGTAGGAACGGGCCATGCGCATGTGCAGCTGGCTCCATTTCTTCACCCGCTCCTCCTTCATCAGCGCCTTGAGCTTGTCTTCTTCCTGATACTTCTCATGGAACTGTTTCAGGTAGGCCGACGGCATCACCACCACCATCGGCTGGGGGGCGGCGAGCTTCTGCAGGAAGTCAGGATTGGGTGTCGACCAGGAATAGCGCACCGTGCGTTCGTCGATGATCTCGAACTTGGCGGCCTCGCCATCCATGACCAGCGCCGTCGGCAGCCCGGCCGGACTCAGCTTCTCGTTGTTGAGAACGTCGTCCCAGCAATAGCGGAAATCCTCCGACGTCAGCGGCGTGCCGTCGGACCACTTGTGGCCTTCACGGATGTGGAAGGTGAAGATGCGGTCCTCGACCGTTTCGAAGCTTTCGAGAACGTCCGCTTCGATCTTCAGCGCTTCGTCGAAGCCGACCAGACGGGCATAGCCGTAGATGGTCATCAGGCGGATGTCCTTGGCGCTGCCGATCAGCATCCGCACCTCGCCGCCGTACTTGCCGGGCTGGCGCCCCATGGCCGCGACGTTGATGACACGCGGCGTCTTCGGCAGGCGCTCGGCCAGCGGCGGCAGCTTGCCGTCGGCAATCTGCTTTTCCCAGAATGCGGGCTCGCCTGCAGCTGCAAAGAGCCGCGTCGGCAGAGCCACGGTCGCAAGCAATGCCAGTACAGTTCGGCGGGTGATCATGGCCGCAACTCCCTTGCATCCACGGATCGGCGTGCCAGCACGATGTGGTCACCACCGAGATCCGCGGGGATCAGCGCGTCGCCGGCATCATCGTCCCGGAACTGTGCTCCCCAACGCCGCATGTCCGAACCTTCGCTGTCCTTCAGCAGTTCGAAATCCAGCGGCCGGTCGAGATCCGGATAAGGAACCGCCGCCAGCAGCGACTTGGTATAAGGATGAACCGGATTGCGCATCAGCACCTCGCGTGGCGCCAGCTCGACGATACGCCCTGCACACATCACGGCGATGCGGTCGGCCATATAGTCGACGACAGCCAGATTGTGCGAGATGAACAGGCAGGTCAGCCCCAGCTCCTTCTGCAGGTCCTTCAGCAAGTTGAGGATCTGCGCCTGGACGGAGACGTCGAGCGCGGAAACCGGCTCGTCGCAGATCAGCAGTTCGGGCACCAGCGCGAGAGCCCGGGCGATGCCGATGCGCTGGCGTTGGCCACCGGAGAAGCTGTGCGGGTACCGATTGATGAAGCGCTGATCGAGGCCGACGGCCTGCAGCAGCGAACGCACCGTTTCTTCGCGCGATTTGCCCGTTCCGCGCCCGTGAATCTCGAGCGGCTCGCTGAGGATGTTCTTGACCGTCATGCGCGGCGAGAGCGAGGAGACCGGATCCTGGAAGACCATCTGGATCTTGGACCGCATGGCCTTAAGGTCGTCGCCCTGCACTTTCAGCACATCGACCGGCCCCTCGCCATTGTCGAAGATCACCGAGCCCTGGTCGGGCGTGACGGCCCGCATCAGGATCTTGCTGACGGTGGTCTTGCCGCAGCCGCTTTCCCCGACGAGGCCGAGGCACTCGCCACGGCGGATATCGAAACTGACATCGTCGACGGCGCGATGCAGCGTATCTTCGCCACCACCGAACCAGGACGATTTGCGCGTTCCATAGGTCTTCGAGACATTGCGGACGGACAAAAGCACGTCGGGACCGGTGCGCCGGTCGGCGGCCGAGGTCCCGAGCAGCGTTCCGGCCTTGACCGGCACTTCGCGCAGTGCCTTCAGCCGCTCGCCAGGCTTCATGTCGAAATGCGGAACCGCGGCCATCAGGCCCTTGAGATAGGGATGCTGCGGGTTGCGGAAGATCGCCTCGACCGGACCCGCTTCGACGATCTGGCCGTGATAGATCACCACAACCTCGTCGGCCATGTTGGCGACGACGCCAAGGTCATGGGTGATCAGCAGCATGGCCATGTTGAGTTTGACCTGAAGCTCGCGCAGGAGTTTCAGGATCTGCGCCTGAACGGTCACGTCGAGCGCCGTCGTCGGCTCGTCGGCGATCAACAGCGCCGGCCGGCAGATCAATGCCATGGCAATCATCGCGCGTTGCCGCATGCCGCCGGAAAGCTCGAACGGATACATGTCGTAGGCGCGCTTCGGATTGGCAAAGCCCACATAGCCGAGCAGCTCTTCCGTTCGCGCCCGACGTTCCGCCTTTTCCGCGTCGGTGTGGATCTTCAGCACTTCGGAAATCTGGTTTCCGATCGTGTGGAGCGGCGACAGCGATGTCATCGGCTCCTGGAAGATCTTGCTGATGCGCGTGCCGCGCAGGCTGCGGATCTCCTCCCCTTCCCGCTCCAGCGAGAGCAGGTCGATCGGCTTTGCAGCCGTCGTCGGGTCGTTGAACAAAATTTTGCCACCAACCTTGGCGACATTGGGCAAGATGCCCATCACCGCCTGGCTGATTGCGGATTTCCCCGATCCGGACTCGCCGACGAGCGCCGTCACCTTGCCGGGCAAAATTCTGAAATTCGCGTTATTGACGGCTTGAACTTCGCCGCCGAGCACCGAGAATGTGATCCGCAGACCTTCAACTCGAAGCAGGTCCGCCCCAGATGTCATAGCAGCACGCTTCCCTCATTGCTTTTTATCCGCCGCCTCTAAAAAAAGACTAGCGCAGCTTCCAAGGGCTGTCCAGCACACCCGGTTGCAGACGAGGCTCTACCCACCTGCATCTTCAGATGGTTAGAACGAAGGGCAGGCACCGCCCTTCAACACGTCGGCGCAATTGGCCGAGCGTCGGAAGTCGTCGTAAAACAGCGTCCAGTCGGTTTTATCGGCCGCCCGGTAGGGGCCGAACTTGAAGTACTGGTTCTTGCCGAGCCCCTTGTCGTCGTGACCGATATGACCCGTCACCGTGATGATTGGCTTGTCGTTGGCGAAGAGTTCGATGCGACCCGTGCCATTGGCTCCCGGCAGCGTGTAGATCGCGAAATCGATCCAGCCGGACTTCGGGTCGGGCAACGGATTGCCGTGGTTCGTCACCTTGATCGCATCGGTGCATGCATTGAAGAGACTGCCGTCGATCAGCTCCCAGTTGCTGTCTGCGGCGACCAGCATGCGCATCTGGTTGACGCCCGGCCGCCCCCATACGGGGATCTCGCCCGGTTTGCAGCTCGCCGGCTTCCCCTCAGGACCGGCCCAGAGCGGCGCGATATAGTTCGTTTCCACAGTGGCGAAAAGTTTGCCGGCCTCGAGCCTCAAGGCAAGG
Organism: Ensifer sp. YR511; assembly: GCF_900103045.1. Taxonomy (NCBI): domain Bacteria; kingdom Pseudomonadati; phylum Pseudomonadota; class Alphaproteobacteria; order Hyphomicrobiales; family Rhizobiaceae; genus Ensifer; species Ensifer sp. YR511. Next base: position 265,753 of record NZ_FNGR01000006.1, read on the forward strand.
AACGGGCTGAAATCGCCCTCGGCACCCGGATCGATCTCGCGCTTCCACTGGGCGATCAGATAACGATGGTCCTCATTCGGGATCGGGTCGGCAAACTTGACCGCGAAACCATACCAGACGCCCTGGTCGTATGGCACGCGCAGCGCCGTCTTTTCCCAGATCTCGGCCCGCTCGCTGCAACCGTCGAGCGAATCGGGACAGGTCGGAACGACGCTCAGCTTGAGCGCGCCATTACCGTTATGCTTGACCTCGTTCTGAAACTCCACCGTGCCGGCGGTCTGCTCGAAGTTCTCGCGATAGTAGAGCCCGCCCTCAGGCGCAAAATCCCGCCCCTCGAAGTCGTCGGAAAGCTTGGTTTCCCATGGCTGCGCCATCGCGCTCCCGGCCATGACGATGGAAGCGACGAAAAGGACGGTGCGAAACATTCTTCCCCCTATTGAAGCATCTTGTCGATAAGGCCGCGCGGCGGCTGGAGCGGACGCGTATTGCGATGAAGCAGCATGACATGCTCCGCCTCGGAAAGTCCATCCTGCAACACGTCGTCGAATCGTTCATCGGCCCTTGCGAGCAAGGCAGCGTCGTTGGGGTAGAGGATCGTGAATTTCTGCCGCACGCCGCGGAGCTTTTCCTGGCCGAGGGCCGTCCAGTCGCCGCCGCAATAATTGACGAAGGCTTCGCTCGCGACGACGCTGTGGGCGTATTTCTTGGTCAGGTTCTGCAACCTCTGGACTTCGTTGACGGCCGAGCCGAAGGCCGAGAACGTCAGCCGGTCGCGCAGGCCCACATTGCCGAACATCACGTTGCCCACATGCAGACCGATGCCGTAGCCGATCGGATCGCGTGCCTGCTTGCGCCGCTCGCCGTTCAGCATGTCCATGCGTGCGGTTGCCGCGCGCACGGCGGCAAAGGCCTCGCGGGCGGCATATTCCGAGGGCTCCTTGTGGCGCCCACAGGGATAGACGGCGATGAAGCCGTCACCGACGAAGCTCAGAATATGGCCACCGTTGCGATTGAAGGGGGCTGCGATTGCATCGAAATAGGTGTTCAGGGTCTCGATATAGGACTGACGCCCTTCCTTTTCCGCCAGCATCGTCGAGCGGCGCATGTCGCCCATGACGAGGACGGCGCGCACGGTCTCGCCGTCGCCGCGGCGAACCTGGCCGCTCATCACACGCCGGCCAGCGCTGGAGCCGAGATAGGTGGTCAGCATGTTGTCGGCGAGCTTGCCGAGCACCGCCATCTTCGCGGCGACTGCCAGATGGTATTGCAGCTTCAAAAGCGCGCCAATGACATCGTCCGTGAAGCCGCCGTGCCGATCGGTCGTCCAGGATCCGACCATGCCGTGGCCGGAATCGGCGCCGAGAGACTGCATGAAGGCGAGATAGTCCGTCGCACCCTGCTCCTTCAGATCGTCGAAGATCGGAAATTCGGACGGGGTATCCTGGTAGATGCGCCGGCGGACATGCTCGAGATTGTTGTTGAGCAGGTAATAGTAGGGGCTCTGCAGGAACCGCTCGGGATTAAGCGCCAGTTCCTCGTGCCGAAGGCCGCTGACCTCCACGCCCTTGCCGCGCACCCAGGTGAAGCCCAGAGCATCGTAAAGCGGGTGCAGCATCGAGAAGGAAAGATGGACGCGCATCAGCGGCAAGCCGGCGGCCGCCAGCCGCTCGCAGAAGCCTTTGACGATCCTCTCCAGCGGCGCGTCGCTCAGCGATGTGCGCATCAGCCAGTCGGCGACCTTGTCGATGAGGATTTCGGATACGTTGTCGTTCGTCGGGCCCATTTCGCGTCCTCGCATGACAGACCGTCCCGCGTCAGCATCCGGAGACGGCGAACGCCCCGGCAATTTGCCGGTTCATGTTCGCGGTGGATGATGATGAGCCGTGCCCGTTAAGAAAATGCTCCAACCGATTCCGGCGTCGATGACGTGCAGGCACCCGGAATGCGGCACTTATATGTTGCAGATATTCACGCGCGCCGCCAATTTCCAGAGGCGAACGAAGATTTTTCCGACCTGTTGCAGCATGAAGATTTGATAGCCGGCTCAACGGCCTGCCAGCGGCCCTGGTGCCGGGCCTCGCTTGACTTGGGGCTTGTTTCTCTCCAACAAACCACGACATGTTCGCGCGCCGCGCCTGTCTGTCCACGAGATCCGGAACCGAAACTTGACCTCACCTCATTTCGAAAGCCTGCTGTCGTCCATCTCCGCCCGGAGCGCCAAGGCCGGCGTCATCGGGCTCGGCTATGTCGGCCTGCCATTGGCGATTGCGGCAGCGCGCGCGGGCTATTCCGTCATCGGTTTCGACATTGATCCCGGCAAGATCGTCGCGCTCGATGCGGGCAAGTCCTACATCGGGGCGGTCTCGGACGCTGTCCTTGCCCGGGAGAGCGGTGCTGGCCGTTTCCGTTCCACGACGGATTTCCTCGAACTGTCCGGCTGCGACGTCATCATCATCTGCGTGCCGACGCCCCTGACCAAATATCGCGACCCGGACCTTTCCTTTGTCGAAAAGACGTCGCGCGCGATCGCCGCAACCCTGCGTCCCGCGCAGCTCATCGTCCTGGAATCGACCACCTACCCCGGTACGACCGATGGCATCGTGCGCAGCATCCTCGAGGAAACCGGGTTCAAGTCCGGCGCCGAATTTTTCGTCGGCTTTTCACCCGAGCGCGAAGACCCGGGCAACCCGGTCTATGAGACCGTGAGCATTCCGAAGGTCGTCGCCGGCGACGGCCCCGAGGCGGCAAAGCTGATGGAGGCGTTCTACGCTTCCGTGGTCAAGACGGTCGTTCCGGTCTCGTCCAACGCCACGGCGGAAGCCGTGAAACTCACCGAAAACATCTTCCGCTCGGTCAACATCGCGCTCGTCAACGAATTGAAGATTGTCTACGAGGCGATGGGCATCGACGTCTGGGAAGTGATCGAGGCCGCCAAAACCAAGCCGTTCGGCTATATGCCGTTCTATCCCGGCCCCGGCCTCGGCGGCCACTGTATTCCGATCGACCCTTTTTACCTCACCTGGAAGTCGCGCGAATACGAACTGCCGACGCGTTTCATCGAGCTTGCCGGCGAGATCAACTCGGCCATGCCGCGCCACGTCGTCAGCCGACTGGCCGAGGCGCTGGACCGGCACGCCGGCAAGGCGCTCAGCCGCTCCACCGTTCTCGTCATCGGCCTCGCCTACAAGAAGAACGTTCCCGATATTCGCGAGAGCCCATCGTTGCGCCTGATCGAACTGATCGAGGAGCGCGGCGGCCACACCGCCTATCACGACCCCTACGTTACCGAGATCCCGCCGACGCGCGAATATGCCGCTCTGAAGGGCCGGCGTTCAGTGACGCTCGACGAGCCCACGGTGGCGGCGTTCGACGCCGTGCTGATCGCCACCGACCACGACCAGGTGGACTACGCAGCCCTCGCCAAGTGGGCGCCGCTCGTCGTCGATACCCGCAACGTCTTCCATCGAAACGGCCTGACGGGCAGCCACATTATCAAGGCATAGCGCAACGGTCGTGCGCATCCCTGTGGCCACAACAGCTAGCCGGCGCCACCCGCAAAGGGTTGAGTAGCCTTGTTGCGCGCCAGCGCGGCCTTGAGATTGCTCGCCGCCACCGCATAGCCTCCAGAGGCGCCGTCGACGAAGTGTATGTGGTCGCGGGTCATCGGCGTCGGCACGATGCAGGTCATCAGCGCCGAATCCTGCCGGTGCAGGCCATAGTGTCCGACGCCCTCTGCCTCTGCCCGCTGCAGCCGCGCCTCGATCCGTTCGAGGCACGGGGCACTGATATCGATCGTCATTTTTAGGCCGTCGTCGAATTTACGGAAGTCGGTGTTGTCGGCAAGGTCGCGGCGGTATCGGTTCGTATCGAAGGGCCCAAGGTTCCAGCCCATCCGAAGGCAGACGAAAAGTGCCAGCGTCTGCACGGTGATAACGCAACGCTTCAGGAAACGTCGCCCTCGCGGAGCGGCCGCGCGCGTCTCGGTGTCGATCCCCTGGAAGGAGAACCGCGCGGTCGGACCAAGCTCGGGAACGGGGTGACCGCCGCGACCTTCCTCGTCGGCAAGCGCGACGATGTCGGCGATCAGCGCCTGGAATTCCGGTCCGTTGCCCTTCGCGCCCGGCACCGCGATGATCGAGGCAATCGTGCCGTGGCGGGACTCGATCGGGTTCCAGCGACAGGAAAGGCCGGTCAGGTCCGGCCGGCTGCCGGCAGGCGCCGCCGCGACGTGATAGCGCCCGGCCTTCATCGCCGCCTCGGCCCAGCTTGCGCCGCCGCCTGCAAACATCGCGTAGGAAACCTCGTCGCTGGCCTTGAAGCGGGCGACGCGCATGTCGAGCCCGTGCTGGCGGATGTCACTGACCGGAACGAGCGCGGTCCGCAACTCAAGGTCAAGTTCCTCCGCCACCCAGGTCTTCACCGCGGCCAGCGCGTCGCAGGCCCTGTCGGCCATTGATGCCGGCAGCGCCGCCAAGGCGCCATCCCCCCCGAATACGAAGGGCATCGTCTTTTCTTCGAGCACGTTCATCAGGGCGGATATGACGCTGGCGCCGGCCATGTTGACCGTCTTGTAGCGGCCGTCGGCAATCGCACCGGTCGAGTTGACGATATCGGCCACGGCCAGCAGCCAGCCGTCCGGCAACGGCCGGTAATTCGCTTCGTCCGCGACGCCTTCGAAGGCGTCGAACAACGGCACGCTATCGTAAAATCGGCCTTCCATTGCCTCAGCCATCAGCGCCTCGATCTTCGCTCGCCCTTAACGTTCGTCAGATAATTCACGCGGGAGCGCAACAAAAAGTTTCATTGGCTGTTACCAAGGAGACACCTCAGTCCGTTTCTGCAGCCTAGAAGATAGGCGAGGAGCGGATTTGGCCGGAGGGGGACTTGGCGACGCGATGGTTAGTTTCCAAATAATAACCCATGGCATTGCAGGGGTGTGGCCATCTGTGCTTGTTTAACAGTCACACAAGGATCAAAATGGTCCAAGCGTGCGTAGTGAAGCCGAAACTGAATGCGTGACGACAACTTTCGAGTGCGGTTCTGGGGCGTAAGAGGAAGTTTGCCGGTCTCCGGCCAACAATACGTCGCCTATGGGGGAAATACATCCTGCATCGAAATTCGATGCGGCAAGGACGTATTGCTGTTCGATGCCGGCTCTGGCCTGCGCGAGGCTGGCTATGCGCTGATCGCCGAAGGCGTCGAAGAGTTCGATCTGTTCTTCACTCACAGCCACTACGACCACATTATCGGTCTTCCCTATTTCAAACCCATCTACAAATGTCGCAATTCGGTGCGCTTCTGGTCTGGCCATCTGCACGGCACCATGACCACGCGGGAGATGATCCGCGATTTCATGCGCCCACCATGGTTCCCGGTCGATCCCGACATCTGTCAAGCGAGCCTCGACGGCATGGACTTCAAACCCGGTGACGTGCTGACCCCGCGTGCCGGCGTCACCATCCGCACGACGAGCCTCAACCATCCCGGTGGCTGCGTCGGCTATCGGATCGAATGGAACGGCCGCGCCGTCGCTCTCGTCTACGATACCGAGCACGAGCCGGGCGTCCTCGATCCCGGCGTGCTCGAACTGATCGCCGGGGCCGACCTGTTCGTCTACGACTGCACCTATCTCGAAAGCGAGATGGAGCATTTTCAGGGTTACGGACACTCGACCGGCATGCATGGCGCACGACTGGCGATGGCCGCCGGCGTCAAGCAGCTCGCCATGTTCCACCACGATCCGTCGCGCACCGATGAGGCGTTGGCCGCCATGGAACGCGATGTCCAGGCGACATTCCCCGGCGCCTTTGCCGCCCGCGACGGACAGATCGTCGAGCTCGATTGAGCATCTGAAATCGCGTCGGGATGTCCTTTACCCGAAATTCGGGCCGGAACTATTTCACGCCTCGTGGATTCCTTCTTTCCAAAGAAGGAGCACCGCATGAGCAAGGACAAGAAGGCCCAGCAGGCGATCGAGGAAACCGGCAAGGATCCGTCGGGTGGGCAGCATCTTCCAACCGCAGGTCCTCATGCAAAGGATCGACTGACCGACAAGACCAAGACCCCCGGCTCAGGGTTGCTGCCGGACAACGATGACGACACTGTCGTACCCGGTAGCGGCTGAGGTGGTGTTCCAGCAAAACATGGGCCGTCGCATCCGACGGCCGCGCCTCCCTGACATGGCGGCAAGCGTCCCTACTGTTTGTCGCGGCAGCTGGCCAAACTACGCTTCCGCCAGCGAAAGGATCATTAAGCTATGAGATCGGCTCCGGTCCGCCAGCGACAGGCCGGATGCGCGGCCGTAAGCGTGAAGAGCTCCTCCATGAAGGACCAAACGCCGGCGTCGTGAACCAGATGATGGGTGAGCACTCCGATGGTTCGCCCGGCCTGATCCCGCCTCTTTTCATCGTCACCGCAGATCTGCCTTAGCCTGGCGATGATGTCTGCTACAATCGCCGCGTGCTCGCGGCAGCCGCGTGTTCCCTGCCAATCCATCACATCGGCATGGGTGTTGACGAGCTTGAAGAGCGAGGGTTTTTCCGGACCGAAGACCGACAGCGCCGCAAAACCGACCCCGGGCAGGTCATCCAGAAGCGCGCCGTCGATCCGGTTCCACGGCGGCACCAGCATCGGCACGAAGCTGCGCGGAAACAGCGCCTGGAGACGCGCGCAACCCTCCGTGAGTTCATCGAGAACCGTTGAGCGTGGCCGGTGCGCGCCGAGTTCCTGTTTCTTTTCCTCGGGCGGAGCATGGTTGCGGTGCGCCCAGCCGTGCACCGCGACGCTGACGCCGGCATGTCCATCGAGGCGGCGCGCAAGCGCCTCGCCCGTCAGCGCGGGCGGCACGGCGATGACCACCGGAACCAGGTGCTTGTCAACCAGCGACAACAGGCGGTCGAGTGCTGCCGTCGGCTCGGCGGCGTCGTCGTCCCGCAGCCAGAAATCAACCTGTCGACCGGACGCGGCCACGCGGTCGAGCGCGACGGCAAGCTGCTGCCAATGGGGTCGTCTCATGCCGTCGCCTCCAGATGCTCGTCAAATATCGTGCGCAGCCGCCGCGCCGCGGCAGGGAAGGAACGTTCGTCGTGGACGAACCGTCCGGCAGCCGTACCCAATCTCCGCCGAAGGACCGGATCCTCTATCAGCGCGCGCATCGCCGCCGCAAAGGCGGTGGCATCGCCGTCGGGCGTAAGGATCCCTGTCTCGCCGTCCCTGACCACTTCCGGCACGCCGGCGGTATTCTGCGCAACGACTGGCAGGCCCGCCGCCTGAGCTTCGAGATAGGCAAGCCCATAGGCCTCGCCGCAGCCCGGCCAAACGTAGAGGTCGCTGCCGGCAAGAATAGCCGGCAGATCGGCAGCGCTCCTTTCGCCGAGCCAGTCCAGCCGGTCGGACGGCAAGGCCGAGAAGGCCTGTTGCACCTCGTCGCGGCACGGACCGTCGCCGACGATCGTCAGGGTCCAGCGGCTATCGGCGATGTGTGTCAGCGATTGCGCCAGCATGCGGTAGCTGTCCAGCTTGTCGCCGCTGCGCATCATGGCGACAGCGACCATGCGGCAGAGGTCATCCGTGCTTCCGCCGCCCGGCACGAAAGGGGCGGCATCGATGAAGGGGGCAAGCATCGCGTGGCGGCAGTCGGGCGCGGCCTCCAGCAGGCCATCCCGGTCCCGGCGCGTCAGGCAGATGTTGACTGCCGCCTGCTCGATGGCCTGGAGCACGTGGCGTTGGGCGATCGCGCGCACGCCCTCGTTTCGCCGCGCCGAGTAGGAGGCCTCTGCCGTCACGTAGGGGATGGTGAATTCGGCGGCAAGCGAAGGACCGAGCAGGTCCGGCGCCTTGTAGTAGGGATGGTAGCAGAACCATAGATCGGGGGCGCCGTCGCGCATCCACCCCTGCCGGAGGCGGATGATCTCGCCTGCCGCCGCTTGCTCCAGTTCACGAAAATCTACGTCCGACGCGGCCGCCATGAAGCTGCGCAGGTCCGAGACGACCGCGACCTCGTGCCCTCCCGCACGGAGTGCTGCAACCAGCATGCGCGCCATCAGGCGATCACCCGAAGGAACGGGATGGTCTGGGGATTTCAGCGGTGCGTAAAAGGCGATCTTCATCCGCAGCGAGCTATCGTTTCTCCGCGGCGGCCTGTCAACCGACCGCGCCGGGAGCTTGCCGCTTTCCGGTGGGATCGCGGGAGAGGAAAGCATGCGTCCGCGCCGCCGTCTGCAGCCAAGGGGATACCAGGCCCGACCGCCAGCGGTTCATCGGTCGATCGGCAAATCGTAGTAGTCCCGGCGGATCAGTTTCAGCGAACGGTCCGGCTCGATGACATAGGTTTCCTGAACGAAGCTGTTGCCGCTCGTGAAGCGGTGCGGGACGATGCTGCCGACGGGCGCCTTCGTCAGCTTCGTGCGCGGCTGCCCGCCATAGGTGATGCTGCCGGGGATCGGCTCCAGGTCCGGCGTCGTGCAGCCCGCAAGCGTCACCGCGGACAGAGCAAGCAGACCAAACAGCCCGCCAAGGCTGCGGATGTTTTTCACCATGATCACCTGGCAGCCCCATCGCCGTCCGTGGACCGCTCCGTGCCTGCCACTCCTTGTTTCGTTTCTCTTCTTCCAGCGCGGCCAGATCGCGCCGCCGCGTTCGCTAAGGCGTTGCAGCCACCCCTGTGCTGCCGGCCTTCTCGACCGTGGTTTCCGTATCATGCTCCGAGAGCAGGCTATAGGCGACATAGTATTTGTAGATATTGCTGACGTATTGCACCGTCTCGCGCCCGACGATCGCCGCCGCCGCATTCTCGACATTGCCGAACCAGAGGTTCGGGTCGAGCCCCATATCCTTGGCCTTGGCCCTGAACTTGCGCAGGTTTCCCGGTCCGGCATTGTAGGCCGCGAAGGCAAACAGCATCTGGTTTTTCGGCGTGACGGCCGGGTCGTCGATGTAGGTATCGACAAGGTAGCGCAGATATTTCGAGCCCGCTTCGACGTTGAGGTTCTCGTCCTTATCGATGCCGCGAATGTTGACGGCCTTGTCCGCAGCGGTCGATGGCAGCAACTGCATGATGCCGACCGCGCCCCTGTGGCTGCGGCGGGACTGATCGAGCTGCGATTCCTGGTAGCCCTGCGCCATCAGCATCAGGTGGTCGAAGGAATAGGTCTTCCCGTGCGTGCGGAAGATTTCCACGAGTTGCTTGAAACGTTCGACATCGGCTGGCGCATAGGCGCGCTTCAGCATCTTGTCGCCCTTGTAATAGGTGCTCCTCAGGATGTTGCCGAAGGTCGTCCCGACCTTGTGGGTCTTGACGAAGTCGTCGAGCACACCTTTAAGCTTGGGGCTGTCCTTGCGGATCGCCCAGGCGATCTCCCCGTGGTCGGAAACGACGATGTCGTCGCGCACCTTGAGGTCGGTGAACACCTTCACCCAGATGTCCGCCTTGTATTTGTCGACGACCGTCCAGGGCAGCAGGCCGGCATTGATCATCTCCAGGACGTCTTCGTCCTCGAGGTTCTCATCCATGTCCTTCAGCGTGATCGGCGCGCGACCGGCCTTTTCGAAGCCGGCGCTGAGCGCCGCCAGGTGCTCGTAATAGCTGCTCGATCGGCGCACATGCAGTTCCTGCCCGCTCAAATCGTCGACGCTTGTGATCGCCGGCGCCGAAGGGCCGGTGACCAGCACCTCCTTGGCTTCGTCGAACAGCGGCGCGGTGAAATCGACCTTTGCAAGCCGCGTCTCGGTTATCGTCAGATTGGCCATGACGATATCGCCAAGCCCTTCTTCGAGCGCCGAGAGCAGACGCGCCCGCGGCATCGGCAGGAACCCGACGCGGATCTTGTCGATCTGCTTCTTCCTCCCCTTGTTGAGTTCGTGTTCGAGCGCCGTTCCGAAGTCGACGGCCGTGCCCAATTGCTGGCCGCGATCGAGGAAATAGATGGTCTTGCTGAAAGGCACGATGATGCGGATCACGCGCCGCTTTTCCATTCCGTCGAAGTCGTCCTTGTGGGGGACGAACATCGAGCGAAGGAATTGCTCATTCGACTGTGCCAAGGCGCCGCTTCCCGTGAAGAACACGAGAAGCAGCAGCCCCAAGAGAACGCGTTTCATGTCAGCCCCCAGCCCGAGAACCCTGTTGCCGAAATGCTATTCCTGCGGCGGACCGCCTTCGCCAAGCGCGGCGGCCGCATTCTTCTTGGCGATGGCGTCGCGGGTCGCGGCGGCCGCGGCGACGGATTGCTGCTGCTCGTCGCCCGCCACCTGCACGGTCGGCGAGGCGAAGTTGATGCCGTTTTCCTTGAAGGATTCCTTGATCATCACCTGCGCCCGGCGCCGGACCTGGGTCTGTGCCCCCGGCTTCGTCTTCATGGCGAAACTCAAGGTCATGCCGTAGTCGCCAAAGTTCTCGACACCCTTCATCTTGACCGTTTCCAGGATCAGCGGCCCGATATCCGGATCTTCGAGCAGCTTGGCGCCGATGCCCTTCACCAGTTTCTTCACCTTGGCGACGTCGGCATCGAAGGAAACGTTGATCAGGAACTTGTCGATCACCCAGTCGCGGCTCATGTTCTGCACCGCGCCGAGCGAGCCGAAAGGCACCGTGAACACGGGACCGCGATGATGCCGGAGCTTGACCGAGCGAATGCTGAAGGATTCGACCGTGCCCTTGTAGCTGCCGCTCTGGATGTATTCGCCGATGCGGAAGGCATCGTCCATCATGTAGAAGATGCCGCTGATGACGTCCTTGACCAGCGTCTGCGAGCCGAAGCCAATCGCCACGCCGAAGACACCGGCGCCGGCAATCAGCGGGCCGATTTCCACCCCAAGGCCGGAGAGCACCATCAGCACGGCCACGATCGCGATGAAGGCTGCCAGAAAGTTACGCAGGATCGGCAGCAACGTCATCAGGCGGGTGTTGCGGGCGCGCTCGGCCGGGTCTTCGGTCGCGTGATTGGCCTGCTTGACGCGCAGGTTGATGAAACCCTTGACGAGCTGCCAGACCAGATCTGCAGCCAGCAGGATGACGATACCCGCCAGGACGCCGCGGAACACCCGATTGAAGGCGTCGTCCTGCATCATCGACGTGGCGCTGACCTTGAAGACGAGCGCCAGCCAGCCGGCGGCAAGCGCGATGACCAGCAGCCGTGCCCCGCGCTCGATGAAGATGTTGCGCACCACGCGCGGATCGTCCTCTGCCGAGCTATCCAGCATCGTCTTGGTAAAGGCGCTCGTGAAACGCAGCAGCGGCGGCAAGCCGATCACGTAAAGGCCGATCCAGAACAGCACGTCCATGCCGGCGACCCAAAGCAGCCAAAGCACGATCAGGAAGGCAACCAGGAACACGTTGCCGACGATACGGCGCGAACCGACGACGGCCCCCACCGGACGCCGCACGACTGTGAGGATCCCGAGCGCGAGGACCACGAGCCCAAGAAGCGCGGTGATGAGATTGCGCACGTCCGCGGAAATCGACAACGCGCTCATCGCGTCGCCGACACCCCAGACGAGCGCCCCGCCACCGATCAGCCATAGGGCATGCCGGTGCCAGAAGCTGGCCTCATCGGGCGTGAGCGAGAGGTAACCGCCTCGCCCGTCCGCATTCCCCTCGTTGACCGGTCCCCCCGTCAGGACCGCCGAGGCGATGATCATCAAAAGGCGTGCTCCGATCCAGGCGCCGAGCAGCGGCGCGATCGTCGTTTCCAGCCGCGTCGGCCAGTCGGCGATCGCCAGCACCGACATGCTGGCAGCCGCAAAAACGATAAGCGGCAGAAGCCGTGTGAGCATGGTGCGGGCCGGCCCCGTCAGCACCGCCCCCTTCAGGCTGCGTCCGAGCAGCCAGCGCAGGAGATATTCGGCGCCGTAGCCGATCGCCAGGATCAGGAAAAACCCTTTGAGGATGGGAGCGGCGCCATGGCTCTCCATGTCGCCGGAAAGGCGCTGGCGCGCCGCCTGCATTTCCGGAAGGACACGCGGCACGGCGTTGCCGATGCCGGTCAGATGACGCCTGATTTCGGCGGTCCAACGCGCCACGACACCGGTTGCGGGCGTTCCGGCCGGAGCTTCGGCCGCAGTGGCGGGCGGGGCCTGTTTCGTCGACAGCCACTGTTTCACTTCCGGATCATCGAGAAGCTGGATCAGCTGCTGGACCTTTGCGGGCGGAGCCGCCGGCGCGGCTTCCTGCGCCAGCCCTGGCGAAACCAGCCCAAAAACAACGGAAAGAAAAGCCACGAGACCGAAGACCGGCCCCACAAGCAAGCGACCCGACGACCCGACACAGCCCATTCTCAGCACCCCCGACGAACATGCCCGTCCCCCGACCGGCACGACTCTCAATCATTACAAAGGCTAACATACCACCGGGCTGTTGCGCCAACGTCAAGAGCGTCGCGGTCAACGGCGACGGAATCCACCACCGCCATGGAACCCACCGCCTCCATGGAAGCCACCTCCGCTAAATCCACCGCCACCACCAAAGCCACCACCGCCGTGGAAGCCGCCGCCACCGTGGAAACCACCGCCATCAAAGCCGCCGCCACCAAAGCCACCGGGTCGGTCAAAGCCGCCTCCGCCACTGCTCGGGAAATTCAACGGCCGCTGATCGAAAGACTGTCGTTCGAAGGAGCGCTGGTTGCCAAGTTGACGTCCGATATTGTCGATCGCCAGATGATCGGGGGCACGAGCGCGGTCCGCGCCTTGACCGGCTTGCTGGCGCGTGTCGATCCGCTGGTTGAGGTTCGCCGCCGCATCCGGATGATTGGCGGAGAATTGCTCGCCCACCTTGGTCCTATCCTGGATCAAAGGCTTCTGGACTGGCTGCCAACCGTCGGGCGTACGCTTTTGCCATTGTCCGTCGTCACGACGATACACGTTTCCGTCACGGCCGGCATAGACGTCGCCGCCCTTGCCGCCGGCGACAAAGCCATGGTTCCCGTCCGACGTGCGCCAATTGACGCCGGCGCCATTGGCGGTCGAGCCGCCGCTGATGCGGGCAAAATCGGACCCGTGCTTGACGGCCGCGGTGCCCCAGCTTCCGTAGACGTTATGTCCGCCGCGGGCCATCGCCGCGTTGCCGGTGCGCGGATTGTAGGCGGCGACGAAGCCGCGGTCTCCGTTCGGTCCGTAGCCGGCCGCGCCGCGAACGTAGGTGCCCGTGCGCGGATTGTAGGCCGCACCGGCAGCAATGCCGCGATAGGGCCCGTAGGCATATCCATAGCGGCCGAACGTACCGATGGCCGGATTATAGAAGGCGCCGACCCCATAGGTTACCGGGCGTGGATAATAGGGCCAGTAACCGCCACCGGCCCAGCCGTAATCCCAATAGTCGTCATAGTACCAGCCGGTGCCGTAGACGAAGGTGTCCCAGGCGAGATAGGCACCCAGGTAACCCATCGTATAGCCGAACCAGACCGCGTCGGGCTCGGTATCGTAGATGCGCACATAGGTGGCATTGTAGATCGGCGACGACGGCGGGATGGTATAGATCTCGTCCGGCACCGCCTTTGCCACAGCGAACGGCCCGGTCGGTGCATCGCCGACGAACCAGACCCCGTCCTTGAGCACGAAATACTTGTCGCCGACCTTGATGACGGTCTCGTTGGTGTTGACCGCGTAGGTCAGGGACGTCCCGTCGATCGTTTCGAACTTCGGGTCGCCGCTATAGGCGACGTCCACCGTGACGGAGCCATCGAGCGAGACACGCGCCTTTTCGGGAATGCTCGCCTTCAGCCGCGCCTCTGCGTTTTCGGAGGTACCGGGAACGGACGCGCGCACCGTGTAATAGGCGGCATCCTGCGGAATGTTCTGGAAGTCCTGCGGCAGCTTGGGCGTCGCGAAGGTCCAGGGGCCGTCGAGCGCGGTACTCGCGAACCAGCGACCGGATACGAGGATGTACCAGCTTGAGTCAACGTCACGGTAAAAGGCGTCGCTCTCGGTGTTGGTCGCAACCTTGAGACCGGTGCCCGGCACCTGTTCGAGTTTCGGCTCACCGTCGAAGGCGAGCAGTTCCGACGGCTTGTCCGAATAGATGACGTCGGGCACGATCACCTTGTCCGCCTGCGGCGGGATCGCCGCCTTGGCATCCTTCCAGTTGTCGTCGTCCGGCAGTTTGCTGAGTATGTCGGGAAGCGACGAGGCGGACTGCCATCCCGAGGCGAGATCCTTCGATTGCAGCCATGACTTGTCGTTGCGCAGGTAATAAGTGGCGTCAGCCTCGACCTTGAACAGATCCCAATTGGTGTTGACCGTGAAGGAGAGCCCCTCGACGCCCTTGACCGGGGCAAACACGGCCTTGCCGTCGGTCTGCACCAGGATCGCCGGCTTCTTGCTGATAAAGATCGGCGGCGCGTCGGCCTTCAACCCCTCGACATTGCCGAGCCGCTGGTAGTCGGCGAGGCTCGCCGTCAGCTTGTCCTCCGAAATGGTGATCGTCCCGACCGGCATCAGCTTGTCGACCTCGAGCGTCAGATCCGCCAGTTCCTTCCGGTCGAGGACGGAGAAGTTGATCTCGGTCATCTTGATATCAGAAACGACGACCTGGCCGGAGGCGCTGTCGGCATCGGTCTTGCCAGTAACGCCAACCACGCCGAAGATCGGCTTGGCGTCGTCGGACTGCTTGTATTCGGCGGCGATCAGCGCATCGAGTTCGGTGAAATCCTTCCAGGCGTTGATCTGCGGCTGATAGAGCGTGATGGTCGCGCCACTATCGGTCTTGTAGGCGCGCGGCCAACCGAGCCCCTTGGGATCGGCATCGTTCAGGTACTTGCCGCTCACGAAGCCGTTCTGGCCATTGAAGCTTACCGCGCACCAGGTGCCCGCATCGTCGCATTCCTTGACATCGACCTCGGTTCCCTCGGCGATCGTCCCCAGACTGTTGGAGGCGGTTCCCGGTCCTTCCCGGAAATTGACTGAGGCGCTCGTCGTTGCCGGCCCGGCCCGCGCCGGAACCGCGGCAATCGCGAGGAGGGTGAAGGCGAGTGTCAGTCTGCGCATTACGGTTCTCCGAGATCCCGGGCGGCCGACCCGCGCCCGCAACGACTGAAGCCGAAGCTGGCACCGGAACTGGTTGAGCCATAGACATCTTTGCCCATCGCCAAAGCGCAAGTACGTAACAGTAACGGCGACCGTAACGGGTCGCCGAGAAGTTAGACGCAACGGAGCGGAGCGTGCCGCAGCAAACGCCGGATACCGGAACGATTCGGAGCGCCGCAGGGGCGCATGCCGTTTCACCACCCCTCCCCGGTCCTTCAGGTTGCCCGCTTCTGTCCCGATCGCGACGGTCGCTATCCCGTCTCCCCGGGTAAAATCATTAAAGCGTCGCAAATCTTTGTGTTTTAGCCCGTAGTGATTGCATAGAGTCATTTATTCAAGCAAACTCATATGTATGATTTGACCACTCCTACGTGCGGAGGAAATACAAGTGAACACGAAAGCCCCCAGCCAGATCGATGTCTTTGTCGGTTCCCGCGTCAGGATGCGTCGGTTGATGGCCGGACTGAGCCAGGAGAAGCTGGCCGACGGTCTCGGGATCACATTCCAGCAGGTACAGAAGTACGAAAAAGGCACCAACCGCATCGGCGCGAGCCGTCTGCAGGCGATCGCCGATATCCTCGGCGTGCACCCGAGCTTCTTCTTCCAGGAGGGTGAAGACCCTGCCGGCGCACGCAACGGCGACACAACGCGCGAGCCGAGCGAAATCTCGTCCTTCGTTTCGTCGAAGGAAGGCATCGCGCTCAACCGCGCTTTCCTGAAGATCACGGACCCGGTGCTGCGCAAGAAGATCATCTCGCTGGTCGCCGCCGTTGCCCAGACGCCGGAGACCGAGACCGCCCGCTCAAGCACGAGCCACGCTCAGGACCTGCACGGCTAAGCACCCGCGCCCGACAGGAATGACCGGATGACATTCAGACTGCAGACCCTCGGGCGCTTGCGGCTCGTCGATAACGGCGGGCGTGAGGTAGCGTTTCCCGAAAAGGGTCTGCTGATCCTGTGTCATCTGATCGTCGGCGGCCACAGCGAGCAGTCAAGAAACGATGTCGCCAAGCTCCTTTGGGACGAGATCGTCCCGAGCCAGGCCTTCGTCAATCTGCGCAAGACGGTCTCCCGCATCAGCGCGCGCCAGGAAGAACTCGGCTGTCACTTCCTGAGTTTCTCGCCGTCGGCCGTGCGCTTCGACGCCAGCCGGCTCAAGAGCGACCTCGATACCATCGGGCGTGAGGCGGGCGATCCACTTTCCCGTCTCCAGTGGGCCGTCGAAACCTTCCAGGAAGACTTCCTCAAGGACTTGAAGTCCCAGGGCCAGGCGCTGCATGGCTGGATCGAGCGGCAGCGTGGCGAGCATATGGCGCTGCTGCGCGAAAGCCTGCTTCTTGCGGCAGCGGAGGCGACGAACAATCATCGCAAGCTGGTCAAGGCGGCAGCGACCCGGCTGCTCGAGCGCAACCCGCTCGACGAGGACGTGCGCAAGATCCTGACCCAGGCGTTTCAGCTTGAGGGCAACCATCTGGAGGCACGGGCTGTCTCGAATGGCGGCGGCGCGATCGCGATCAACAGGCCGGAATTGCGATCGGTCTCGACGATAATCGCGCCGACGTCGGAGCCGGCAGCCGACTCGCGCCCGCCGCGCGTCGTGCTTCTGCCGCCGAACAACGGCGCGAACGACAGTCCGGCAACACAATTTGCAAGCGCATTGATCGAGGACGTGACGATCGGGCTTTGCGCGCTTCGCTCGGTTTCGGTGATCGCGCCCTACACGGCCGCACAGATCAGCCTGCAGGCAGACAAGGCCAGCACCTACCAGAAGCACGCCATCAGCTACATTCTCGACACGCGCCTGACCGACGAAGGCAGCCGGCTGACGCTCTTCACGCAACTGATCTTCTTTGCCAATGACGAAGTGATCTGGGCCGACCGTTTCAATCTCGATGGCGACGGGCTGATGGCCTCACGGCGGGAAATCGCCCGCCAGATCGCGCTGGCGATCGCCAACCAGGTGGAGCGCAACGAGACCCATCGCCAGACCTACGAGACCAATGTCGGCTCGTACCGCAGCTTCCTCCTCGGGCAGCGCTATCTCAAGCAGCTCAACCTTCCGGAGCTGCGGCGCGCGCGCAAGAGTTTCCGCCAGTCGCTCTATGAGAACTCCGGCTTTGCGCCGGCGATGAGCGGGCTCGCCCGCAGCTATTTTTTCGAGTGGCTGCTGACAGCCCGCGGCGACGCAGAGCTGCTGGCGCTTGCGGAACGGCATGCGCGCGATGCGGTGGTGGCCGACGACACGCTGGCAACGGGCTATCGCGAGCTTGGCGTCGTCAAGCTCTACTTGAGACAGTTCGACGAGAGCATGGAATACCATGACAAGGCGGAGGCGCTGAGCCCTCAGCACGCCAACGTGATTGCGAGCTACGCCGACACGCTGGTGCAAGCTTCGCGCCCCGAGGGTGGCCTGCGCAAGATCCAGGCAGCAATCGATCTCAACCCGATTGCGCCGGACGAATATTTCTGGACCGCGGCCGGCGCCAGCTACTCGCTTGGCCAGTATGAGCAGGCGATCGCCTATATCGAGCGCATGCGCGATCCGACCCCTGCCGACCGGCTGTCGGCGGCAAGTTGGGGCATGCTCGGCAACCGGAAAAAAGCGCGCCAGTTCGTCCGTAAGACTTTCGACGTGCATCCGGACTTTGATCTCGACAAGTGGATGACCATCGTTCCCTTTAGGGAAGAATGGCAGCGCGTTCATTATTGCGAGGGCCTGCGCAAGGCGGGCTTCTAATTTCTCACATCAGCAACGGCCAGGAGGGGAAAATGGCAAAAGTAGTGGTGATCGGTTTGGCGGGTGACAACCGGCTTTGGGTTGCGGATCTGGATGCGGGCACGGTCTCGCAGATCGCAACGCCGACGCAGGGGCCGCTGGCTGCGGCCAACGACCTGCGTAACAACAGCGGGGCAATGGTGCACAAGGGCGTCAATCTCGCCGTGGTTGCGGCCTCGTCCGGCTCCGTTTCCGGCGGGTTCATGGACGGCTAGTCCACGCGTGGCACAAGCCGCTGAAACTGGCCGGCCGTCGGACGAGCATTCCAGCCGTCCGGCGGCCGAGCCGCTTTCCTACAGCGATCGCGCCTGCCCGCCAGAAGAAACGTTCCGGCGGATCGAGGCATTCCTGCCGGCGCTCGGCGTCACCCGGCTCGCGCGGCTGACCGGCCTCGACCGGCTCGGCATTCCCGTGTGGAGCGCCGTGTCGCCCAACGCCCGATCGATCGTCATCAACCAGGGAAAAGGCATCACCGACGTTGACGCCAAGGTTTCGGCGGCCATGGAGGCGATCGAGCGGGCAGTGGCCTGCGCGCCGTCGGCCGCGACAAGAACGGCCACCAGCCGGGCTCTTTCCGAAACGGGCGATCGAACGCTGCATCTGCCGGGGCTCATCTCGGCGGGGCAAGCGGACCTTCAGAACGACGAAACGATCGACTGGCTCCGTGGCTTCGACCTCTTTGACGGCGCAACCACCTGGGTCCCGCGCGAAGCGACAATCCTCGACCGGACGATCGTCGATTGTCGTTACTGGCAGTCCTCCGATGGCCTGGCCTCGGGCAACACCGAGACCGAGGCGACCCTGCACGGCTTGCTCGAGCGCATCGAGCGCGACGCCGAAACGCTGTGGCGAATGCTGCCGCTGAACGGCAAGCACCGAGGCTGCATCGATCCGGGAAGTTTGGAGGATCCTGTCCTCGATGCCCTTACGGAACGGATCGCCTCTTCAGGTCTGGAGTTGCGCCTGTTCGACATGACCAGCGACATCGGCATCCCCTGCTATGCCGCAACCCTCGCCGAAGCGGGCATTCTCTCGGCCAGGCAGCCGCGTTATCACGACGTCACGATCGGCCACGGTGCCCACCCCGTGGCGCGGCGCGCCGCCATCCGTGCCGTGACCGAGGCCGCCCAGTCGCGGCTTACCTATATCAGCGGCGCCCGCGACGATGTGTTCCCGGAAACCTTCACCCGCGACCTTCCCGAGGAAACGCGAGGCCTGTTTGCCGCCGTGCCGCTCCGGACAAGCGTGGCGGCCCCCGATGTCCCGGCCGGGCCTCAGGCGCAGCTCGATTACGTACTGCGGCGGCTTGAAGCGGCTGGCGTCCGGACGGTTGTCGTCGTTCCGCTGATGGAAGGCGTTGCACCTTTCTCGGTGGTCAAGGTCATCGTTCCGGCCCTCGAAAATCCCGACGGCCTGCGCAAGCGTCGCTTCGGAGAACGCGCGCTCGCCCGTGCTCTGGAGGCCGGATGAACGTTGTCTTTGTTGGCCCGACGCTGCCGGACGCACGAAACGCGGCGGACAAGAGCGTCCTAATCCTCCCGCCTGCCGTTCAGGGCGACGTCCTGCGCGCAGTTGAGGGCGGTGCAACCGCGATCGGGCTTATCGACGGCAACTTCGAGAATGTTGCGCCCGTCTGGCACAAGGAAATCCTCTTTGCGCTGTCGCTGGGCGTGCAGGTCTTCGGCGCGGCGAGCATGGGCGCGCTGCGCGCGGCGGAATGCGCGCCCTTCGGCATGGTCGGCATTGGCGAGATCTACCGGCAATACGCCGAAGGAGCCCGCGTGGACGACGCCGACGTTGCGCTGATCCACGGCCCGGCCGAACTCGGCTATCTGCCGCTGACACTCCCGCTGGTCAACGTCGATGCGACGCTCAAGCGCCTCTCGCAGACCCAAGCCCTTGCCCCAGCGCTCATCGCATCGATGGGCGCGACGGCGTCCGCCATGTTCTACAAGGAGCGCAACTGGTCGGGCATCGTCGCGCGCGTTGCACTGCCGGCGGGGACGGACCCCGCCCGTCTCACCGCGCTGCTCGCGAGCGAATATGTCGACCAGAAGGGCATCGACGCGCGACATTTACTGGACGCACTGCGACACACGCCAACCCAACGGACGGTTGCAACGCAAGGCTGGAAATTCAATTCTACCAGCATGTGGAAGAGGTTGTTCGGTCAACCTGACGCTTCATCTTAAGGATGTGGTTTTCACATACAACGTGTGTCACGCTCATGTCACGCGCAATGCCGCGAAGTCACGCTATGATTGGCCACGGTGGGCTGGATCTGCGGATCCAAAGGAAGCTGGGGAAAATCATGCTATCTTCATTTGCTGTGCCGGTAGAACCGGAAGACAAGGAAAAGGAGCTCTTGGCACTGGCTCGTCTTGTCACCTATGCGCGCGACTCCGCCAAGACCCTCAACGTCGAAGGCGTGCAATACTGTCTCGAACTCGCGCTCGCATCGCTGCTCAAGGAAGCCGAGGACTGCGGCAGCCAGAGAGCGCATCTGACCAACGAGTTGCTGACGCGCCCGAGCCTCGGCCGCTGCTGAGTTCCACGCCGCTTTTGGGATTGCCGTCATCCCGCGATTGGTCCGCCTGCGCGGACCGGTGGCTTTGCGATTGAGCTGTGACACGAAGATAGCCCCGTTTGGCCGAAGGCGAAGCGGGGTTTTGGTCGTTGTTAGGCCTAGCGTCTGCCGCTCCCCGCGTTTCGCCGCAAGCGGATTTCGTCGCCGAACGATCGTTGCTCTCGCACGCATGAGACAGCTCAGGGAATCCTTAAAACTGACGGCCGGGACGGATATTCCCCGCAAACCAGTTCCGTTCGAAAGCCCGCTTCGCGCTTTCGTTGAAATTTAGTCCATAATTTCCATAGACAATATTGAGTGAGCGAGCCACCTCCGGTTAGGCTTCTCCCATCATGTGCGAACCGGCGCAGGGCCCTTATCGACTGGCCCACCGCCTGAACGACAAAGGGAGACCAGCTTGAGCCAGACAAATCCAACTCTGCCCGTCCTTGACCTTTCGCGCTTTGCGGCGGGCCACCCCGAGCGGGCCGCAGCGCTCGACGAGTTGCGCAGCGTTGCCCGCTCGGTGGGCTTCTTTTATCTCGAGGGCCACGGGATCCCGCAGGACGAAATCGACGGCATTCTCTCGCTTTCGCGCCGCTTCTTCGCGCTGCCGGAGGACGACAAGCTGGCGATCGAGATGCGCAAGTCGCCGCACTTCCGCGGCTACAATCGCGCCGGCCTCGAATACACGCGCGGCACGCAGGACTGGCGCGAACAGGTCGACTTTGGTCCCGAGCGCCAGAGCCTCAATATCGCGTCCGGCGATGCGCCGTGGAAGCGGCTTGTCGGCCCGAACCAGTTTCCGGACGCCTTGCCGGAACTGAAGCCTGCGATCCTTGGCTATATCGAAGCCGTCACCGGGCTCGGTATCCGGCTGATCGAGATTTTCTCCGAAGCGCTCGGGCAGAAGCCCGATGTCTTCGGGCCGATCTATCGCGATGGCCCCAACCAGTTGCTGAAGATCATCCGCTATCCCGGCCGCGACAAGACCGAAAGCGATCAGGGCGTCGGCGCCCACAAGGACGGCGGCTTCGTCACCATCCTGTTGCAGGACGTGGTCGGCGGACTGCAGGTCGACGACGGCAAGGGCGGCTGGATCGACGCACCGCCGAAGCGCGGCACCTTCGTCATCAATGTCGGCGAACTCCTGGAACTGGCATCGAACGGCTATCTGCTCGCCAACATCCACCGGGTGGTAACGCCGCCAGCTGGCGGCGATCGGCTCTCGGTCGCCTTCTTCCTCGGCGCCAATCTCGCTTCGACCATCCCGGTGCTCGATCTCCCGCCACAGCTTGCAGCCGAGGTCCGCGGCGTCACCCAGGATCCGCAGAACCCGCTCTTCCACGAGGTCGGCCGCAACGTGCTGAAATCCCGGCTGCGCTCGCACCCCGATGTCGCCGCCGCGCACCACGCAGACCTGCTGGAACAGCCAAAGGCGGCCGTGCCCGCCTGATCAACCGGACAGCGCCGATCAACCTGAGAGCCAAGGAGAAATGGCATGACGATCCATCAGAAGCCGGAAGAACCGGCAGTCGAGATCAAGACGCCGAACGGCCTGCGCGAAGCCGGCGGGCGGTTGCATCCCGAAACGCTGGCGCTCCACGGCGGCAGCTATCGCTTCGATCCGGCAAGCGGCGCCGTCGCCGTGCCGATCTACCAGACGACCTCCTATCAACTGCCCGGCACCGACGGCGCCGACAAGCTCTTTGCGCTGGAGGCGCCGGGGCATCTCTACACCCGCGTTTCCAACCCGACGCAAGACGCGTTTGAGCAGCGGCTGGCGGAGATCGAAGGGGGAGCAGCCGCGCTGGCACTTGGCTCCGGCCAGGCGGCATCGGCCTTCGCGCTCCTGAACCTTGCGCGCTCCGGCGACAACGTCGTCAGCGCCGCCGGCCTTTATGGCGGCACCTGGGCGCTGTTTGCCGCCACCCTGAAAAGTTTCGGCATCGAGGTTCGTTTCGTCGATGCGGCTGATCCCGAGGCGTTTGCCCGGGCGACGGACGACCGGACACGTGCCTATTATGCCGAGTCCCTGCCGAATCCGAAGCTGGAGGTCTTTCCGATCGCCGAGGTCGCCGAGATCGGCAAGCGCTTCGGCATTCCGCTGATCGTCGACAACACGGCGGCCCCGCTGACGATCCGGCCCTTCGACCACGGCGCTGCGGTAGTCGTCTATTCGACGACAAAATACATCGGCGGGCACGGTACCTCGATCGGCGGCGCGATCATCGACAGCGGCCAGTTTCCCTGGCACGAGCATGAGGCGCGCCATCCGAACCTGCACGAGCCTGACCCGAGCTACCAGGGCAAGACTTGGCTCGAAAAAGCGGCCGCGATCGCGTTTCATCCCTATATCCTGCGCGCCCGCGCGGTGCTGTTGCGCGACCTCGGCGCCGCGATCAGCCCGCTAAACGCATTCCAGTTCATCCAGGGTCTGGAAACGCTGCCGCTCCGGATCCGGCAGCACAACGAGAATGCCATCAAGGTGGCCGAGTTCCTCCGCACCCACCCGAAGGTGGCGCGGGTGATCTTCCCGAAGTTCCAGGATGGCGAGGCAAAAGCGCGCGGCGGGAAATATCTGCTGAACGGCCACTATGGCGCGCTCGTGGGCTTCGAGCTGAAGGACGGTCGCGAGGCGGGACGGCGTTTCATCGACGGGCTGAAACTGCTCTACCATGTCGCCAATATCGGCGACGCGCGCTCACTGGCCATTCATCCAGCCACGACGACGCACTCGCAGCTGTCGGAGATCGACCAGCTAAAGACCGGGGTGACGCCCGGCTATGTCAGGCTTTCGATCGGCATCGAACATTCGGACGACATCATCGCCGATCTCAGACAAGCGATCGACGCCGCCTGAGCGTAAGACGCTTTCGCATTTTCCGCGGGCTCGTCCGCAGGGGCGAGCCCGCGGAGCCGTTTGTGGCTCAAAACTCGTCTGTAGGCCTTTGTTTCGTTTCATGCGAAAAGAGCTTCTCATCGCGCGTCAGCCGCCGCGGGGCATCGGGACACGCACAGGAGGAAAAGGCTATGAGCAAGAATACCCAGGTCCTGCTTGCCGCGCGGCCATCCGAAAAACCGGTGCCGAGCGATTTCCGCGTCGTCGAAACGGCAATCCCGGAGCCGGCGGAAGGCGAGGTCCTCCTGAAGATCCTCTACCTTTCGCTCGACCCCTATATGCGCGGCCGCATGAATGCCGGCCGCTCCTATGCCAAGCCGGTGGCGATCGGTGCTGTCATGGAGGGCGGCACGGTCGCCCGCGTCCTCCGCTCGCGTCACCCGGATTTCAGCGACGGCGATTTCGTTCTTTCCCACTCCGGCTGGCAAAGCTATGCGCTGTCGCGTGGTACTGACTTGCGCAAGCTCGATCCGGCGGCCGCACCTCTTTCGACGGCACTCGGCATTCTCGGCATGCCCGGTTTCACCGCCTATGCGGGGCTGCTGACGATCGGCAAACCGCAGCCGGGCGAAACGGTCGTCGTGGCGGCTGCAAGCGGCGCCGTCGGCTCGGCGGTCGGGCAGATTGCCCGCATCAAGGGTGCGCGCGCAGTCGGGATCGCCGGCGGTGCGGACAAATGCGCCTTCGTTCGCGACACGCTCGGCTTCAACGCGGTGATCGATCACCGCGCGCCTGATTTCGCCGAACAGCTCGCCGCCGCCTGCCCCAAAGGCATCGACGTCTATTTCGAGAATGTCGGCGGTCATGTCTGGGATGCGGTGTTCCCGCTGTTGAACGACTTCGCTCGCGTGCCCGTCTGCGGCCTGATTGCGCACTACAACCAGCCCGCAGGCGCGCAAGCCGGGAGCGACCGGTTGCCCGGCGTCATGCGCGAAGTGCTCAGCCGGAGCCTGCTCATCCGGGGCTTCATCCAGCGCGAGTTTGCCGATCAGAGGCCGCTCTTCTATCAGGAGATGGCCGGCTGGATCAAAAGCGGCGAAGTCCGCTACCGCGAAGACATCGTCGACGGGCTCGAGAATGCGCCGGAAGCCTTCATCGGTCTGCTGGACGGACGCAATTTCGGCAAGCTGGTGATCCGGGTCGCCGCCGAAAGCTAAAAGGCGGCCCGTCCCCGGCCTTACTGCTGGGCGAAGCCGGCCTTGGCGAGACCGTCATCGAGCAACGCGATCAGGTCCGGCGCGTAGCCGCGAGCGACCAGTTCCGTATCGTACGGCTGCGACGCGCGCGTTTCGTTCAGGCGCAATCCGTCCAAGGCGCTGGTCGCTTCCCGCGTCAGGCCGAGTTGGCCTGCCGCTGCCACGCGCAGGAGATTGACCGCCATGTCCGCCGGATTGGCAAGTTCGCGTGCGCGCCTCAGCGCTTCGCGGTAGCGGCCGCTGCGGTAGTCTTCCAGCGCCAGGGTCAGCGCGGCATCGTGGTGAAGATACTCGCTGCCGGCATCCGCCACACGGGCCAGATTCACCCCTTGCGAATAGGCGCCGCTGACGAAAAGCAGCAGGCCTAGCCGCGCCGGAATGGCGTCGTCGAGCGGATTGAGTGCCGCCGCGCGCCGGCCGGAAATGAACGCCGCTTCCCTGTCGCCGGCTGCAAAGCGCGCTTGCATCTGGGCGACGTAGCTCTGGCTCGATTGCGGTGCCAGCGCAACGGCCTTGTCGGCGAGCTTCAGCGCACGCTCAGCCACCGTCGGCGCGGCGCTCGCTTCGCCGGTTGCCACCAACACCATCGCCAAGCTCGCCAAAACATCGGCGTCGGCGGCCTGGTAGGCGACGGATTTTTCAAGGCAGCCGTGGGCCGAAACCAGTCCCTCAGGGTCGATCCGCGCCAGTGCCACATCCGCCTGAAGCACGCAGCCGAAGCCGATCGACGGCGTCACCAGTTGCCGCGCAGCCTCCAGACTGACAATGACGCCCTCTTCGCCGGCAAGCGAAAGGGCCAGACGAGAAAGCAGCTTTTCCTGTATTTCCTGCGCATCGCCGCTGTCGAGCGCCACCTTCGAGCTGCCGGACCTCAGCGCCTCGTTGCTTTGCACATCGATCACCTGCCAGGAGACCTCATGCCGGCGCTCGTCGGTGCTGTAGGCGATGGAAAGCCTGTATTCCTTGCTGCCCTGCAGCTTGACCGGCGGCGCGGACGAAACCCACCCGGTTATCGACGCCACGTCGACACCCGCGGGCGAGACCGGCGCAAGGGTGCGGACGGCGGAAAACTGCGAGAGTGCGTGGACCAGGTAGTCTCCCGCCTTCTTCTGCACCTCGTCGTCGGCACCCTGCCGCGTCGGCACGTCAACGACGATCGTCGGCTTGGCTGAGAAAACCGGCTGCCAGGGAAGGTGGTCGGCAACGGACACGTAGAAGGCCCCGGCCATGACCGCCACGCCGGTTCCAAGTGCCGCGAAGCCCGCAAGCGGGCGCCATTTGCGGGCAAGAACGGCAGGCGCAATCGCGAGCTCGATGGGCTGCTCGGCTGCCGCCTCAGCAACCGGCGTCGTGCTCTCGAGCACCCCTCTCAAAGGCTCACCGCTGATCACGAATTGCGGAACGTAATTGCCTTTCGGAAGCTCGATGCGAAGCTCCGCTCTTTCGCCGCGCGCCTCGTAATATTGCGCGAGGGCCGCGCGCAGGCGCGACGCTTCCACACGCACGATCGGATCGGTCGCAGGATCGAAGGAGGCGGGCCGTCCGAAGACGTCAATGGCGATCGTGTAGGCTTTCACCTGGCCCGAACGGCCAGCGAAAAACTCGTCAACCAGGTACCGCAACAGCTTGCGATGACGCTCGGTCGCGTGAAACTGGCTGTCGGCAAGAATGCGCTCAAGGGCGGCTCGCGCCTCGCATTCTGCAACGGCAATGCAGTTCGTTTGACCCGCATTTCTGCTGGCTTCCATGATGCGCTCCCAACTGCCACAACCCCAAAGAGAGTGCAACGCGAGGCGAACTCTAGACGAGAGCTTCTGTGGCGGAAAGAAGAATATCGCACCTTCACAAAATATTTTCATCGAAGAATTGAATCATTTTAAGTTGGAACAGGAACGCCCCATCATTCCCATAGAATTCTTGTGGGGTTTTCGTCGCTCTGACAAGCTCAAGCGAGCTATTTGTTAATCACAACGGACTACGCTCACGTCCCCGTATCGGCGATACAGACGGAAATGACCTCTTCTTCGATCTCGCGACAGATCAATTCATACTCCGAGATCATCGAATGATCCAGAGGGGCGAGACGCCTTTGCCGGTCAAGCATAGAGCTCGCTTCCTCATAGGCTTCGCAGAGGCTTGCCAGGGACTGGTTCTTGGCACAGAGCAATTGCAACTGGCCGCGCAGAGCCGGCAGCCTGAGCATAAGCTTCAGTAGTCCCCGTTGAGAGGCTGCGCTGGGCATGGGTTACCATCCGTTTGAACGACAATCGATGCTCATGCCTTTGCATTCCCCAAGGTGTCAGCGACGACCAGACACCGTTGCGGGCGGGGGGCCGGCTCGCCGGTCGGTGCTTGTGGCCAATCCGACCCTCGCTTACCTCTCCCCTGAGCGAAAAGTGGCACGAACGCCGATTTTCGGAAGTACGTAACAGTAACATTGGTCCGGATTGCCGGCACCTTGGCAATCTTCGCCTCGAATCCCATGATTCGGGCCGTCAGCAGCCGCACAGGCGGCACACGCGATATCGCGATCGGTGTTGAGAGATGTTCCGCGGCGGGAAAGACGAGCAAGAGCACCATCGTCCGCGCGACGATAGTCGACCACGGCCCCGCGCTAAAGTCGCGCTTGGCACTCGGCCCTCGCCCCGACATCGATCGCTGAGGCGCACGGCGCCAGCCGTGCAGCCACCTATTTTTCGAAGGCGTAGATCTTGCGCCAGTCGTTCTTCATATCGACCAGAAGCCAGTTCCGCTGCTCGGCCTCGGTCATCGCCTTGTCCAGCTTGCCGACAGGGGATTGCCGATCATAGGCCCATTCGCGCTCCCCGTCCGTATGGTGCACGATCATGCCGAAACGCGGGCCGGATCCCGCCGTTACCCAACGCAGCATCTCATAGTCGCCATCGGAATTACCGGCAGCGAAGATCGGGCGGCGGCCGATAAAGGTGTTGATCCCGACCGGCTTGCCGGCACCGTCGTCGATGAAGTCGATCTTGGGCTCCCGCATCAGCACCGGCGCGTCGCCGTCGAGTTCGTACTTCGTCGTGATGCTGCTGCCGACCACCTGCTCGGGTGGGATGCCATACATCTGTTCGGTCATCGGCCGCATGAATTCGATGCCGCCGCCCGAGACGATATAAGTCTTGAAGCCGTTTGCCCTGAGATAATCGAGCAACTCGCGCATCGGCAGAAAGGTGATCTCGTTATAGGGGCGATCGAAGCGCGGATGCCGGGCGGTCGCGAACCAATCCGTGACCGTTTTCGTGAACGCGTCCGTCGTCATGCCGGCATGGGTCGCCATGACCAACTCGACGATGCCTTTTTCGCCGGCCGCGGCAACGCCTGCCATGTCCCCCTTCAGCAGCGATGCGAAAGGCTCCTTGTCCTTCCATTCGGGGTGCTCGGGCGCCATCGCCTTGACGCGGTCGATGGCGAACATGCCCTGGAAATAGTTCGGCTGCTCGGTCCAGAGCGTGCCGTCATTGTCGAAGACGGCGATCCGCTCTGCCGGCGCCACGAAATCGGCGCTGCCCTCGCTGGTGACCCGTGTGACGAAATCGACGATTTCGGTTTTCGCCTCGCCATCGTTCCACGAGGGCAGAATGTCGGCCGGCGCATCGGCCGCCACAACGGCAACAGGTGAGGCGAAGGCCGCAACGAACGCGAGCAGCAGGCCAGCGAGCCTTGCGCGACGCCGCGGTTTGCAAGCCCTTTCGTCCATCACGAACCCCAAACGCATCGCTGTTGCCGTCATCATCCATCCTCCTGGCGGAACGGTTTTCAAGTCCTCTGGCCGGATCAGGGCCGCCGAATGCAACGGAACCCGATATGGGTCGTCGCCGCGTTTTCCTCGTGCGCGTGACGCGCCGCCGGACGATACCGACGGCAATAGTTGGGCGCGCAGAGATGGGATCCGCCTTTCACGACGCGACGGGCGATATGGATCGTCGGCTGCCGCGGATCGAAACTCGCTTCCCGGTCCCCGCCCCGCGGATTGGCGGGTATGCAGCAGCTCTTTTGCGCCGGCGCAGGGTGGCGGGTGGACCAGTAGTCGCTGGTCCATTCCCAGGTATTGCCGATCATGTCGTAGAGGCCGTAGCCATTGGCGGGAAAGCTCGCGACCGGCGAGGTCCGCTCGAAGCCGTCGGGCTTCAGGTTTTCCGTCGGAAACATGCCGTGCCAGGTGTTTGCCATGAAACGTCCCTCGGGCACCAGTTCGTCCCCCCAGGCAAATTCCGCGCCTTCGAGCCCGCCTTTCGCGGCGAACTCCCATTCGGCCTCCGTCGGCAGGTCCTTTCCCGCCCAGGCGGCATAGGCCTTGGCGTCGAGGTAGGAGACCTGCACCACCGGATGGTCGAGTTTGCCGCGGATGTTGCTCTGCCGCCCATAGGGCCGCCGCCAGTCGGCGCCGAACTTGAAGTTCCACCATTGCGAAGGACTGTTGCTGGTCACCCGCCTCGGCGGGTCGAAGATCACCGAACCCGCCCGCATCATTTCCGGAAGCGCGCCCGGATAGTCCTTCGGATCGGGCGTCTTTTCCGCCTCGGTCACGTAGCCGGTCGCCTCGACGAAGGCGGCAAACTGCCGGTTGGTAACGGGCGTGACGTCGATCCAGAAGCCGTCGACTTTCACCGGATGGGCCGGCGCTTCCTCCGGATAGTGCTTGTCCGAACCCATGAGAAAGGTCCCGCCCTCGATCCAGATTTGCTCGCGGGCGCTGATCGCCGCGGGCGTTTCGTCGACAAGGGGCATTTTCGGGGACATTTGCATGTGGCTCTGATCTCCCTTGGCACCGTCGGCTAGCACGCGTGCGGACGGTCTGCACACGTTAGCGCCAAATGCCCGCTGCCCAAAGTACGTAACCGTTACGCAATCGCCCAAAGCCCTCGGGGCGCAGGCCGCGTGCCACAAGAGGTATCCGCCATCGCCGCTCAGGCCTTCGTTACTGTTACGTTCTTTCCAATTGGCCTGATTTAACAATAAGCTCTCGTGAAAGTTCATGACGACTGATGTTGCCGGCAGGGCAAGGGAGCAGGACTTCATGGGTGCACGCGACGATATCCAGCAACTCGGCAAGCGCATCGGCGAAGCGATCATCGGCCAGGAGGGCATGATCGAGCGCTTGCTGCTGGGGCTGCTCAGCAACGGCCATCTGCTGGTCGAGGGCCTGCCCGGACTTGCGAAAACCCGAGCGATCAAGAGCATGGCCAAAAACCTCGACGCGGAGCTTTCGCGCATCCAGTTCACACCCGACCTCTTGCCCGCCGACATCACGGGGTCCGAGATCTATTTTTCCGAGGGCGGCAAGGGCGCGTTCCAGTTCCAGGAAGGGCCGATCTTCGCCAATCTCATCCTCGCCGACGAGGTGAACCGGGCGCCGGCCAAGGTGCAATCGGCGCTGCTCGAGGCGATGGAGGAACGCCAGGTCACGATCGGCGGCAAGAGCCATGTGCTGCCCGATCTTTTTTTGGTCATGGCGACCCAGAACCCGATCGAGCAGGAAGGCACCTATCCGCTTCCCGAAGCGCAACTGGACCGCTTCCTCATGCACATCCAGGTGGATTATCCGGACGCAGCCTCAGAGGCAGACATCATGCGGCTCGTGCGCTCGGAGGAAACCAACGCCAAGTCCAACAATCATGCGACGGAGAAGCTTGCCCAGGACGCGGTCTTTGCCGCACGCAAGGAAATATCGGCGATCACCGTTTCCGAAGCGATCGAGAACTACATCGTCGCGCTGGTGATGGCGACACGTTATCCCGACAAGGTCGACAAGGATCTGGCCAAGTGGCTTCAGGTCGGCGTGAGCCCACGCGGCGTCATCGGCCTCGATAAGGTTTCGCGGGCGCACGCCTGGCTGAACGGCCGCGATTTCGTCACGCCCGACGATGTGCAGGCGACCGTGCACGATGTCTTTCGCCATCGCCTGGTGCTCTCTTACGAAGCGCATGCCGGCGGCACCACCGCCAACCAGGTGATCGACCGCATCGTCGAGCTCGTCGCGGTCGCCTGAGGATGGAGGTTCGCCGATGGCCATATCCCTGCCGGCCCTCGCCCGCTCACGCGGCATCATAAAGCCCCGCACCGCCGACACCACCGGCGTCTACACCTCGGTGGACGCACTTGTCGGTCTCGAAGCGATGGCCCGCGACCTGACGTTCCTGCGCAAGGCGCCGGTGCGCCGCCTGCTTGCCGGCCGTCACGAATCACGCATGCGCGGCCGCGGACTTTCCTTCGAGGAACTACGCAACTACCTGCCCGGCGACGACATCCGCGCCATCGACTGGCGCGTGACGGCGCGCACCGGCAAGCCGGTCGTCCGCGTCTATGACGAAGAGAAGGACCGGCCGGCCCTCATTGTCGTCGACCAGCGCATCAACATGTTCTTCGGCAGCCGCCGCGCGATGAAGTCGGTCGCCGCGGCGGAAGTGGCAGCGCTCTCCGCCTGGCGCGTGCTGGCCCTTGGCGACCGTGTCGGCGGCTTCGTCTTCGGCGACGAGGAGGTGACCGAAACGCGCCCATACCGCAGCCGCGAAGCGGTGATCCGGCTCGCCGACAGCATCGTTCGCCACAATACCGCACTGCAGGCCGGTTCGCAGGCGCCGCATGGGGCCGAGCAGCTCGACGTCGTGCTGACGACCGTCGCCAACATCGCCCGGCACGATCACCTGATCATCGTCGTCAGCGACTTCGACGGCTACAGCCTCGAAACCCGCGACATGCTTTTGAAGCTCTCGGCCCACAACGATGTGATCTGCGTTCTGATCTACGATCCCTTCCTGCTCGAACTGCCGCGCAAGGGCGATATCGTCTTTAGCGGCGGGCTGCTTCAGGCCGAAGTGCAGTTCGGCCATGGCAATGTGCGCGAGGCGATCGACAGCTTTGCCCGCAAGCGCGGGCGAGCGCTGCGCGCCTGGCAGGAGGAGCTCGGCCTGCCCATGCTGCCGATCTCTGCGGCGGAAGAGGTGGCGCCGCAGCTGCGCACCATGCTCGGCCAACTCGCCAGCCGGCAGCGGAGGCGATGATGGCGACGGCGGCACCTCCGAAAGATCCGATGCTCGACACCGCCCTTCGGCAGCTCGCGGATATCGCCTTGCCGCAACCTGTCTCGATGATGCCCCAGACCCCGGCATGGGTGGTGCTCGGCTGCATTGTCCTCCTCATGGCGGCCTTTGCCTGCTGGCGCTGGTACCGGCGCTGGGAGGCCAACAGCTACCGCCGCGAAGCGCTCGCCGACCTCAGAAAGATAGAAGCCGGATTGACCGCCACCGGATCGCGTGGCGAGGCGCTCGTTGCCCTGCCTGTCCTTTTAAAGCGGACCGCGCTCTCGATCTGGCCACGCGAAGCCATTGCCGGCCTGCACGGCACCGGCTGGACAAAGTATCTCGACGCTCATTCCGGCGGCCCCGTCTTTCCGATCGCCTCTGCGCGTTTTTTCGAGGAAGCCGAGTATCGTGGCAGCCAGGCGCTCGCCGCGATTCCGGAGGCTGAGGCAAAGGCCTATATCGCGGCAGCGCGGCGCTGGATCGAGGCGCATCATGTACGTGCTTGACCACGCCTGGGCACTGATCCTTCTGCCGTTGCCCTTCCTTGTCTGGTGGCTGCTTCCGCCATACCGCGAGCAGTCGGCCGCCGTCAGGGTGCCGTTCTTCAAGGACATCACCGCGGCGGCCAATCTCGGTCCGACCGAAGGCTCCGTCGTTCCGAGAACCAATCTCGGCCAGAAGGTGATCGCACCCATCTGCTGGACGCTGATCGTGCTGGCGCTGGCGCGGCCGCAATATGTCGAGCCGCCGATCGAGAAGGTCGAACCGCAGCGCGACCTGATGTTGGCGATCGATCTGTCACAGTCGATGGACACGCGCGATTTTCGCGATCCTGCCGGCAACCTGCAGACCCGCGCCGAAGCGGTGCACGCGGTGGTCGCCGACTTCATCGACCGTCGGCCCAATGACCGGTTGGGCCTGATCGCCTTTGGCGATGCCCCCTATCCGCTGGTGCCGTTCACGCTCGACCACAAGACCGTCAAGCTGATGCTGGCCGACAGCCTGCCGGGCATGGCCGGTCCCCGCACCGCCGTCGGTGATGCGATCGGGCTGGCGATCAAGATGTTCGACGCCAGCACCGCGCCGGACAAGGTGATGATCCTCTTGACCGACGGCAACGACACCGCCAGCAAGATGCCGCCCGACAAGGCCGCCGGCATCGCCGCCGAGCGAAAGGTGGTGATCCACACGGTCGGCATCGGCGATCCCAATGCTCAAGGAGAACAGAAGCTCGACACGGCGGCACTCCAGCAGATCGCCGAAGCGACGAAGGGGCGCTACTTCTTCGGCCAGGATCAGGCCGGTCTGCAGAACATCTACCAATTGCTCGACCAGTTGACGCCGGCAAACCAGAAGACGCTCTCCTGGCGGCCGCGCATCGAGCTGTTCTACTATCCGCTGGGTGCGGCACTCCTGCTGGTGCTCGCCTATCACGCCGTCATGTGGCTCCTATCCTCGCTCGGCGACCGGCGTCAGCGCCGGGAGACAGCGCCATGATCGCGGATTTTCACTTTCTGCGGCCGCTGTGGCTGCTGGCGCTCGCCGCCGTCCCGCTGCTGATCTACCTCGTTACCCGGCGCGGCGATGTCCGCTCGCAGTGGCAGGACATGATCGCACCGCACCTGCTCGATCACCTGCTGATCGACAAGGGCGGGAAACGGCGTTTCCAGCCGGTGCACGTCACCGCCGCACTGATCGCCGTTGCGGCGATCGCAGCCGCTGGCCCGACCTGGCAGCGTGAACGGCCGCCCTTCGTCGAGGACACCGCACCTCTGGCAATCGCCATTGACCTCAACCCGACGATGAACGCGACCGATGTTTCGCCGACGCGGCTCGAACGCGCCAAATTGAAGGTCCAGGACATTCTCGACAGGAGGAAAGGCTCGCGCACCGCGTTGTTCGCCTATGCCGGCTCCGCCCACATGGTGCTGCCGCTCAGCGACGATGCCGCGCTGGTCAAATCCTACCTCGCCGCGCTGTCGCCGCAGATCATGCCCGTTGAGGGTAAGGACACAGCCAAGGCCTTGCAGGAGGTCGAAAAAGCGCTCGCCAACGAAACGGTGCCTGGCACCATCCTGTTCATGACCGACGGCGTCGAGCGTTCCGCCTTCCCGGCCTTCGGTGGGTATCAGGGGCGCAACTCGCTGATGGTGCTCGGCATCGGCACG
The DNA here is from genome assembly GCF_900103045.1 of Ensifer sp. YR511. NCBI lineage: Bacteria > Pseudomonadati > Pseudomonadota > Alphaproteobacteria > Hyphomicrobiales > Rhizobiaceae > Ensifer > Ensifer sp. YR511. Next base: position 299,419 of record NZ_FNGR01000006.1, read on the forward strand.
GCAGAAGGCGGTCCGGTCAAGACGGCGGACGGCGGGTTCCTGACCGACGCCACCGGCGCGCATGTCAGGGCGAAGCTCGATGTCGACGGCCTCAAGGCGCTGCAGTCCGCATCCAAGGCCGAGGTGGCGTCGGTGACATCCGATGACGCCGACGTCAGCTGGATCATCAGGCGCATCCAGACGAATTTTGCAGCGAAGACGGCCGAAGGGCTGACGCGCTGGCACGATCTCGGCTGGTGGCTGACGATTCCGATTGCCGTCTTCGGCCTCTTCTGGTTCCGACGCGGCTGGACCATACGCTGGGCGGTCTATCTGCTCGCGGCCACTTCGCTCATGGGCAGCGAACGGGTGGAGGCGGCGGACAATCGCTTTATCGACCTCTGGCTCACTCCGGACCAGCAGGGCCGTCGCGCCTTCGAACAGGGCGATTTCCAGGGGGCCTTTGAAACGTTCGCGGATCCCGCCTGGCGCGGCGCAGCGCTCTACCGCGCCGGCCGTTTCCAGGATGCGATCGACGCCTTTGCCGAGAGCGATACGGCGGAAAGCTACTACAATCAGGGCAATGCCCTCCTGCACCTCGACAAGGCCGAGGAGGCGATCGCCGCCTACGAGCAGGCGCTGAAGCGCCGCCCCGACTGGACCGACGCCCAAAAGAACCTCGAGATCGCCAAAAAGCGCAAGGCCGACAAGGACAAGCAGGAACAGGACGCACAGCAGGAACAGGCGGGCATTGACCCGGACCAGGCCCAGTTCGACGACAAGGGCAAGAAGGGAACGGAAGCGACCGTTCAGGGCGGACCGCAGACGGCCGACATGTGGATGCGCAACATCCAGGTGTCGCCGGCCGACCTGCTGGCACGAAAATTTGCGATCGAAGCAAAGGAGGCGGCCCCGTGACAGCCCTCGCCGCCCTGCCGCGGCTGATCATCTGGCTCCTCGGCCTGTCGCTTTGGCTTGCAGGCACGGCCTTCGCCGCCAATCCCTTTGCCCGCGCGACGCTCACGACCAAGGCGCCGATTTATGCCGGCCAGCAGATCGAGGTCGACGTCGACGTCTTCGTGCCGAACTACTTCCTTTCGCCGCCGCAGTTTCCTCTGTTCGATCTTCCCGGCACTGTTGTCACCATGCCCGACGAACGCGGCATGAACCTCAACGAGACCGTCAACGGCGAGGCCTTCTCAGGCATCCGCAAAACCTACGCGATCACCCCGCAGGCGGCAGGCGACTACGTGCTGCCGCCCGCCGTCATTCCGTTCGGCTATGCCGCCGTACCCGGCCAGATGAGCAAGGGTCAGGTGACGTTGCCTTCGCTCACGTTCACGGTCGAAGCCGTTCCGCAAGGCGCAGGTGGAGAGGCCGGCGTCACCGCCGGAGAAATCACCCTCACGCAGTCTTTCGACCGGGATCCCGCGGGGCTAAAGGCAGGCGATGCCCTGGTGCGCACCATCACCATCCGCGCCGCCGGCCTGGCGCCGATGATGATCCCCGAACCGACCTTCGACGCCCCGGCGGACGTGCAGCTTTACCGGCACGATCCGGTGCTTTCGGAGGAGCGCACGTCACGCGGGGATATCACGGCGGGACTGCGCAAGGACGTGGCAACCTACGTCTTTGCAAAGCCCGGCACCTACGCGCTTCCAGCGATCAGCCTGCCCTGGTTCGACCCGGCGAGCGGATCGATGCAGACGGCCGAGGCGGCCAGAGTGACCGTCAACGTCAACGCTGCCCCAGCGCCTGCGCCCGCACTCGCCCCGCCTGCGCCGCCGCCCGCTGAGGAACCTTTCGACTGGTTGTGGTGGCTCGGCATCGCGGCATCGATCGCCGCTCTCGCGGCGCTTATCCAGCTGGCCGCCAATCTGTTCGGTCGCCTCGAAGCCCGGCTGGAAACCGCACTCGAGCAGAGGGCGCAATCCGAGGCCACGGCATTTCGCCACGTGCTCGACGCCTGTCGGGATCACGACCCCACGCGGCTGGAGACGGCGCTCGACCATTGGTCACGCCGGACTGGCAACACGCCGCTCTCGCGCTGGCTCGACAGCTTCGCCGACCCGGCGACGGCAAACGCTTTTGCCGATTATCGCCGCAGCCGCTATGGCAGCAGCAGCCCCCACCATGACGGGCCAGATCTCCTGCGGTTACGCAGCGGTCTGAACGTGGCGAGACAGCGCTGGCTGGCGGAAACCTCCGCCGATGGCGCCGGCCCGACATCGGACTTGCCCGATCTTAACCCCGGTCTGGAGGCCGCGCCGCCAAGGCGCTTCGGAGCCGTCGGCCGGACCTGATTTACCCGCCGTCGCCGACCTTCGTAACTGTTACGTACTTACCCGCGGACACCCGCCGGTAGAAGTTGAATTGGTAAATCCGAAACTTTGCCTGCATTCCGAGAGCGATTGCTTGCTGCCTCAGGGAGACATGAGATGAGTATCGATCTGAAGAACCGGCTTGGCCGGCTCGCCGCGTGTACCATCGGGCATGCCGCGAAACCGAAAGCGCTGGCGCTCGCCGGCACCGTGCTTATGTCGTCGATTTCCGCCTCCGCGCTGCCGGCCTTCGCGCAGGATGCCGCCAAGCCCAACATCCTCGTCATCTTTGGCGACGATATCGGCCAGACCAATATCAGCGCCTATTCCTTCGGTGTCGTCGGCTACAAGACACCGAATATCGACCGGATCGCGCACGACGGCATGATGTTCACCGATTACTACGCCGAAAACAGCTGCACCGCCGGCCGCTCTACCTTCATCACCGGCCAGACCGTGCTGCGCACCGGCATGTCCAAGGTGGGCGTTCCCGGCGCTCCGGTCGGACTCCAGGACCGCGACGTGACGATCGCCCAGGCGCTGAAAGCCCAGGGTTATGCCACCGGTCAGTTCGGCAAGAACCACCTCGGCGACCAGGACCGTTTCCTGCCGACGGCACACGGCTTCGACGAGTTCTTCGGCAACCTTTATCACCTGAATGCCGAAGAAGAACCGGAACGCCCATACTGGCCGAAGGACGATCCGGCTTTCCTCAAGTCCTATGCCCCACGCGGCGTGCTGCACTCCTTCGCCGACGGCAAGGTCGAGGACACCGGAGCGCTCAATTCCAAGCGCATGGAGACCATCGACGACGAGACGACCGCGGCGGCAATGGACTTCATCAAGAAGCAGACGGATGCAAAGAAGCCGTTCTTCACCTGGATGAACACGACACGCATGCATCTGTTCACGCATGTGCGCGACCAGTACAAGGGCCAGAGCGGAATGCCCGGCAACGACTATGCCGACGGCATGATCGAGCATGACGGGGACGTCGGTAAACTGCTGGACCTGCTCGACGAGCTCAAGATCGCCGACAACACCATCGTCGTCTACACGACCGACAACGGCCCCAACCAGTTCTCCTGGCCGGATGCGGCGACCACGCCGTTCCGCAGCGAAAAGGACAGTAACTGGGAAGGCGCCTTCCGGGTACCGGCAATGATCCGCTGGCCCGGCAAGATCAAGCCGGGCGTTTCCAACGAGATGTTCTCGGGTCTCGACTGGTTCCCGACGCTTTTGGCTGCCGCCGGCGACAAGGACATCAAGGAACGTCTGCTGAAGGGTACCGACCTCGACGGCAAGACATTCAAGGTTCATCTCGACGGCTACAACCAGTTGCCCTACCTCACCGGCGAGCAGCCAAAGAGCGCGCGCAAGGAGTTCTTCTACTTCAACGACGACGCCAAGCTCGTCGGCATGCGCTGGGACAACTGGAAAGCCGTCTACTGCGAAATGCGCAAGCCGGGAGGTTTCGACGTCTGGCAGGATCCCTTCACCTGCCTGCGCGCACCGAAGATCTTCAACCTGCGCATGGACCCCTATGAGCGGGCGGACATCGTCTCCGATCAATACAACGACTGGCGGACGAAAAATGCCTATCTCTTCGCCCAAGCGGTCGGGAAATCCGCCGCGTTCCTCGAAACCTTCATCGAGTATCCGCCAAGCCAGAAGCCGGCAAGCTTCTCGGTCGATCAGATCGAAGAAAGCGTGCACCAGAAGATCGACGAGATCCTGGCGAAGTCCCAACCTGCCCAATAACACTCTCGAAGGCGGCGCCTGGTGTGCCGCCTTCTCTTCCTGCCTTTGTTAAGAGATGGCGTGCCGCAATGACGAAGACCGTTCCGCCCGCTCGATCGGTGATTTTCGAGGAGTCGAATGAAGGCACCTCGGCGGCAAAGCGGACGCACATCGCTCCGGCAGCCGCGGCATTCCTGCTCTTCCTCTCCGGCACCGCCGCTCTGGTCTTCCAGGTTCTCTGGATCAAGCAGCTTTCGCTGGTCACCGGCGTCGATGTCTATGCGGTCAGCACCGGGGTCAGCGCCTTCTTCCTCGGCCTTGCGCTCGGCAGTTTTGTCCTTGGCCGTGCCGGCGACCGTTCCCGCCAGCCGCTCCGCCTCTATGCCCTGCTTGAAACCGGGGTCGCCATACTCGGCGTCGGCGTCACCTTCATACTTTCCAGAATCGCGCCGGTCTTCGTCGCGATTGAGGGCACCAGCCCGCTCGCCGCCTGGGCCCTGCTGGTCCTGATCGTGGCGACGCCAGCCTTCCTGATGGGTGGCACCCTGCCGGTCCTGCTGCGGGCGCTAAACGCCGCAGCAGGCAGCGTCGCCGCGAAGGGCGGCAGGCTCTATGCCGCCAATACGCTCGGCGCGATCGCCGGGTGCCTGGCGGTCTCTTTCGTTCTCATTCCCGCCCTCGGCGTTCAGGCGACAGGGCTTGCGGCAGCGGGGCTCGGCCTTGTCGCCGCAGCGATCGCGCTTTCCCTGAATGTGCCTATCGCCCGGGAACCTGTTCAAGGGACACTCCCTGGGGAAACGCGTAGCGCTAACGGTTCGCGGCTGGCGCTTGTCCTCTATGCCATCGCCGGCGGTATCGCCCTTGGCTATGAAGTGGCCTGGTCGCAGGCGATCGTGCAGTTCATCTCCACCCGCTCCTTCGCCTTTTCCGTGGTGCTTGCCACCTATCTTTCTGGCCTTGCCCTCGGCGCCGCCCTTTTTGCGCGCCGGAGCGAGCGCCTGTCCGACCCCTGGGGGGCCTTCGGCTTGTTGATCACGCTCGCCGGCCTGGTGGCGCTCGCCGAACTTGCGCTGCTTGGCCCCTGGCTGACGGCGCTGCAGACCAGCGCTGAGGCCGCCGTCGCCGACGTCACCGGTAGCATCTTTGCCGGCATGTGCGCGCGCTTCCTCGTCGCCGCACTGACGATCGTCTTTATCCCGACGCTGATCCTCGGCGCCGCCTTCCCGGTCGCCCTCAGGCTCGCCGTCGACCCTGAACACGCCGGCCGCGACACCGGCCGGGTTCTTGCCTTGAACACGCTCGGCGGCATTTTCGGCACGCTTCTGACCGGCTTTGTGCTGATCCCGTCTCTCGGTATCGTCAGAAGTTTTTCCGTCCTCGCCATTGCCGCAGCCGCAATCGGGCTCGTCGCCGTCAGTCGCGGACAGGGCGGCTGGATGGGCCGGCGGCTACTCGCACCGGCTCTCGGCACCCTCACCGTGCTGATCGCCGTCATCGTGCCGTCGGATCGGCTGGCGAGCCTGCTCAACCTTTCGCGCGGCAATGGCACGATCGTTTCCTATGAAGAGGGTCTCGGCGCCACCGTCGCCGTCATCGAACAGGGGCAGCCCGACCGCCGTTTCCGCCGCCTTTACATCCAGGGCGTTTCCAACACCGGCGATGCCATGCCGTCGCTGCGCTACATGCGGCTGCAGGCGCTACTGCCGCTCGTCATCCACAAGGGCGAGCCGAAATCGGCTCTGGTCATCGGTCTCGGTACCGGCATCACCGCCGGTGCGCTGCTCGCCTATCCCGGCCTCGACCGGCGCGTTGCCGCCGAACTCCTGCCCTCGGTCGCCCGCGCCTCGACGCTCTTTGCCGGCAACTTCAATGCGGCTGGCGATAGCCGTCTCGACGTGCGCGTAGCCGACGGCCGGCGCGAACTGATGCGGAGCCAATCCCGCTACGATCTGATCACGCTCGAACCGCCGCCGCCCTCGGCCGCCGGCGTGGTCAACCTCTACTCGTCCGACTTCTATCGCCTGGCGCGTGAGCGCCTCGCGCCGAACGGGCTTGTCGCGCAATGGCTGCCGATCGCCACTCAGAACGACGAGGACACCCGCGCGCTCGTGCGCAGCTTCCTCGACAGTTTCCCGCATGCGACGCTCTGGTCGACCGAACTGCACGAGATGCTGCTCATTGGCTCCATTGAGCCGCAGGAGCTTGACGCTTCCCGCATTGCCGCCCGGCTCGCCGACCCGACGCTTGCAGCAGCGCTTCGCGACGTCGGCATTTCCGGACCGGCCGACCTGCTCGCGACCTGGATGTCCGATCGCACCGGGTTGGAGCGCTATGCCGGTTCGGCCCTGCCGGTCACCGACGACCAACCGCGGATCGAATATGCAAGCTGGGTTCGCCCCGACGAGTTGCAGCGCACGGTGCCGGCCCTGGTTGCCCTCCGCAGCAAGGCTCCGCTTCTCGGCGCGGACCCGGCGTTCGACAAATCCGTGACGGATGCCCACAACCGGCTGATGCTGTTCTATCAGGCCTCGCTGAATGCCTATGCCGGCTACCGCGACGAGTGGGCGCGCGACATGGAATTGCTGATGCGCGTAGAGCCGACCAATCCCTATTACCGCTGGTTCGTTTCAAGCAGCGAGCGCTGACGGCACAGCGCCGATTCCGGGCGCTACACCACGCGGCTATGCATATTCCCCAAAAAGCGGGAATGATTCCTGCGCGGTCGGAGATTGGCGCAAAATATTTGCACAGCATTCGATCGTTCCGGTACGGATTTGCAACACGGAAGCATCGACAGGGTAGTAAACTGCCCCTGTTCTTCTGCCCTTAGGCAGACAGGGAGGCATTGCATGGAAAAGACGGACAATCAAAACGCCGACTCGCGCGTCGCGATGGATGGCGAGATCGGAATTCTCGCGCGCCGCCGCATCGAGGCCGGCATCATCGCGCCAATCTATGAGGCGATGCGCGAGGAGATCGGCGAGGAGCGCGCCCAGGCGATCCTCGACAAGGCGATCACCAAGGCCGCGATCGAGGCGGGCCGGACCTTTGCCGCCAAGACACCCGGCGGCACCAACCTGCGCACCTTCCAGGAACTTCAGGATCTCTGGACCCAGGACGACGCGCTGGTCATCGAGGTCACCAAGGCGACGGACGAGGAATTCCACTACAACGTCAAGCGCTGTCGCTACGCCGAGACCTATCGCGAGATGGGCCTCGGCCATATCGGACACCTGCTGTCCTGCAACCGCGACGGCCTCTTCTGCACCGGCTACGACCCGCGCATCACGCTGGAGCGCACCCAGACTGTAATGCAGGGCGCCTCCCATTGCGATTTCCGCTATCGGCTCAACAAGGACGCGCCGGAGCAGCAGAAATGAGCGCCGAAGCCATGCGCAGCGAAACCAGCCGCATCAACACGCCGGCGACAAGCGGCGACCGGCTGTGGGCCGACATCGTCTCGACCGCGCGCTTCGGTGCTGCGGGCAAGGGCGGGGTCACGCGGCTGACATTGACCGAGGAGGATCGTGAAGTCCGCGACTGGTATGTCGCGGAATGCCGCGCGCTCGGCTGCACGGTCGAGATTGACCCCATCGGCAACATCTTTGCGACCTATGCCGGCGAGGACATGTCGCTGCCGGCGATCGCCGTCGGCAGCCATCTCGATACCCAGCCGCAGGGCGGCCGCTTCGACGGCATCCTCGGCGTGCTCGCCGGTGTCGAAATCCTGCGCACCCTCAAGGAAAGCGCCACCCGGCTTCGCCATCCGCTCGTGGTCGTCAACTGGACGAACGAGGAAGGCTCCCGCTTCTCGCCGGCAATGCTGGGCTCCGGCGTCTTTGCCGGCGCGCTGGCGCTCGATGACGCCCAGGCGCGCACCGACCGCGAAGGTGTCACGGTCGGTTCGGCGCTCGATGCGATCGGCTATCGCGGCAAGGCCAAGATCGATCCGGCTTCCTTTGCCGCCTATGTCGAGCTCCATATCGAGCAGGGGCCGCTGCTCGAAGCGTCGGCGACCGAGGTCGGTGTCGTCACGGGCATCCAAGGGCTGCGCTGGTTCGATGTCACCATCACGGGCACGGAGGCGCATGCGGGCAGCACGCCGATGGCGCAGCGCGACGATGCACTTGTTGCGGCGGCCGAAATCGTCCTTGCCGTCCGCGACATCGCCCGTCAAAACCCGCCGGGTGTGGGCACTGTCGGTTTCGTCGAGGTCGGGCCGAATTCGCGCAATGTCGTGCCCGGTTCCGTTCGGCTCCAGATCGACATGCGCCATCCTTCCGAGACCGGGCTGGATCAGATGCAAGCGGCCCTTGAAGAGGCTGTCCGCAAGACTGGGCCAGGTGTCGCCTTGAATCACATCTGGTCGAAGGCGCCTGTCGTTTTCGATCCCGTAATCATCGACGCCGTGCGCGCCAGCACGGAAGCGCTCGGCTACTCGGCGAATGACATTGTCTCCGGCGCCGGGCATGATGCCGCCCATATCGCGACAATCACCCCGACTGCCATGATCTTTGTGCCATCCAAGGACGGGCTCTCGCACAACGAGGCGGAATATACCGCGCCCGAGGCATGCGCCCGCGGCGCAGAAGTCCTGTTCCAGACCATTCTGGAAATCGACCGCCGCTAATCATCAAGACAAAACACCCACTGCAGGATATCTGCCGTGGGTGTTTCATTCGCTTGCCCGACGCGGGCCTTAGCCGCGCTGCGAGTCGAGCTGTTCCTGATCCTTCTCGACCTGCTGGGCCTTGAGGTAGCTCTCGATCAGCAGCTGATATTCCGGGAAGATCTTGGTGTAGATCTCGGCCCACTGCTGGGCGTCGTCGCGGTGCCATGTGCGCTGCAGTTCGGAGGCGACGGCTGCCGTATCCATCGGCACCACGCCGGCCTGAACGACACGGGCAAGGGTGATCTCCTCAGCCATCTTCGAATAGGTGCCCGAAGCGTCGACGACGACGAAGACCTTGTAGCCGTCATGCACGGCGCTGATCGCCGGGAAGGCCATGCAGACGCTGGTGATCGTGCCGGCGATGATCAGGGTCTTGCGGCCGGTTTCCTTGACGGCGGCGACGAAGTCCGGATTGTCCCAGGCGTTGATCTCGCCGCGGCGGGCGACATACTTGGCATGCGGGGCATTGGCATGGATTTCCGGGATCAACGGGCCGTTCGGGCCCTGCGGCACGGAGGCCGTGGTGATGACCGGCATTTTCGTCAGCGTCGCCATGCTGGCAAGCGCTGCCGCATGGGCCCGAAGCTTCGGCATCGGCATGTCGTTGACGGTCTGGAACAGGCCGCTCTGGTGGTCGATCAAAAGCATCACCGCATCATCGGGATCGATAACCGGGCGCTGTCCGTTGAAGTTTGCAGGTGTCATGGTCTTGCTCCTTGTTGGCTTGATCGCATGGCTGCATTCGGGAAGCAGGCATGCGTTCGGGTTCCCCGAAGCGCATACCTGCGCTTCGGCGTTGGGATTGAGGGGCGGCACCGCCCGGTCTCCTGTTCAGTCGTGGTTCATTCCGTGTTCGCGATGCGGTCTCGCGCGGCTAAACGCTCGCGATCTTGCCGAATCGACCGGACTGGAAGTCCGTCATCGCCTGCCTGATTTCCTGTTCGGTGTTCATGACGAAGGGGCCGTACATGGCGACCGGTTCGTCGATCGGTTCGCCGGTCAAGATGAGCGCCGTCGCATCTGAATTGGCGTCCAGCGTAATGCCGCCCCCGTCGCGGCCGAAGAGAACGAATTGCGCCTCTCCCACAAGATCGCTACCGTTGACGAGCACATTACCGCGCAGGACCGCGAGGCCGAGCGAATGGCCCTCGGGTAGATCGAGGCTGAGCGAGCCTCGCTGCTTCAGGCGCAGGTCCCAGAGGTTGATTGGCGTGAAGGTGCGCGCCGGCCCTTGCGTTCCGGCGTAGCTTCCGGCGATCACCCTGAGCGATCCCGCACCATCCGGCAGGCTGACCGTCGGAATGTCGCGATCGAGCAAGGTCTGGTAGCCGGGATCGACACTCTTGTGGGCGGCCGGCAGGTTGACCCAGAGCTGCACCATTTCGAGCGTGCCGCCTTCGCGTGTGAAGCGCTCCGAATGGAACTCCTCATGCAGGATACCGCCCGCAGCCGTCATCCATTGCACGTCACCCGGACCGATATGGCCGCCATTGCCGGCGGAGTCGCGATGGTCGACCTCGCCCTGGTAGACGATCGTCACCGTCTCGAAGCCGCGGTGCGGATGCACACCGACGCCGCGCGGCGTGACACCAGGGGCAAAATTCATCGGCCCAGCATAGTCGAGCAGAAGGAACGGGCTCACATGATCGCCGGCGCGGTCGCGCGCCAGCAGCGAACGGACCGGGAAGCCATCACCAACCCAATGCGGATGCGCATTCCCGAAGATGCCGAGTATCTTTCTCATGGCTGTTTCTCCTTGGTCTCGCCATGTCAGCGAGAGCGTTGGAGGGAAGATACGTCTGCACCAAATCTGGCGGTAGACAGCCATATCGGTCTACAGTGTCCTGAAAACAGGACAAACGCCCATGCAGGATTTGAACGATCTCAAGCTGTTCGTCGACGTCGTCGAACAGAACGGCTTTGCCGCCGCGGCCCGGAAACTGAACATGCCGCGCTCGCGCCTGAGCCGTCGCATCGGCCTTCTCGAAGAGCGCCTCGGGGTGCGGCTGGTGCAGCGCTCGACGCGCCACTTCGTCATCACCGAGATCGGACGGGAATATTACCGCCACTGCGTCGCCATGCTGGTGGAGGCCGAGGCGGCGCAGGAAATGATCGACCGCACCCGTTCCGAACCGCAGGGCGTGGTTCATGTCAGCTGCCCGTCGTCGGTCGTCTATTTCCAGGTGGGCGAGATGATCGCGCGCTTCATGGCCGAATGCCCGAAGGTCGAGGTGGTGCTCGAAAGCACCAATCGCCGCGTCGACGTCCTGCGCGAAAGCATCGATGTCGCCATCCGCGTGCGCTTCCCGCCGCTCGAGGAAAGCGATCTCGTCGTCAAGCGGTTCGCCGAGAGCAAACAAAGGCTGGTCGCCAGCCCCAGGCTGCTTGCCGGTTTGAGCAACCCGCCGGCACCGGCGGATCTCGGCGGCCTGCCGAGCCTTGCCTGGAACCCCGACCGCCAAAGCCACGACTGGCGGCTCGACGGTCCCAACGGCGCGACCGCGATCGTCCGACATCGGCCACGCCTCGTAACCGAAGACATGGTGGCCCTGCGGCTCGCCGCGCTCAACGGCGTCGGCATCTGCCAGCTGCCGACCATGGTCGTGCGGCAGGACCTGAAGGACGGCACGCTTGTCGACGTGCTGCCCGATTGGGCGCCGAAGGCCGGCATCATTCATGCTGCCTTCCCGTCGCGGCGCGGCCTGCTTCCCTCCGTCCGCGCCCTGCTCGATTTTCTCGGCACCGAATTTGCGGAACTCGCCCGTCTGGACGAACCCCGGACCTGATCGTCTAAAGCCGGCGGTCAGACGGCGGCGCCGGCCCGGGTCTTGAGGATCGCGGAAAAGCGCGGATCGAAGGTCCGGCTGATCGGCTCGGCGGCAGCGCCGATCGCCACCGCCCAGGGGTCGGTGAAGCCGACCTGCAGCCGAGGAAGTGTACGGTCTCGCCGGTCGGCGATCGACGGAAGCAGCGGCATCATCGCGTCGGTCAACAGGCGCGCAAGGCCCGGCGGCAGGCCACCGCAGAGGATCACCGTCTGCGGGTCGAAGATCGTTTCCAGCGCCTGAACAGCCGCGCGCATTTCAAAGGCAGCGGCGTCGATCCACCGCAGCAGCCTTTGGTCGGGGCTCTCTGCCACAGCATCGATGCGTGCATAGAGGTCCGGATCGGCCGGGTCGAGGTCGAGAAGCTTGCACAGCGAAGCGATCGAGGCGCGGTGTTCGAGCGGCATGCGCTCGTCGGAGCTGGCCCCGCGCGGCAGGCTGAGGATCATGCCGATCTCGCCGGCATTGCCGTTCGCGCCGCGATAGAGTTCGCCGTTGAGGATCAGGCCCGCGCCGAGGCCATAGCCGAAGTAAATGCAGATCGCATGATCGACGCCATGCGCCGCCCCGACCATACGCTCGGCGGTGGCGGCTGCAGCGGCGTCATTCTGCAGGCCGACATCGAGCCCGGTGCCCGCGGCAAGCGTTTCGAGCAACGGAAAGTTCTGCCAGGCGGCCATCATCCAGGGGTCGTCGGCATCGGCCTCCACGCCGAAGGGACCCGGCATGGCAGCACCAAGCCCGACCAGGCGATCCTCCGAATGCGGCGCAAGCGCCGTCAGGTCACGGCGGGTCTTTTCGATCAGCTCCAGGATGGTCCTGACCCCGGTCGCCGGCCCGCCGGCCGGCAGGTTGGCCTCGCCGCGGGCGAGCACCCGGCCGACGAGATCGACCGCGATCGTACGCGTCACGTGCCGGTCGATCTGCAGCCCGATTGCGAACGCGCCTTCCGGCACCAGCCGGTAGGGCGTCGAAGGCTGCCCGCGGCCATTACGCACTGCTTGCAGTGACTCGACCAGCCCGTCGCGCTCCAGATCCTCGATGATGTTGGAAACGGTCTGCTTCGTCAGCGCCGTCGCGCGGGCAAGTTCCGCGCGGGACAATTGGCCGTTCAGTCGCAACGCGTCGATCATGACGCGGCGGTTATGCGCGCTCGTCCCCTCCTGATTGGTGCCGCTCTTCGCCCGGATCAGGCGCATATCGTTCATCCAAAAACCCCTCTTGACACTGTTAGAATATTGAACAAAAAATAAGTCAAGACAATTGACTTAATAGAAGCCGAAAAGAGCTTCGGGGGAACGACAGCGGCGGCAGGACCGACCGCGAGCGCTCCAATTGTTATGTCGACAGCCGCTTTGTGAAGAGCGGACTTCTCGCATGCGGCGTGCCGCATAAGGCATGCCGGGAAATCTGAAACGCTTATGTCATTGGGAGGTAGGAATGTTGAAATCCATAAGAACGACGCTGCTTTGCGCGACCCTTGCCGGCGTCTCATTCGCTGGCCACGCGCATGCTGAAACGACGCTCAACGCACTGTTCATGGCGCAGGCCGCCTATAGCGAGGCGGATGTACGCGCCATGACCGAGGCCTTCACCAAGGCCAACCCGGATGTGAAGGTCAATCTCGAATTCGTTCCCTATGAAGGCCTGCACGACAAGACCGTGCTGGCACAGGGCTCCGGCGGCGGCTACGACGTCGTGCTCTTCGACGTGATCTGGCCGGCCGAATATGCCGCCAACAAGGTGCTCGTCGACGTCACCGACCGCATCACCGACGAGATGAAGTCCGGCGTGCTGCCCGGCGCCTGGACGACGGTCGAATATGACGGCAAGCGCTACGGCATGCCCTGGATCCTCGACACCAAGTACCTGTTCTACAACAAGGAAATCCTGGAGAAGGCCGGCATCAAGGCACCGCCGAAGACCTGGGACGAGCTTGCCGAACAGGCCAAGGTCATCAAGGACAAGGGTCTGCTCGCAACCCCGATCGCCTGGAGCTGGTCGCAGGCCGAAGCCGCGATCTGCGACTACACCACGCTTGTCAGCGCCTATGGCGGCAAGTTCATCGATGGCGGCAAGCCGGCCTTCACCTCTGGCGGCGGTCTCGACGCGCTCAACTACATGGTGACGAGCTACACCTCGGGCCTGACCAACCCGAACTCCAAGGAATTCCTGGAGGAGGACGTGCGCAAGGTGTTCCAGAACGGCGAAGCCGCCTTCGCTCTCAACTGGACCTACATGTACAACCTCGCCAACGATCCGAAGGAAAGCAAGGTCGCGGGCAAGGTCGGCGTCGTGCCGGCACCGGGCGTGGCCGGCAAGAGCGAAGTCTCGGCTGTCAACGGCTCGATGGGCCTCGGCGTCACCTCGACCAGCAAGAACCCGGACGATGCCTGGAAGTACATCGTCTACATGACCTCGCAGCAGACGCAGAACACCTACGCCAAGCTCAGCCTGCCGATCTGGGCCTCCTCCTATGAGGACGCCAGCGTCACCAAGGGCCAGGAAGAGCTGATCGGTGCTGCCAAGCTTGGCCTCGCTGCCATGTATCCGCGTCCGACAACCCCCAAGTACCAGGAACTTTCGACCGCCCTTCAACAGGCGATCCAGGAAGCGCTTCTTGGCCAAGCCTCGGCCGAAGACGCCCTGAAGACGGCGGCCGAAAACAGCGGCCTTTGAGCCGCCCTCCCAAGCCCCGGGCGGGAAACCGCCCGGGGACCGCGGGAATTGGCGGCGCCGCCGCAACGCTTTAACACTTTGATTTGGCGCATCATTCGCTTGGGTCGATTACGGTCCGGGGCAATATGCGATAGCATGACGGGGCTCCCTAGGCCCGAGAAGGTTTCCATCCTATGTCCGGCACCTGGATAACAACGCGCGCATGGCTGCTCATGCTGCCACTGCTGGCGGTGATGATCGCCGTCATCGGCTGGCCGTTGATCGACACGATCAGGCTTTCCTTCACCGACGCCAAGCTCGTCGGCACCGAAGGCACGTTCGTCGGCTTCGACAATTATGCCAAGATGCTTGGCGGCTCGAATTTCCAGCGTGCGTTCATCACGACGACCTGGTTCGCGGTCGTCTCCGTTACCGCGGAAATGGTGCTGGGCGTACTCGCAGCCCTGCTGCTCAACCAGCAATTCCGCGGCCGCACGGCGCTCAGAGCCCTGATGATCCTGCCCTGGGCGCTGCCGACCGTGGTCAATGCCACGCTGTGGCGGCTGATCTACAACCCGGAATACGGCGCGCTGAACGCCGCCCTGTTGCAGTTCGGAGTGATCGACAGCTACCGCTCCTGGCTCGGCGAACCCGGCTCGGCGCTGGCGGCATTGATCGTCGCCGATTGCTGGAAGAACTTTCCGCTGGTCGCGCTGATCGCGCTTGCCGCCCTCCAGGCCGTGCCGCGAGATATCACCGCCGCCTCGCTCGTCGATGGCGCGGGGCCCTTCAACCGTTTCCGCTACGTGATCATGCCCTATCTCGCAGGCCCGCTGCTGGTTGCGCTGGTGCTGCGCACCATCGAGGCGTTCAAGGTCTTCGACCTCATCTGGGTGATGACGCGCGGTGGTCCGGCCAACAGCACCCGCACCCTGTCGATCCTGGTCTATCAGGAAGCCTTCTCCTTCCAGCGGGCGGGATCCGGCGCGTCGCTGGCGCTGATCGTCACCCTGCTCGTCACCGTGCTCGCCGTTGCCTACGCGGCCATGGTGCGCAAAGCCGCGGGAGCCTCGTGATGGAACGCCAAAGCCCACTCTTTACCGTTTTCGTCTATGCGGCAGCACTGCTCTTGGCGGCAATCATTCTCGCCCCCATCCTCTGGCTCTTCGTCATGAGCATCTCGTCGGCCGCCGACCTCTCGGCGAAGCCGCTCAACTGGTGGCCGGAGGAAATCGACCTCTCGCGCTACCGGCTGCTTCTCTCGACGATCGAGAACAGCGCGGGTGCGGCCTTTACCGCTTCGCTGTTCAACAGCCTGAAGGTCGCCGGCATGGCGACGCTGGCAGCGATCGCGGTCGCCATTCCGGCCGCCTGGGCGGTGTCGCGCACGTCAAATGTCTCCTGGTCGCTCTATGCGGTGATCGCCACCTACATGCTGCCGCCGGTGGCGCTCGCAGTGCCGCTCTACATGGGGCTTGCCTATCTCGGGCTTCTGAATTCGGTGTTCGGCCTGGCCCTCGTCTACCTTACCATCCTCGCGCCCTTCACCACCTGGCTGCTGAAATCCGGCTTTGATTCCATTCCCAAGGAGATCGAGAGTGCCGCGATGATCGACGGCGCCCGCCTCGACCAGATCCTGAGGCTCATCACCCTGCCGCTCGCAGCACCCGTCATGGCGACATCGGCACTCTTTGCCTTCCTGCTTGCCTGGGATGAATTCTTCTACGCGCTGCTCTTCACGTCGGACCTGCGCGCCAAGACGCTTACGGTTGCCATTTCCGATCTCGCCGGCGGCCGTGTCTCCGATTACGGGCTGATCGCCACAGCCGGGGTGCTGGCCGCCCTGCCCCCGGTACTGATCGGCCTCGTCATGCAACGTGCCCTGATCTCCGGGCTTACCAGCGGCGGTGTGAAGGGATGACGGCCATGACCACTTCGGAACGCCCCGCAGGGCTCGCCGCAATCGATCGTGAAATGGCGCGCCAGGCCGCCGATGCGGTCGCCTCCGTCCGCGGCGCAGCGCCGCGCGCCGCAGAGATTGCCCGCTCGCTGAAAGCGACCGGCAAACTCTTGCTGCTCGGCATGGGCGGCTCGCATGCGGTCGGCCGCGCTGTCGAACCGCTCTACCGCGCTCATGGCATCGACGCCGTCGCCCTGCCGCTTTCAGAGCAGCTCGGCCAGCCGCTGTCGATCGAGGACAAGACGATCCTCATCACTTCGCAGTCCGGCGAAAGCGCCGAAGTGCTGCGCTGGTTCGCCGAGACCGATGGCGGAACGCCGCACACGTTCGGGTTGACGCTGGAAGGTGGCTCCTTCCTCGCCAGCAACGCGCCTTCGCTGGTCGGCGTCGGCGGCACCGAAAAGGCCTTTGCTGCTACCCGCAGCCTGACAATCAGCTTCGCCCTGCACCTCTCCGTCCTCGCAGCCCTCGGCGATGACACCGGCGAAGCGCTTTCCGCGTTGGAAAACCCGCAATCGCCGGATACGTCCGCAGCGCTTGCCGCCCTGAGCAACGTCCGCTCCGTCGTCACCTCAGGCCGTCGCCTGCAGGGCCTCGCAGAGGCGATCGGTCTCGGCTTGACCGAACTCTCGCGCCTGCCCTGTTTCTCGCTCGAAGGCGGTCAGCTCCGGCATGGGCCTATGGAAATGCTCGGCCCTTCGGTTGGCGTCGTTCTCTTCCGTGGAGCGGATGCAACCGCCGGGCTCGTTCGCGCTATGGCGATCTCGGCCGCCGAAGCCGGTTCGCCGGTCATCGTCTTCGACGCTTCCGGCGAGGCGGCGAGCGATGGTGTCACCACCATTCCCTTTGCGCCGGCCACTGGCCTCGCGGCAATCTTTGCCATGCTGCCGGTCGCCCAGTCCTTCATGATCGCCTTTGCGGCGGCCCGCGTCGAAAATGCCGGCACCCCCGTGCGCTCGACCAAGATTACCCGGAGCGAATAACGATGCGTCCTCTTGCCGTGGTCGGCAACGCCAATGTCGACCTCATCCTCGGGCCGGCGGCCCCCTGGCCGAAAGCTGGAACCGAAATCATCGTCGACCATGACGAGTTGCGCGTCGGCGGCTGCGCCGGCAACAGCGCGCTCGCCTGGGATTCGCTCGGCGTCGACTACGCAATCGCGGCCAATGTCGGCAACGACCAGTTCGGCACCTGGCTGAGGCAGGCCTTTCCCGAGCGGTCCGAGGCGTGGCCGGTCGAAAATGTCGGGACCACGCTCTCGGTCGGCATTACCCATCCCGACGGCGAGCGCACCTTCTTCACCACGCGCGGACATCTGCCGCTCCTCACCTTCGAGGAAGTCCGGGCGATGCTCGAGGGCGAGAAGCTGCGCGGCGGCTACGCGCTTCTGACCGGCTCGTTCCTGACGGACGCATTGACGGCCGAATACGATCGTTTCTTCGACTGGGCCGATGCGCACGACATTGCGGTGGCACTCGACACTGGCTGGCCGCTCGACGGCTGGACGGAGGCGAACTGCGCCGCGACCATCGGCTGGATGAAGCGCTGCCGGCTCGCGCTGTTCAACGAGGTCGAAACGACGACGCTGACGGGTGTCACCGACCCGGCCGAGGCGGCAGGCGAACTCCGAAAACATATGCCCGAAGACGCGATCGTCGTCGTCAAGCGCGGACCACACGGCGCGATCGCCATTGACGCGGAAGGCCGCCTTTCATCGTCGCCAGCACCCGTCGTCACCGTGGTCGACACGATCGGCGCCGGCGACGTCTTCAATGCAGGCTTCCTCGCGGCACTTGCCGCCGAAATGCCGCTCGAAGCCTGTCTGCGCACCGGCGTCGCCATCGCTTCCGAGGCGATCTCCACCCTGCCGCGCAGCTACGGCCAACCGCTTTCGTCCTACCTTCAGGAGACCGGCGCATGAGCGCTCTTGCCATAGAGAACATTCACAAGCGCTATGGCGAAGTCGAGACGCTGAAGGGCATCGACATCGCGCTCGAAAGCGGCGAGTTCCTGGTCCTTCTCGGCTCATCCGGCTGCGGCAAGTCCACGCTTCTCAACATCATCGCCGGACTGGCGGAGCCAAGCGGCGGTGACATCCGCATCGGCGAGCGCTCAATTCTGGGCGCGCATCCGAAGGATCGCGACATCGCCATGGTGTTCCAGTCCTATGCGCTCTACCCGAACATGAGCGTTGCGCGGAACATCGGCTTCGGCCTGGAGATGCGCAAGGTTCCGGTCGCGGAACGCGAGAAGGCGGTAAAAGAAACCGCCAAGCTGTTGCAAATCGAGAACCTGCTCGAGCGCAAGCCAAGCCAGCTCTCCGGCGGCCAGCGCCAACGCGTCGCGATCGGCCGCGCACTGGTGCGCAATCCGCAGGTCTTCCTCTTCGACGAGCCGCTGTCAAACCTCGACGCCAAGCTGCGCATGGAAATGCGCACCGAGCTCAAGCGCCTGCACCAGATGCTGAAGACGACTGTCGTCTACGTCACCCACGACCAGATCGAGGCGATGACGCTTGCGACCCGTATCGCCGTCATGCGCGACGGGAGGATCGAGCAACTGGGCACGCCGGAAGAGATCTACGACCGGCCCGCCACGCTCTATGTCGCCGGCTTCGTCGGCTCGCCGCCGATGAACATCTTGGATGCGACCGTTGCTCAGGGCCAGGTGACGATCGCCGGCGGTGATCAGGCAATCGCCCTGCCGCCCCATTTTCGCGGTGTGGTCTCCGATGGTCAGCGCGTCAAGATCGGCATCCGCCCAGAAGCGCTGCGGCTGGCCTCCAGCGACGAGACTGCGCCGCAATTCAAGGCGCGCGTCGAAGTGGTCGAACTGACAGGCCCAGAACTTGTCACCACGGCACGGATCGGTGAGCAGCGCATCACCGCCTGCCTGCCACCGCGCAGCTCGCTTCTGGCCGGTGACGAGCGCGCCTTTAGCATCGAGGCGGATGCGCTGCATCTCTTTGATCCGCAAAGCGGCCGGTCGCTGGCGAAAGGCTGAGCCTTTCGCGACGAACAAGAGCCGACCGTCGCTGCCGCGGCGGCCGGCCCGATCATAGCCCCCACATCAATTGAACGACGAGCTTTTCAGGAACTCCGCCAGGCGCTCGGTCTGCGGCTTCACGAACATTTGCTTCGGGTTGCCCTCTTCGCCGATGCGGCCCTGGTTCATGAAGATCACGCGCGTCGAGACCTCATAGGCAAAGCGCATTTCGTGGGTGACGAGCAGCATGCTCATGCCGTCTTCGGCAAGCCCCTTGATCACCTGCAGCACCTCGTTGACGAGTTCCGGATCGAGCGCCGAGGTCACTTCATCGAACAGCATCAGCTTCGGGTTCATTGCGATCGCCCGGGCGATCGCCACGCGCTGCTGCTGGCCGCCGGAGAGCTGGCCGGGATAGTGATCCATGCGTGAGAGCAGCCCGACACGGTCCAGCCATTTCTCGGCAACCGCCCGCGCCTCATCGCGTCCCATACCGCGGACCTTCATCAGGCCGAGCATGATGTTTCTGGCCGCGGTCATATGCGGGAAGAGGTTGAACTGCTGGAAGGCCATGCCGGTCATCGCCCGCTGGCGGGCGATTTCCTTTTCCTTCTTGCGGCGGCGTTGGCCGCCCACGGTCTCGTAGCCGATCTCCTGGCCGTCGATGCGGATCGAGCCGCCCTGGAACTCCTCCAGCATGTTGATACAGCGCAGCATCGTCGTCTTGCCCGAGCCGCTGGAGCCGATGATGGAGATGACCTCCCCTTGCGCCATGGTGCAGTCGACGCCCTTCAGCACTTCGACGGCGCCGTAGCGTTTGTGGAGGTCACGGATTTCAAGCAGTGTCTGGGTCATCGGAGCCGAAGCCTCAGGATGGAACAGCGGTCTTGCGTTCGACGTAACGGCCGAAACGCTCGATGCTGTAGTTGATGACGAAATAGAGGAAGCCGGCGAAGAAATAGAACTCCAGGCTCATGAAGCTGCGGGAGATCTGCTCCTGGGTGCGAAGCAGAAGCTCGGCGACGCCGATGATCGACAGAAGCGTCGAGGCCTTGACCATCTCGGCCGCCGTATTGACCCAGGCCGGCAGCGCCTGCCGCAACGCCTGCGGCCCGAGCACGTAGACGAAGGTCTGCGAGAATGTCAGGCCGATGGCTTTCGCCGCCTCCGTCTGCCCCTTCGGGATCGCCTGCAGGGCGCCGCGGACGAGTTCGCCGACATGCGAACTGCAGAAGACCGAGAGCGCCAGGATGCCGGCCTGGAAGGGCCCGAGATCGATACCGACGGTGCTAAGCACATAGTAGCTCGCCAGAACGAGCACCAGCACCGGCGTGCCACGGATGAAATCCGTATAGCCTCGCACGACCCATTGCACCGGGCGATAGCCATAGGTGAGCGCCAGGCCGACGAAGACGCCGAGCACCGTTCCGACGACGATCGACAGGAAGGAGATCGAGATCGAGACACCAAGCCCCTTCAGCAAGGGAATGCGGGCGAGCCAGAGCTGGTCGAGAAATGCTGGAAAATCCATGGCGATCACCTCGGCACGGAGAGACGGCGCTCGACCGCGCGCATAAAGGCAGCCAATACCGAGCAGGTGGCGACATAGAGGCAGCTCGCAACGATCCAGGTTTCGATCACCCGAAAGGTCTCGACATTGATCTTGCGCGCCTCGAAGGTCAGTTCGGGTACTGCGATCGCGGCTGCAAGCGAAGTGTCCTTGAACAGCGAGATCATCGTGCTGCTCAAGGATGGCAGGACGTTGCGCAGCATCAAGGGAAGGATGATCGAGGTGCGTATCTGCATTTCCGTGAGCCCGATCGCCAGCCCCGCCTCGCGCTGCCCCGGCGGAACTGAAAGCAGCCCACCGCGGAAGACTTCGGCGAGATAGGCGCCGGAATAGATCGCCAGCGTCAGCACGAAGCTCTCGATCTTGCCGAGCCTGACGCCGAGCTGCGGCAAGGCGAAGTAACTGAACAGCACCAGCACCAGGATCGGCGTGTTGCGGATGACGGTCACATAGAGACCGGCCGGCTTGCGCAGGAACAGGTTTTTCGACACCAGCCCGAAAGCGGTGACGAGACCGATCAGGCAACCCGCAAGGATTGCCGCGAATGCGAGGCCGAGACTGAGCGCCAGCCCTTCGAGCAGAAGATCGAAAGAGCGCCAGACGGCGGCAAAATTCAGAGTATAGCCCATGTTTCAGCCACCCATGCCGAAGGACGGAGGACGACCCCGCAGGCGGCGGGATCGCCCCGGAGAGGCTTACTTGTACTCGACCGGGAATCCGATCTGCGGCGGAGCAAGGTCCTTGCCGAACCAGGTCTTGAACGACTTCGCATAGAAATCGAACTCGACGCCGGTCATCGCCTCGTGCAGTGCGGTGTTGACGAAGTTCAACCAGTCCTGGTCGCCGCGCTTGACGCCGCAGGCATAGGTCTGCGGGTTCCAGCCGTAGCCGGCATCCTTGTAGCGGTTGGGGTTCTGCGTCATGTACCAGGCGAGCGACGACTGGTCGGTGGCGACCGTGTCGGCACGACCGGATTCCAGCGCCTGATAGATGAGGTCGACGGACTCGTACTGGTCGACCGTCGCTTCCGGCAAGGCGGCATGCACCATGGCCTCGGCATAGACGTTCTGCAGGACGGATACGGTGACGGACGAGCCGCCGGCCTTGAGCGCAGCGTAATCGGCATATTTGCCGTCGGCCTTCAGCATCAGGCCCACGCCCTCGCGATAGTAGGGAATGGTGAAGGCGATCTGCTGCGCGCGCTCACCGGTCACCGTCATGAACTGGCAGGTGATGTCCACCTTGTTGGTGGTGATGTTCGGAATGCGGGCGTCGGACGACTGGTTGACGAACTCGATCTTCTCCGGATCGCCGAAGAGGGCCTTGGCGATGATGCGCCCCATGTCGACATCGAAGCCCTGCAGCTTGTCGTCGGCGCTTTTGAAATGCCACGGCGCATTGGTGCTGCCGGTGCCCATGACCAGATGGCCGCGGGCGATAACTTCGTCCAGCTTGCTCGCCGGCTCCTGGGCCAAGGCCGAGCCGGCCATAGCCATGACTGCGACGGCAGCCGCTGCAAAAACGGTCTTGCTCATTTCATTCCTCCCTTTTTTAGCCTCCCCACCATTATTCTATTACTATGCATCATAATCTTGAATAATGGATTGACGTATCAAAGGCCCGCGGTCATATCTTGTCAAGGGCAGTTGAGGTAGTTTCGCCCCGATCCTGCGCCGCCCAAGAGGAGTTGAGTCGCGATGCCCCTGCCGATCGAAACCCCGGCCGTTCTCGTCGATCTTGAAATTGCCAAGCGCAACATCGAGCGCTTTCAGGCCTATGCGGATGAGCACGGCATTCGCGTGCGCCCCCACATCAAGACGCACAAGCTGCCGCAGATGGCCGAGCTTCAACTTCAAGCCGGCGCCATCGGCATCACCTGCCAGAAGGTCACCGAGGCGGAGGCAATGGTTGCGGGCAGCGACCGGATCAAGGACGTGCTGATCACCTACAACATTCTCGGCGACGCCAAGATGGCGCGGCTGGAGCGGCTCAATGACCGCGTTTCGCTCTCGGTCGTCGCCGACAGCGAAACGGTCATCGACGGGCTCGCCGGCTATTTCGCCGACAAGGACAAGCCGCTGCACGTGCTTGTCGAATGCAACACCGGCGCCGATCGCTGCGGTGTCGGCTCCCCGGCAGAGGCCGCCAAGCTCGCCCGCCGGATCGAAGAGGCAAAGGGGCTCGTGTTCGGCGGCCTGATGACCTATCCGCCCGTCAACGGCCAGGCGAAGGTCCAGGCCTTCATGAGCGAGGCGAAGCAGTTGATCGAGGCCGACGGCATCATTGTCCCCGCCATCACCTCAGGCGGCACGCCGAGCATGATGCATGCCGACGGCGCGCCTGTTGCCAGCGAATACCGCCCCGGAACCTATATCTACAACGACCGCTCGCTGGTTTCGCGCGGCGTCGCCGGCTGGGACGAGTGCGCGCTGACGGTGCTTGCGACCGTCGTCTCGGTCCCCTCCGAGAACCGCGCCATCATCGATGCCGGCAGCAAGGTGCTGACCTCGGATCTACTCGGCCTCACCGGCTACGGTCACGTGCTCGGCCGCGACGACATCCGCATCGACCAGCTCTCTGAGGAACACGGCCGCCTCGTCACCGACGGGCCAATCGGGCTCAAGGTCGGCGAGCAGCTGAGGATCGTGCCGAACCACGCCTGCGTCGTGACCAACATGTTCGATGCCGTCCATATCGTCGAAGGCGACAGGCTGAAGGATATCTGGCCGGTGGTGGCGCGCGGCCACGTGCTTTAGACGGTCGCCATAGTTGAGCGGCGCGTTTGCCGCGCCGCCACTCTTGACGCTCCGCGCTCAGCGGACCCGGTCATAAACGAGCGCGATCTTGCCCCGCTCACCCGTCTCCTGGTGCGCAACGCGCCACGTCGTGCCCGGCAGGCCGTCCTCGAAGAGCCGCGCGCCACCTCCTGCAATCTCCAGGCAGATCAGCAGATAGGGCCTGTCGATCATGTCGGCCGAAAGGAGCGACTTAATGAGGCTGGCGCTGCTGTTGACGAGAATGTCACCTTCGCCGGACGCCTTGAGGTCTGAAACGACGTCCATCACCGATCCATTCGCGATCCGCGTGCGCTCCCAGGGAGCTTCGGTCAGCATCCTCGAAAACACCACCTTTTCCGCCCCGACCAGCCCGTCCGCATAGCCGCGGTCGCGAGAGTCGGCCGCTTCGCCCCCGGCAACCGCCGACCAGTAACCGAGGAAACCTTCGGCGTTCAGCCGGCCGAGCACGGCCGTCGTCGCCTCCTCGCAGATGCGCGCCAAATATTTCCGCCGCCGCGCATTTTTTCTGGACAGCGGCTTCGCGCTCTCCATGTATTCTGTCGTTGGTTTGGCGCGGTCGCGGAGGCGGTTGCAGGCAAACCGTTCCCGAAAAGCCCGACAAAACGATAGGACATTTCCCCATAGCTGCTTCTGGCGTCATCGGTTTACGTTGTAGCAGTCGACAAAATTGATAGTTTTATCTGGTAACCAATGGAGGTCGAAATGGTCTTTGGACGAATTACCGGAATGGTGGGACTGGCAATCGTGCTCGGAGGCCTGCAGCTGGGAGCTGCAAGTGTTGCGTTTGCCGACACGACGATCCTGAACGTGTCTTATGATCCGACACGAGAACTCTACAAGGACTTCAATGCTGCCTTTGCCGAGAAGTGGAAGGCGGACACCGGTGAGACCGTGACGATCCAGACGTCGCACGGCGGTTCGGGCAAGCAGGCCCGCTCGGTCATCGACGGCCTGCAGGCCGACGTTGTGACGCTGGCGCTCGAAGCGGACATCGACGCGATCGCCAAGGAAACCGGCAAGATCCCGGCAGACTGGAAGTCGAAGTTCGAAAACAACAGCGCGCCCTACACGTCGACGATCGTGTTCCTGGTGCGCAAGGGCAACCCCAAGGGCATCAAGGACTGGGGCGATCTGGTCAAGCCCGATATCCAGGTGATCACGCCAAACCCGAAGACCTCGGGCGGCGCGCGCTGGAACTTCCTCGCTGCCTGGGCCTATGGCCGCTCCGCCAATGGCGGTGACGACGCCAAGGCGCAGGAATATGTGACCGAGCTCTTCAAGCACGTGCCGGTGCTCGATACCGGCGCGCGTGGCGCTACGACGACCTTCGTGCAGCGCGGCCTCGGCGACGTGCTGCTCGCCTGGGAAAACGAAGCCTACCTGTCGCTCGAGGAACTCGGCCCCGACAAGTTCGAGATCGTCACGCCGTCGATCTCGATCAAGGCGGAGCCGCCCGTAGCGCTCGTCGACGGCAACGTCGACACGAAGGGTACACGCAAGGTGGCGGAAGCCTATCTCGGCTACCTCTACAGCGATGCCGGCCAGAAGATCGCGGCCAAGCACTACTACCGGCCGTTCAAGCCGGCAGCGGCAGACCCGGCCGATATCAAGCGGTTCGGCGAACTGAAGCTCGTCACCATCGAAGACTTCGGCGGCTGGAAAGAAGCCCAGCCGAAATTCTTCGGCGACGGCGGTGTCTTCGACACGCTCTACAAGCCGGGCCAATAAAACCTGAACAGCGCGCGCAGCCGGCGAGCCCGGCTGCGCGCGCTGCTTCGCGTCGCGCCGGGCCGAGCCCTCGAGCGAAGCGCGTTTCATCGTGCCGCGTAAAGACTGCAAAGGTAGTGCCATTGACGGATGCGACGAAGACTGCACCCTGGCGATTTCGCCAGCCGAGTGTTTTGCCTGGATTTGGATTGTCGCTCGGGATCACGCTGAGCTGGCTGGTTCTGATCGTGTTGATCCCGTTGTCGGGACTGGTGTTTCGGGCCAGCGGGCTCGGCTGGGCGCAGTTCGTGGCGCTGGCGCTTGATCCGCGCACGCTCAATGCCTTGAAGATCTCCTTCGGCACGGCCTTTATCGCTGCCGTTATCAATCTCGTCTTCGGCGTCATCCTCGCCTGGGTATTGGTGCGCTACCGGTTCCCCGGCAAACGGGTGATCGACGCCATGGTCGACCTGCCGTTTGCGCTGCCGACCGCGGTTGCCGGCATTGCGCTGACGACGCTCTATGCCCCGAACGGCTGGATCGGCCAGTTCCTGGAACCACTTGGCATCAAGATCGCCTTCACCCCGGCCGGCATCGTCATTGCCCTGATCTTCGTCGGCCTGCCCTTCGTCGTCAGGACCGTGCAGCCGATCATGGAGGAGATCGACAAGGAAGTGGAGGAAGCTGCCGCCACCCTTGGCGCCAGCCGCTTCCAGACGATCAGCCGGGTATTGCTGCCGGGGCTCTTGCCAGCCGGCCTCACCGGCTTTGCGCTCGCCTTTGCCCGCGGTGTCGGCGAATACGGCTCGGTGATCTTCATCGCCGGCAACCTGCCTTATGTCTCGGAGATCGCGCCGCTGCTGATCGTCATCCGGCTCGAAGAGTTCAACTATGCGGCTGCGACAGCAATTGCCGCTGTCATGCTGGCGATCTCGTTTGCCATGCTGCTCCTCATCAACTCGATCCAGGCCTGGAGCCGGCGGAGATATGTCTATGTCGCATGACCTGACCGCCGCCTCAGCACCCAGTCCCGGTCTCAGTCCGGCCTCCGGCCCTCGCGCCGCCCTGCCGGAACTGGCCGCCG
>NZ_FNGR01000084.1:0-1894 GCF_900103045.1 Ensifer sp. YR511
TTGGTGATCGTTCGCAGTTTGGGCATTGGGAAGGCGACTTGTTGATCTTCCAACGTGATTTGGGCAACGCCAACGTAACCTCACTGATCGAGCGCAAGAGCCGCTACACCGTCATGATCAAGAACCAGAGCCGCCACTCGCGGCCGATCATGGACAACATCATCGAAACGTTCTCTCCCTTGCCAGCCTTTGCCCGGCAGAGCTTCACCTTTGATCGCGGCAAGGAGTTTGCCGGCTTCAGGGCTTTGGAAGATGGCATCGGCGCGCGGAGCTGGTTCTGCGACCCCAGCGCGCCGTGGCAGAAAGGTGCGGTGGAAAACGCCAACAAGCGCATCCGCCGCTTCATGCCCAGCGATACCGACCTTGCAGGTGTGTCGCAACGCAAGCTCATCCAGCTTGCTCGCCATCTCAACGACCAGCCGAGAAAGTGCCTCGACTACAGAACAACCCGCCGAAGTGTTCCGGGCACATTTGCAAGAGGGAGGCTGAACCCCTACCCTGAAAACCGGCGTGTTGCACTTCAGTTAGGATCTCCCGCATCAGGGAGGGGAATGCCGCAATTGGCCGCCTCGGTCAGATAGCCTGACCGCAATCCGTGGGCCGAAAACGCTGTCGGATAGAGCCATTGATCGATTGCGGCGTGCGAGGCCGGTCGGATAAGGCATCGCTTGAAAAACTGGCTTTGGGGAGACGAAGGAACAGTGCTTGTTGGTCGGTCGTCGTTGCCGTCGCGATCGATAATAACTTGGCAGGGCATATCGTGATGGCCGATCCGGTGCGTGCGGAAGCGTCCGAGATGCTCGACGGACTTCGTTCGGACTTTTACCAGATCAGAAAGTGCTGGTCGTCCTTACAGAGCGGAAGAACGGACCCGTTATGATGGTTGGCGACGGCGTCAATGACGCGCCAGCTCTCGCGGCGGCCGATGTCGGTGTCGCAATGGGATCAAGAGGCGCGGCCGCGTCGGCCGACGCCGCAGACGTTGTCTTGTTGGTCGACCGGAACGACCGACTTCGCACAGGAATAGAGATTTGCCCGAACGTCACAGAGGATCGCCGTACACGGTTCGTCGAAGACGAAAGCGCAAAGGTCGCCCATTGCGACCGCTGCCTCGATGAAACCCTACGGGACACTACTGAAGGCGCCAAAATTCGGGCTACCAATGTCAACGTCGGGCAACAGGTTCGATGGCGGTCGATCGCTTCAAGAGATTGGATGCAGTAGCGATGCCTGATCCCCCATTATTCAAAAACGTCCACTGACACCAACCTTTGCGCCGGCAGATGTCTCACCGTCGCCTTCGATGTTGAATAGCAGACCGGTGTCAACCGACCAGCTCTCCGCGGTTTTTAGTGACAGCCCGGCCGAAAGCGAGCCGAAAACGCCTGCGCCATCAAGCCCAGAGTAGCCGAGCGTGCCGGCGATCTTGGGTGTCAGCGTCATGTCGTTCTCGAGGCTGAACTGCCGGGCAATCTCCGCTTTCAGACTTACCCGCAATTGCTCTTCGACGAAGCCCTGCAAATCCACGATGTCGCCGGTACCGTTCTTAACCCCATAGTCGTCAACCGCCTCGGAGAAGTAGACAGCCCGTAGCCCCGGCGTAAACACGGTTGCATCGTCCAGCAGCCAGTGCCCCTTGACGGAGGTGTCCAGCAGCAGGCGGTGGGTGTCGAATGTGCCGTCAAAGGCATTCACGTCGACGGTGTTGGACGAACCGCCATAAAGCAGGCTGGTATCCCAGAAGATGCCCTTGCCGAGCTCGAAGGAGGCATAAGGACCCGCCAGCCAGCCATTGCCGGACAGCTCCGCATCCTCGTCGGTCGGGTCGGTCATCCGGTCGTAATGGAAGGACACGCCGAGCAGTGCTTTCTCCGACAGCAGATAGTCTGCGCCA